>NZ_QAJQ01000007.1:330603-633870 GCF_003852395.1 Pedobacter sp. KBW01
GTAGTTACTAAGCTGGCTACAGTGGCATTGGCAATTTCACAGAAAGTTTGGTTGCTCGCTGTTGGTGCTGGTGTTGCAGTTCTAACTAAAACATCAAAAGTAAATGTTGCACCGGTACAACCATTATAGTTTGGCGTAACGGTATACCTAACTGTTGCATCGGCACCAGAGGTATTTGATAAAATCTGAGAAATAGGTACCGAAACAGCTGAAGCCTGATTAGAAAATCCGGTAGCGGTTCCGCTAAATAAAGCTGCTGTCCAGGTGTAAGTTGTACCACTAACATTACTCGTCGGTGTTACACTAAATGCTGAACCCGAGCAGGCAGTGGTTCCTGTAGCGCTCGCTGTTATTGTTGGCACTACATAAACCGTAATGGTAAAAGCATTGCCCGCACATCCCGAATAAGTTGGTGTAACCGCATAGGTAGCAGTTTCGAGTGTAGTACCCGAATTACTCAGGGTTTGATTTACAGCCAACTGACTTGTACCAGCAGTTCCTCCGCTAATATTGGCCGAAGAAGTTATCGGAGCCGACCAGGTATAAGTTGTTCCGTTTGGTACATCAACCGGGCTAAAATTAAAGCTGCCCGTTTTGCAGATATAGTAAGCTTGGTTAGCAATTACCGGGCGTGGGTTTACCGTTACGGTTGCTGTTCCCGAAATGGCGTTGGTACAACCATTGCCCGAAACAATTGCACGATAAGTAGTCGTAACCGCAATGTTGGTATAGTTTAAAGTCGCAGTAGTATTGGCAATAGTTGTCCAGTTGATATTATCTGTTGATGATTCCCAACGTACCACAGTTGCCGGTGCACCTGTTAAAGTTAATGTTCCATTCGATCCTGAACATACGGTTGCAGCCCCCGAAATAGTACCGGTAGAGTTAATGGTTACCGTATGTGTTGCGGTTTTATTTCCGCAAGGACTGGCCGCCACAGCAGTAATGGTTGCAGTTCCATTATAATTAGCCGACCAGGTTACCTCGCCTGTTGAAGCATTAATAACACCTGAGTTAGCCGGACTAATGCTGTAAGTAATTCCAGTAGTATTATTTGCAGTGGCCGGATAACTTTGCACAGCAGCTCCCTGGCAACGTGTAGAAGTAGCACCTGCAGCAAATACTGGCGTTGTTACCGCCGGGCGCACCGTTATCGATCCATTAGCCGTAGTAATAGTGGTAGATGGTAAAGCATAAGTTGCCGTTATGGTGTAATTGTAGGTTCCTGCTGTTGATACCGTACCGCTATTAATTGTTAAAATGGTATTCCCGCCCGATGTAGTAGTACCATAAGTTAAACCCGAAGCACCTAAGCCAGTAACCAGTACAACAGGTGTTCCGGTAATTAAATAAGTAATGGCCGTGGTGGTACCACCAACACAAATCGATTGTGCATCTGTTCCTGCTCCCGATGTTAATACAATATCAACCGGGGTTACACTCGCCGAAGCTGTATTATTGGATGGTACCGGATCGTTTTGCGGACCGGTTACTGTAGCCGTATTCGTATAGCTACCCGAACTTTTTACAGTGGCCTTTATGGTTAATGTAACCGTTTGGCCGGAGGCCATACTTCCAATCGACCATAAACCGGTTGTTGGATCGTAGCTTGTTCCGGCTGTTGTTGTATTCGAAACATAAGTATAACCTGAAGGAAGGATATCTGTTGCTGAAACACCAATTGCATTACCGGTACCCGAAACTACTCCCGATGCTACATCCGAGTTTTTTACGGTAATGGTAAAATTAACTGTCGCACCTTTTGCAGGTGATGCATTGTCAACCGTTTTATTCAGTACCAAATCAATATTACATAAAGCAATGGTTACCGGTAGGGATTGCGAACTCACCCCACAATCCAGCATCGAAGTAATGGTATACGAACCCGATACCGCAGCACGATAGGTTGATGAATTGGCTCCTGCTATGGCAACGCCGTTAAAATACCATTGATATGGAGCCGTACTATTTGGATCGGCACTCAATAAGGCCGAAGCACAGTCAGACTGTACATAAGTTGGTTTACCAGCTTTCTCCGGAAACGGAGAAAGAAAGTTTGACATCGAAAAACCGCCTCCCGATTGTACCATAGCAACAGTAAGTCTGCTGTTACTGGTGATAAAAAACGAACTGGGGTTACCTATATTTGTGTTATCAAAATCAACCGCATACGCCCCGGTACTTCCCAGCTGCCTACGCGTACCAACACCCGAAATGGTTTCAATATCCGTATTCGTAAAAGCTGGAGAACCACCAGTGGTGGTTAAGTAAATTTTATCAGTTGGACTTTTGGTAACCAGATAAGCAAAATAAGGCAAATCGGTTAAATTATTGGCTCTGAACTTAGCCGTTTCTGCTTTTAACGAGCCCCCGCACGAATTTAAAGGCGCAAGGGTAGCAATATCTACTTCGCATTGATTTGCAGTTCCAGAATAAGCCACCACATTTTTTGTAGCCACAATCCTCGATCCCGAAAATGGATCCCCTACTTGCACGTTACCCGTTCCTGTTCCTGTTTCTACACCATTGGGAAAAGTAATAAAACTGCCCTGGGCAATCAGATTATAAGTATTGGTAGATTGAAGCACACCGTTGTGATCAAAATTCATTACGGTTACGTTTGTATTGGCTTCGGTTGCAATTACAGTTGTTTGTTCGGCCGTTTTATTTCCCTTTCCCCTAATTACCACATACTCATTACCCAGCGAGCTAACCGGCGGAACAGGGTTGTAGGCCCCGTCGCCACAAGCCTCTGGCGCATCTACGTTAATACCCGTATTCATTACCGCCGGACCAGATGTTTCTACCAAACTACCCATGGCAGCCTGCAAAATATAACTCTGACCTGCGTTTAAGGTGGTAATTGCAGTACCATTTAGTTTAACAGTGGTATTATTCTCGATAGCTAAAACGCTGTAAACCGGTCTGATGGTCGAAACCGAAGCAGCCACACCATTCAAATCCCCATCGCGGTAGTAACCTACCCTAAAAGTATTACCAATAGCCGCATCGCCAAAGCTAAACAGCGATGCATTTCCTTTAATATACTGATCATTTGTTGAGCTATATGATCCTGACGGAATATCATCAGAAGCAATGTTTCTAACATTTACAGCAATCGGATTATTACCGGTTACAATAATCCCTGCGCTATTTAAAATAGTATTAAGGCTGTTTTTAGCCAATCCAACCGGATCGCCCGAAAACCTGTAAACTGCGGGGGCTCCAGGTGTGGGCGTTAATGTTGTAATTAAAGTACCATCACTCTTCTTCACAGTTGCCGAAGTACCAGCAACGTTTGTAGATACAATGATTTCGTTTGCACTACTCCAATACTGCCACGGCGCAGGGGCAATATAATGCGTTTTATAGGTTTGTGCAGTAACTGAAGAGGCAGAAAACATCAAAAACAACGACAAAATCATTAGTTTAAGATAATTTTCTTTAAGGTAACCTGAGAAGAGGAGCTGTATCAATTTATTCATTTTCCACCTGGAAATAATAGGGTAATTATTACTTAATAATTTCTCATCCGATGAGCACAACATCTTTTTAAAAGGCAGTTTCTGAAGAATAAATCCTTTGCGTTAATGTTAGCCGAATCAGTTTGTCATCACTGAAAACAAAACAATCTTGAAGGGATAGATACTATTTAAAATCTTGTTTTTGGAGATTGAGAAGCAAAAATTAATCAAACATAATCAATCAAAAACTGTCTTTTGAATACTACAAAGTAAACAAAAAAAGATAATATGATTTTGTACATCTAGTCATGAGGGTGTTTAAAAAGATGTTTTTTTGACAATAATCAACAACTATGTTCTAACATGTATTATTTATAATACAATTTTAGAGCAAAAAAGAAATATTTTGATAATAAAAAACGGAATAAAGGTTTGTTATAATCCTCTATTCCGTTAGTTGTAAAAACCAGGAAGCAATAATAAAACTGATTTAGATTTTAGCCCGTATCCGGCTCAATGTTTCCAGCCTGATCGCCAGAAATGAAGCAATGTGTTTTAAAGAAACCCGGTTTATAAGATCGGGAAATGAAACCAAAAATCGTTTATATCTTTTTTCAGCTGAAGAGATTCTGCAGAGATAGGCGCGCTCTTCCGCGGAGCGGTAATATTGCTCCATCATTTTTCGCCCAACAATATTGGCCTCAGTAAAATTTTCATACAAGTATTCTGATAATACATGTGGGATGGCAATTAAGTCTACGTCTTCCAATGCCTGCAAATACTCTTCCGAATCGCCTTCTACCCATAAATTACGTATGGTTCCCACCACTTCATTTTCTTTCGCAATCCAGGTGGTAATTTCTGTATTTCCATCCTTAATAAATCCCCTTACTACCCCTTTTACAATCAAAAAGAGAAATTTATTGCGGTCAACCGGCGAAACCAGGTATTTATTCTTCTTATAGCTAATCGGAAAGGTATGCTGGTTAATGCGTTTTTCAATTTCATCGTTGAGTGGATGAAACTTTTTAAAAATGGAGATTAAAGGCGAAAAATTGTTGTATTTCTTCCACCTGTCCTCATCAGATAAGTTAACTGCGATCATAGAAATTGCTGTTGGAATAGACAGTATCTACACTAAAAAGTAGAAACACTACGTAATAATAGGAAGATTGATTCTAAAAAAGAAGGTTTTTTTTGAATTTTCTCACTTTAACATCAAAATACCTTTTCTACGCCAAGGCCAAACAAAGCAAAGTCGTATTTAACCGGATCTAAGGGATCGAACTCCTTTAAGTGATTGGTTAATTCTACCGCCGTTAACCAATCGGTTTGCTTGCGGTTAATTAGTCCAAGAAGGCGTCCCACCCGGTCTACGTGCACATCGCAAGGGCAAACCAGATCTTTAGGTTTTAACGTATCCCAGAGCCCAAAATCAACGCCTTTATCATCAGCCCTTACCATCCACCTTAAAAACATGTTTAAACGCTTACAGGTTGATTTTTGCTTTGGCGAAGAAATATGCTTTTTCGTGCGATATGGAAAATCATCCAACGAAAAGAAGTACTGCCTGAAATAATTAAGGCATTGTTCTATAGAAATCTGCAGCTGACCTGTTAAACAAACCCCAGATGTATTAAATGGTTCGCTTCCTGCACTAGATACTTCCAGATATGCATCAAGAAAAACATCTTGCTTTGGCACAAAGGCTTGCTCCAAACTATCAAAATGGTTGTAGTGCATTTTAAAAAACGAAATAAAATAAAGCAGGTCAGTATCGTTAAAAGTGCGGTGTTTAAAGTTCAGTAAGCGTTTTAGATCCCCATCGTTATGATGTAGCACAAAATCGTAAGGCGCATTATCCATCCGGTTAAGCAACTCCCTACATTTATTAATAATGGTTTTGCGCTGCCCCCAGGCGAGTACTGCAGCAAAGAAACCCGCAATTTCGATATCCTGTTTTTTTTCAAACAAATGTGGAATACAAACCGGATCATTCACAATAAAATTAGGCTGGTTGTATTGTTCTACTTTATGATCGAGAAATTTTTTTAGTTCGAGGAATTGCATGTTATTAAATTAGTACAGGTGAGCGTGGCGTTCAAGAATAATTGGGAATGACAGACTTTATTTATACCGCCTTCAAACCCGCAGGTTATTATGCAAGTTGATGTACGTTTAGATAAGTCCTCTTCAAAACCGTCATTTCGAGCGGAGCGCAGCGAAGTCGAGAAATCTGCCTGGATAGATCTCTCCCCGCCTGTACGGGCAGGCATTTCGCTGCGCTTCAGTCGAGATGACGGAATTCTATTTTTTAAGCCAACGCACGTTCCAGATCTTCCAAAAGATCGTCGATATCTTCTACCCCAACGCTTAAACGCAACAGATTATCGGTTACCCCTACTTTCTCACGCTCTTCTCTCGGTATCGAACCATGCGTCATCGTAGCCGGATGGTTAATCAGCGATTCTACTCCACCGAGCGACTCAGCCAGTGTAAATACTTTAAAATTTGATGAAATCCTAAAAGTTTCCTGTAAATCGGCACCTTTCAAGGTAATTGAAATCATGCCGCCAAAACCCCGCATTTGCTTTTTGGCCACATCATGGTTCGGATGGTCTTCAAAGCCCGGCCAGTAGATCTTATCCACCTTTGGATGCGTTTTTAAATAACGCGCTATACGCTCGCCATTTTCGCAATGCGCCTTCATCCTTAAATGAAGTGTTTTAATCCCCCTTAAAACCAGAAAAGCATCCTGAGGTCCGGGGGTTGCTCCACAGGCATTGTATATAAACCAAAGGTCTTTGTACAATGCTTCGTTATTGGTTACCAAAGCACCCATTACCACATCAGAGTGGCCGCCAATGTATTTGGTTACCGAGTGCATTACAATATCAGCGCCCAAATCAATCGGGTTTTGTAAATATGGCGATGCAAAGGTATTATCAACAGTAAGAATTAAATTTTTCTCTTTGGTAATTTTAGCTACCCCTTCAATATCGATAATCTGCATGGTTGGGTTGGTAGGTGTTTCTATCCAAACCAGCTTAGTTTTATCGTTAATGTAAGGCAATATGTTTTCAGGCTTAGAAAGATCCAGAAAATGGAACTTAATGCCATACTTCGTATAAATTTTAGTAAAAATACGGTAAGATCCTCCATACAAATCGTTTCCGGTAATCACCTCATCACCTGGCTGCAATAATTTTAATACTGCATCGGTAGCACCCATCCCACTCGAAAAAGCCAGACCATATTTAGCATTTTCTAAAGCAGCCAAACAATCTTCTAAAGCCTTACGCGTAGGATTTGTGCCTCTCGAATATTCGTACCCCTTATTATCACCGGGCGATTTTTGCCAATAGGTTGACGTTTGATAAATCGGTGTCATTACTGCACCTGTAGTTGGATCAGGCTCCTGACCCGCGTGTATAGCTTTAGTTGCGAATTTCATTTTTTCTAATAACTAGGATGATTAACAAGTATCGAAATAAGATTTGAAAACATCTGTTTCCGCGATACTATTTTACATTAAAATTTAAAATCGTTAGCAAGGATAATGAGATTCCCAACTAACGATTAATTTAAACTATTGCAAAAAACAAAACAAGACTAATTCTGGCCATTGGCAGGGAGACCTACGGCTCCAAACTCACGACTCAGAACTATTCTAATATGCTCTTGCAAACAACACTCTTTGTATGGATGGTTTGCCCGAATAAATACAAACACCATCTTCCAGTTTATTATCTAAAGGAATACAACGGATAGTTGCTTTTGTTTCTTCTTTAATTTTTTGCTCCGTTTCTGGTGTTCCATCCCAGTGCGCCGAAATAAAACCTGCTTTGGTATCTAACAACTGCTGAAACTCTTCGTAAGAATTGGCTTCTGTAATGTGCTCATCGCGGTAAGCCAAAGCTTTGTTAAACATACTTTGCTGTATGTCTTCCAATAATTTAGCAATGTAAATATCAAGGCCTTCCTGAGGTACGGTTTGTTTTACTTTAGTATCTCTGCGGGCAATTTCTACCGTTTTATTCTCTAAATCGCGACCACCAATAGCAATACGAACAGGTACACCTTTTAATTCGTAATCGGCAAATTTAAAGCCCGGACGTTGCGTATCCCTATCATCATATTTTACTGAAATGCCCATACCTTTTAAACGCATGCTTAACTCATTTACGTATGCCGAGATTTTAGCAAGGTCTTCATCACTTTTATAAATCGGAACAATTACTACCTGGATTGGTGCAAGTTTTGGTGGGATAATTAAACCTGAATCGTCACTATGCGCCATAATTAAAGCGCCCATTAAACGGGTAGACACACCCCATGAAGTTGCCCATACGTGATCTAATTTACCATCTTTACCTGTAAATTTAACATCAAAGGCTTTTGCAAAGTTCTGTCCTAAAAAGTGCGATGTACCTGCCTGAAGTGCCTTACCATCCTGCATTAATGCTTCAATGCAATAAGTATCCAAAGCTCCTGCAAAACGCTCATTTGGCGATTTACGTCCTCTGATTACCGGAACAGCCAGCCAGTTTTCGGCAAAATCGGCATAAACGTGTAACATACGTTCCGTTTCTTCAATCGCTTCTTCAGCTGTAGCGTGTGCCGTGTGACCTTCCTGCCATAAAAACTCTGCAGTACGTAAAAACAAACGCGTACGCATTTCCCATCTTACCACATTAGCCCATTGGTTAATTAAAATAGGCAAATCGCGGTACGACTGGATCCAGCCTTTGTAGGTATTCCAGATAATGGTTTCTGAAGTTGGGCGTACAATCAGCTCTTCTTCCAGTTTAGCCGTTTCATCCACTACGATGTTTCCATTTCCGTCATTTTTTAAACGGTAGTGCGTTACAACCGCACATTCTGTCGCAAATCCTTCAACATGAGAAGCTTCCTTCGAGAAAAATGACTTTGGAATGAATAATGGAAAATAAGCATTCTGGTGACCAGTATCCTTAAACATTTTATCCAGTATTGCCTGCATTTTTTCCCATATGGCATAGCCATTGGGCTTAATAACCATGCATCCGCGCACAGCTGAGTGCTCGGCAAGGTCTGCTTTCAATACAATATCATTATACCATTGAGAATAATCGGCTTCCCGGCTTGTAATTTCTTTGCTCATCTTATGTATTTGGAACGTAATTTGTGTGTTAAAAACTGTAAAATTAGATGGCAAATTTATAAATTTATGCCTACAAAAGTTTAACAAAATATTATCATTTATTTAATTGTTGTTTTATGCGACTAATTAAATAGTTATATTTGAATATATTCATTACATCCCATGCACACACACAACTAAATATAAACACAATGAAACCAATTAAATTATTACCCATTGTAATGATTGCTGCCGCAGGGCTGGTGGCATCATGCTCTACATCAAAATTGGCTCAGAACAAGTCTTATGATGATGTTTATAATTCTGTGGCGAAGGCCAGAGAGGTAGAAATTGTTCAGGTTCAACCCCAACAACAGGCGCGTAACCAGGGACAATATGACAACCAGGAATATGACGAATATTATGGCACCAGTAATCCTTATTATGATATGGATTACTCATCAAGGATAAACCGTTTTCATAATGGTTACAGCTTTCAGGGCTATTATGACCCCTATTTCGATAATTACTACTATGGCAGTAGCTATGGCCCATCAAACTACCTGGGTATTGGCTTAGGTTGGAGTAATGGTTACGGTTTAAGTGGCTGGGGCGGCGGATACTACGGCGGTGGCTGGGGTTACGGCAGCATCTGGAACAACCCATTCTACTATGGTAATTTCGGCTATGGCTGGAACAACCCATGGGGCTGGAACTCGTGGGGACCTAACTCCTACTACGACCGTTACGGTTGGGGCGGCGGCGGATACTACGGCGGTGGCTGGGGTGGCGGCTATTATGGTGGTGGCGGCGTTTATTCGAATAGAGGAAATTATAGAGCAAGACCAGGAAGTGATGACCGCGGTGTACCAAGGTATGGAGGCAGTGCTGGAAACAGTGGCAGACCTGGCAGATCGGGCATAGCTAATCAAAATGGTGGTATTTCTTACGCACCTAATAATAATGCTGGCAGACCGGTTAGAAATCAGGCAAATGGAGGATATACCCAAAACCAGGGCGCACAAAGTGGCAGACCAACAAGAAACGACAACTATTCACCTCAACAAGGAACTCAAAGCAGCAGACCGACAAGGAATGAGAGCTACAGTCCTCCTGCAAGAACAGAAAGCAGACCTAGTTATTCTCCACCACCATCAAGTGGCGGCGGTGGCGGTTCAACTGGCGGCGGCGGTGGTGGCGGCGGTTCACGCCCATCAAGAGCAGGAAGAGGTTAATCAATTTTAAACACACAAGATGAAAAAATATATTTTAGCTTCACTAGTAGCTACAGTAGCTACTATGGGAACGGCTTACGCCCAAAGTTATGCGCCTGATGCTTATCGGTTCTCTCAAACCAATTACGGTTCTTCTGCCAGGTTTAAAGGCATGGGAGGTGCACAAATTGGTGTAGGTGGAGATATTGGTTCTATCAATGCCAACCCTGCGGGCTTAGGCTTGTTTACCAAATCAGAATTTAGCATTACACCAGAATTTAATAGCGTTTCCAATCAAAGTGCTTTCTTAGGCAATAACATCAAAGCAAATAAAAACCAGATTAACCTGAATAATCTGGGAGTAGTTTTTTACAGCCCTGCTGCCAGAATGAAAGGTAGCGATGTAAGCAAAGGCTTAGTTAGCAGTGTTTTTGGTTTAAGTTACACCAGAAATAATGATTTCTTAAATAACATCAGTTATAACGGAACCAATACAAACAGCTCAATAAGAGATGCATATGTTGACCAGGCTAACAGTTCAGGGATAAATAATACTGTTGCAGGTGATGCATACAGTAGCTATTTAATCAATAAAAATACACCAACTTTTCCAAATCAATACTCTGCAGAGCCTTATAACAATGCTAATTTTAAGCAAAACTGGGATGAGGCACGTTTAGGGTCTACCTCAGAATTTAATGTTGCAGGAGCACTTAATTTTGGCAACAAGGTTTACATTGGAGCCACGGCTAGTTTCGTGAATGTAAAGTACACCAGCGATGCTACCTTTACTGAATCAGGTATCGTTAATACATTTGATGATAGCTTGACGCCACCTCAATATACTGGTAATGAAAATTATTCACTTACCCATTTCAGAAATCAAGAAACAAAAGGTGGGGGTTTTAACCTAAAACTGGGAATGATTTTCAGACCGGTTAATGAACTGAGGATCGGATTAAATTTCCAAACACCAACATGGATGAACCTGGAAGATAATACTTCTGAAACTTTACAAGCGAAACTGGCTGGAAACGCAACAAATTCACCTTCAAACTCAAACAACCCAAGTAGATATTACACCTTCAGTTACAATTTACGCACTCCACTTAAGGCATCTGCTGGTTTAAGTTATGTTATAGCTGGTACTGCATTACTATCTGCTGATGTTGATTATGTTGATTATTCATCGATGCGTTTTTCTGCTGATAATAATTCAGATATCTCAACCATTAACAGCTCGAACGATTTTATCAAAAATTCTTACAAGGAAACTGTTAACTATCGTTTTGGCGCTGAAGTGAAAGTAACCAATGAAATTAGTTTAAGAGGTGGTTACGGTGTAAATGGAAGCGGTATTAAAGGCGGAGACAACAAATTCTATCAAGGTCAGTATTATACAGGGGGAATTGGCTATAGAGTAGACAATTACTATTTTGATTTAGCTTATCAGAATTATAAAAACAATTTCAGCTCAAGTCCTTACGAATTGAATGATTACTCAGAACCAGTAGCGGATGTTAAAAGTAACAGAAACAATGTATTCTTAACATTTGGCGTAAGATTTTAATAAAAACAGATTATTAAATAATAAAAAGCGTCAGTTTTCAATTTGAGAACTGACGCTTTCTTTTTTACAACAAAAAAAGGATACCCAATCCTGGGTACCCTCATCACTATTTACTAACCGTATTTATTTAATTCATATCCCACCACAACCTGTCGGTAATTTTAGCCTTTTGTTGTGGCTGTGGGTTTGCTGTAATTTCGGTATTTGGGTAAAGTACCCTTCTTGGTATTTCGGAAAGTGCATTCTTCACTTTGGTTAAAGCCGGAAATCCGGTACGGCGCCAGTCTGTATAATTTTCGGCATTAAGAAAATTCGCAACCGACTTTTCTTCAATAATTAAACGGAGTGCATTTGTACTGCTAAGTGTCCCCCGCGAAGCAATGTAGCTATTCATATCAGCTGTGTTCACGCCTACTTTAATCATGTGCTGCCTGATACCATCCTGATAAAAAGGTTGTGCACCTGCAAAACCCGACAATACAAGTGTAGCTTCAGCCTTTATGAATAATGCCTCTGTATAATTTACCAGGTAGTTATTGGCATTGGCACCTGCATAAAAATCAGCAGGAATTGAGTAAGCCTCTAAACTTCCAATCTCATCTAATCCAATCTGCCGGCCCATAAATAAACCGGTTTGCTTGGCGGGTTTAACCATTTTGCTTAATCTTGGATCGTTACGTGTTGTAAAAGCATCAACAAAAGTATTAGCAAGCACAAATGTAGTGCCCGGTAAAAAATTCTGCTGCCATGGATTTTCTGACCCCGCTGCACCGCTGAAAGCAATTTTGGCATCATCATCATTGCTTTGCATACCATTAGTTAGTGCAGTTAAAGCCAGCTGTGCCTGCGCAGAAGCTGTATTTCCGGGCGCTTTACTCAGGTGCAGGTAATAACGTGCTTTTAAAGTATAAGCTAGTTTTCTCCATCTTGCCATATCCCCTGC
Source organism: Pedobacter sp. KBW01 (assembly GCF_003852395.1). NCBI lineage: Bacteria > Pseudomonadati > Bacteroidota > Sphingobacteriia > Sphingobacteriales > Sphingobacteriaceae > Pedobacter > Pedobacter sp. KBW01. The sequence continues at coordinate 342,917 of NZ_QAJQ01000007.1, forward strand.
GTAAACATAATCGTCGTTTCCGGGCTTAAGGCCGGCATTTTTCGCAATATCGGCTATTCCGTCATCCAGTAAAGCTTGAATCTGAACATAAATCTGCTGCTGACTATCGTATGCCGGGGTTGGCTGCCCTACACCTAAAAAAGCCTGACTGTAAGGAAGATCACCCCAGGCATCTGTTGCGTAACCCAAGGTATAGGCTGTAAGAATTTTAGCAATAGCCCCATAATTAGAATTGCCATTGGCAGCAGCTTTAATTTTTAATAAATTAAGGTTGTTCAATGTTCTTACATACACATTATTCCAGTCGCCATCCATATCGATGTTATACATCAGGTAAGTACCAAAATTTGGTGCCACCTGGTTAAGTGCCATTACCTGCAAATATTGCTGCAGCACCACACTTAAATTTCCATCGCCCGATGCATTGATATTTTGCGAAATCAGCATTTGTATAGGCGGTAACATCAGCGATTCTTTAACATCAATCGGTCTGTTTGGATCTTCATTTACGTCCAGGTATTTTTTGCATCCGGCTAATGCTACCATCAGTGCAAAGCCTAAAATAAAATATATCTTTTTCATGTTATTTCTTTCTAATTGTTAGGGCTATAAGGTAAGTTTCAAACTAAAATCAAGAGATCTTGATGTAGGCGTTGAGAACGAATAAATCCCTTGCGAACCATTTGATGAGCCAAACGAACTTACTTCCGGATCGCCACCGGTAAAGTGTGGTGCATAAATCCAAAGGTTCCGGCCGGTTACCTGAAATCCGATAGTTTTGAAAGGTGTTTTTTGCAACCAAGTTGGTTTAACATTATAACCGAGACTTACATTTCGCAATTTCACATAGGTTCCATCCTGGATTACCGATTCGAGAACGCTGTTGGCACGCTGATAATAAGCTTGTCCTAAAACTGAAACTGTATTGGGCAAGCCAGTCGTTGCATTAACGCCCTCAACTACACGTGGTCCACGATCTTCGGTAACTTTAGGTGTACCATAGAAATAACCATAACCATCTACGTTATTCTGAATATCGCCGCCCTTTTTCATATCAAAAGAGAAACTAAGCGTAAACTGTTTATACCTGAAATTATTAACAATACCGCCCATCCAATCTGGATTAATATCCCCGATAATGCCTTGCTCGTCGGCTGCAAAAGGAAGGCCTCCGTTATCAGTAAGCAATTGACCTGCTGCATTTCTGGCATATCGTGTACCATAAATTACGCCGTAAGGCTGGTTAACAAAAATAAAAGTGAAACCATTACCAACCTGTTTCAGGTCTTTATATATAGAAAGTACTTTGTTTCTGATTCTGCTATAGTTAATTGTTAAATCCCAGCTAAAATCCTGGGTCGAAATTGGTTTAGCATTTAACAACACCTCAATACCCCGGTTGCGCATGGCTGCAGAATTTACACTTGTTGCGTTAAAACCTGTAGATGGTGCCAAAGCCACCGATGGGATGATGCCATTTTTTGTCCGCTTATCGAAATAGGTAAGCTCAATGCCTAAACGGTTTTTAAAAAACCCAGTTTCTAATCCAACTTCAAACTCGTTAATACGCTCATTTTTCAGGTTCGGATCGCTAAGTACTTGGCTGATTAAGAAACCTGATTGCCCCTGATAAGGAAAGGTAGTATTTCTAATTGTTTGCGATTCGTAGGGCGTAAGTAAGCTATATGGACCAATACTTGCATTACCCACAGTACTGTAAGAAAGCCTTAACTTTCCAAAATTCATCACCTCAGAAAGGCCTTTTGAGAAGAAATTAGAGAAAATAAAACTTGTTGCCGCCGAGCCATAAGGATAAAACCTATTATCTTTAGCCAATACCGAAGTACCATCGTATCTGCCGGTTAAAGACAGGATAATGAATTTTTTATAATCGATATTTGATTGCAGATAAAAGCCCATTTTCCGGGTAAGGTAACTGGTTTCTGTAAACTTAACCGTCGAAGCCGAGCCGATATTATTAAAGCCCGGAATCGTAATCCCCAAACCATTGGCATAGCCGTTTTGCGAATAAGTAGAAATGAGGTTGTTACCCAATAAGGCTTCGACATTAAAATCGCCAAAACTTTTATTGGCATTCAATATCAAATCATTATTATACTGCCTGAAATTGGTATTGTTATTTACAATTCTTCCGTTAGGATTAGAAACTGACAGTAAAGACTCGGTGTATTTGCCTTGTTCTACATAAACATCGGCACCAAAACGTTCGGTAATCGTTAACCAGCTTAAGGGTTTATAATCGGCTGTAAACGTGGGCAGGAAACGGTTAACAACTGACGTATTACTGATATTATCTAGCACCCAATAAGGATTATTACGCGAAAAACGGTATAAACGCTGGCTCCCATCTGGGTTTACCGAAGGTTGCAGATTGTAAGAAACCGGGGCAGAAAAAATGGTCCACACCGGACTTTCCAAAGCATAACCTTCAGGCAGTCTGCGGTTTTTGGTATTGGCATAATTTAAGGAGAAAGTAACATTCAGGTCTTTTACAATTTGTGTAGTAAATTTCCCGAAAACAGTGTTCCTGTCGAAAGAAGAAGTTGGTACTGTTCCGTCCTGTGCAAAATTGGTATAAGATAGAAAATAAGAGTTGTAAGCCCCGCCCCCATTTATGGCTACTGTGTTGGTATATGTTTTTCCGGTTTTAAAGAATAAATCAGACTGATCATATACCTGCGCAGGCTGGCCGTTAATTTTTAAGGTATCCATTCTTGCCCCCCACGAAGTACTTGTTTTTTGATTTACGCCATCAAAATACACCCCATTAGAACCAAGTGAATATTTATTCTGGATCTCCGGCAACAATGGTTTCTCCATTGAAAAAGAAGAAGAAAAACTAATTGAAGGCTTTTTATTCAAACTGCCGGCTTTAGTGGTGATAATAATCACGCCTTTCGCACCATCTGATCCATATAAAGCTGTTGCTGCACCACCTTTTAACACGTTAATGCTTTCGATAATATTAGGGTCAAGATCGGCAATACGATTGGTGCCTGGCCCCGTGTTGAGGTTACCAGTTTCATCGTTGTTAACCGGAATACCATCAATTACCATCAAAGCCTCGTTGTTACCATAAAGAGAGTTGGCCCCCCTGATTACGATACGCGATGAACTTCCGGGAGTACCCGATGAACTGGTAATCTGAACGCCTGAAACTTTACCTGCCAATGCATTTACGAGGTTAGGCTCTTTCGTCTGGGTAATCTGATCGCCTTTTACCTCTTGCGAGCTGTAGGTTAAATTTCGCTTATCGCGTTTCACACCCAATGCAGTCACCACAATTTCGTTCAGGTTTTGCTGATCTTCGCTTAACGTAATGGTTATGTTGCTTTGCCCGCTATAGGCAAATTCTTTTGTTGCGTAGCCAATTCCACTAAAAACCAATGTGGCAGGGTTTGCACTTTTAATAGAAAATATCCCCTTCGCATCGGAAGAGGCTCCAATTGTGGTTCCTTTAATTTTTACCGAAATACCTGGGATTGGTTGCCCCAAAGCGTCGGTAATTTTGCCGCTAATGAGCGACGTTTGACCATAAATCTGCATGAAACAGAGCATGGTCAAAGTGAACAAGGTAATCTTTAATTTGGTCATTGCATTCGATTTAGTTAGTAGTCAGACCAAAATTAGTCTTCTCAAAAACCAAATTGAACGATGATTTTAACTCGTATCAACCATAAATTAACACAAATGTTACAATCGTCACAAATACGTTAATAAATTAAGATTTTGCTTAACCGATCAGTTAAAATTTTGAATCGAAGAGTCTGTGCTGAAGTAATTGTTGAATATTTAGATTTCTGCCGTAGGGAGACACCAACAGCTAGTATAAATCTCTCTTATTTACTATTTACTGTTACGGTAATTTCTTTTTCACCATAAACCACTCCCTTATCTGTTACCCCCTGAACTATAATTTTAAACTTGCCGGTAATATCGCCAGTATTAAAACTTAGCGGGGTTTCGCCATTTACCAGTACCTGGTAGTTCCAGTAAACCGTAGCGAAATTGATGGGCTCGTTCTTGTTCAGTACATCCGAAATGTAAAACTCTTTAGGCAGGTTAATTCCTTTTAATATAACCAGATTAGGTTTGGATTCTTCATCAGTACAGCCCTGATAAACAACCAAACCACCTGTTCCGCCAACTTTATAGGATTTGCCTTTAACAGGCTCATGGCTATCAAAATCTCCAAAATGGTTTGGGCAGTTTAAAATATTGTATCTGCAAACATAATCGCCACACCTGTTATGTCCTTTCCTACTAAAACTGGTACTATTATCTTTAGTATTGTTAATTACCACCTCTTTCAGCTTAATTCCGGCAGTTGAGGTAATACTTTGTGCATACTCATCTGCTACCCCAGTTTTACTTACTGGTTGTACAAAGTCCTGCTGTCCCAGATAAGTTTTAATTGTCTTTTGTGGTTCGTTAATCTTAAGTTCGTAATTTTCGTGCTTAGCGGTAGCCATGCTTAGCCATACATTTGGCTTTACTTCTTTGGTAAGCAGGTTAGCAAACGGAACGCTGAACTTTCCGCTACTGTCAGTGCTTAAAAAGTTCAAGTTGGTGCCTGCAATGGTGGTTAAGCTCATCGGTGCATCCAGGGGCTTTTTTTTCTTCAATATGCTCCCTTCGTATTCCAGGCTGGAAAGTAGTTTAGTTGTTTCGGATTTAACCAATTCAGCCTCCGGCCACTTATACCTCCGCCAGCCTTTTACCAAAAGCACATCATTTAAATAGTTTTTATTGCCATATTTTAGCCCAAAGCTATTATTTGGAAAATCTGGAAGATTATCATTTAAATAAAAACTATCCACAATGGTAGTATTATTGCCTAACAGCAATCTGTTTGCCTGCACGCAGGCTATCGAAATCAGTCCGGTTACCGGCTTATTATCTTTATCTGTTATGTTCAGTTTTAATTCTACTCGTTCCCGTGTACTGTATTCATTTTTATCGGGTTCAACCGATACCGTGTTAATCTGATCATAATGCGCAAAGAAGATCCTTTCGGCCAGTGGTTTGTAATTACTATCTAAAACAGTTATGGTGTGCAAACCAACCGGCACCGAATCTAAATTAAATTTGATGCTTTGCATTTTACCTACTGCTAAAGCTAAAGTAGTCTGCAGAAAAATATCTGAAAAATTATGCACCAACACATGCACCTTAGTATTGAAATTAGTTTCAAGCTGTGTTTTAAACTCGTTGTTGCCAATGGCCGATGCAGTGCTTAAAGCCACACCTTTATTTAACGCAAGCGGCAAATCGTAAATTGTACCTTGTTGGCCATCTGCAAGAAGTTTTACAGTATAGCGCTTTAATGGTTTAGGCATCATAAAGAAAGTACCTATTCCCATCGAGCTTGTCGCAATGGTATCAGTTGCGGCATCATCCTCATACAATATGCCACGGGCCTTTATGCCTGCCCCTGTTCCATCTTTTATTTCAAACCCCACTTTAGTTAATAAATCAGTAATCAGGTAGCCCCCCTCTGGATAAAACCTTACATCGTATTTTGGCTTATTCCTTACCGGAAGTTCAAATTTAACGTAGCGGGTATGGCTTCCCTTTTTAATGCTAATGGCTAACAGGTTGTTTGCCGCTGTAATTTTATCGGCAGGATAATCGATCATTAATTCGCCAATTACACTGCTTTTGGCTACTGCCGATTTTAAAACCTGCTTACCTCGCCCAATCTGATATTTGATTTGAGCATCTTCTACAAAGCGGTTTTCGCTGGTTAAAATTTTCAATAAAACAGTACCGTTGCCCGTATGTTCATCATAAGTTTTAAAAACAGATACCTGGTCAACCAAAGAATTTAATGTCGTAGATTTAATTGTAACGGGCTGAATAAATTCGGCGTCGGGTTTGCCATTTAAAGTGATGTTGGTGTTCACGACAAAGCGATAAGCCCCGCCCAGCAAAGAATCAGGAAGATTCAGTGCACCATAGCAAAAGCCCTTATCTATTAAGAAATTTCCCTGATATACCACACTACTATCTCTGTTGTTAACCAGTGATAAGTAAAGGGTATGGTATTGTTTCATATCAGTTACCGCTTTAAGCAAATAACCTGTAAACCAAACCTGATCGTTATTGGTGTACACGTTCTTATCAAAATGTACAAAGAGGTTAGAACGAGCGGTACTTAAACCATAATTGTTCAGGTTTGTTGCCACACTATCGAGTTTATGGTCTTGCGCCTTTGCCATTACACAAAGTAGCACCAATAAAAAAGTAATTAAACGGGATGTTGAAAGCATAACATATGTATGCTTAAAAATCAGCTTTTTATTTTAATTATTCAAAAAATTATAAATCCTGAAATGAGCATCGGCTTTATTTAGGGTATATAGTTTTTAAATTTTAACAATTCCATTCTTTATGGCATAAAGGGCCAAACCCGTTCGGCTCTTTAATTGTAATTTCTCACACAAAGCGTTCCTGTAACCATCAATAGTACGTGGACTTACAAACATTTCGGCGGCAATTTCATTGTATGTTTTTTCGGTGCAGGTATATTTAAGAAATTCCATTTCCCGTTCGGTGAGTTTCACAAAGCTTGAAATATCGGAATTAGCCGATAACGAATTTAACGACTGCATTACTTTTCGTGTAACCAGATCATTATAAAAATACCCTTTACTAATCACCTCATCAAAAGCACGTTTCAACTCTTCGGGCTCAGCATCTTTTAACACATAACCCCGTGCCCCATTGGTAATCATTTTGATGATAGCTGTTTCTGCATCCATGGTGCTTAGAGCAAGCACATAAAGCATGAAGAAAACTATCGCACTGGTAAAGGATAAAACTCAAGCCTTTTCTCTAATACAGTTGGGCTATTCGCTAAATCTTACACAGGTATTGAAGTAATAAAGGTATTCCGACAGATGAAATTCTGTGAATTCCGTGCTTCCGTGGCAAAAACTTATTGGCTGACCGCCCCATAAAGCGCGCCACCCACTTTCGCCATTTCATCAATCTTAGCCTCTACCGCTGCATCCTTAATTAACTCGGGTGCGTGGTGAGGCTTTTTCCGTGCATCGATAATAAGCGAGCCTTTACAGCCCCAGTGTTTATTTTCGGTAAAATCGTTAATGCCATAAATATCAGCAGCAGGGTTACTCCTTGTAAAGGCCACCCAAACCAGGTTATCGATGTTTGCCGCCGTAAATGCTGCATCATCTGCCAATACAATTAAGGGCAAACCTGCTAAATCCTGGTCAATTAAAGCCATATTTAGCAGTGCAATTTCAGCTGCTGTTTTTGCGGCATTTAAATAGGCATTGGCTTGCAATACAACTACTCCAGGCATAGCAATTTGAGGCTTCAAAAAGCCATCGGCTAGTTGCAATCCATCCGGAATGCTATCCCAAAGTTCGCGTTTTACGTTTCCTGCAGCAGCAATCACCACTTTCGAACCACTGTTTAAACCATCGCCGCTGTAATCGAGTGTATCGATGGTGGTATTGGTATAAAAATGAATATCACGGGTAAAATCTATGCGTGCTAAAATATGGCTTAAAAAACCGTCGATATGGTGTGTACTTAATTGTTCATCGTCTTCTCTTGCTGCAATAAATACGTATTTAGCCAAACTCAGCTGGTTTTTACCCAGAATATGGTTGGCAATGGTTAAAATTTCCTGTGGACGACGTTCTTTTAAATAAGGGGTATAACGCTCGCTGCCAATGGCAAACAATAGCGGGTGCACACCTGCAGCATCTAAAGCATGTACTTCTTTTAAACCATGTATTTCCTGAGGTATAGCCGAACCTGTTATCTCGTGTATCAGCGCACCAAAACTGGTATCTTCCTGTGGCGGCCGACCAACAACCGTAAACGACCAGATGGCATCTTTTTTATGGTACACGTTATGTACTTTCATTAAGGGAAATGGATGCGTTAAGCTGTAGTAGCCCAAATGATCGCCAAAAGGTCCTTCCGGCTTATTTTCATTCGGATAAACTTTGCCGGTAATCACAAAATCAGCGTCGGCAGAGATACAGAAACCTTCATCATCATAAAAGTAACGGAAGCGCCTGTCGCCCAGTGCACCTGCAAAAGTCATTTCTGATAAACCCTCAGGCAATGGCATAACAGCAGCAAGCGGGTGCGATGGTGGACCGCCTACAAAAATGCTTACTTTTAAGGGCTGTCCTAAAGCATTGGCTTTTGATTGGTGTACACCAATCCCTCTGTGGATCTGGTAATGCAAACCAATTTCCTTATCCTGTATGTAATCATTACCAGCCAGCTGAATCCGGTACATACCCAAATTGGCATTTAGTACTCCGGGCTTATCTATATCTTCTGTATACACCTGTGGCATGGTAACAAAAGGACCACCATCCATTGGCCAGTTTACAATTTGTGGTAACTTGCTGATACTCGTTTTTAAGAATTTACTTTTAGCAGATGGTGTTTTAAGTGGTAGTGCCGATAATGCCGACATGGCAGAACCTGCATACTTAAAAGGATTTTTTAAAGCTTTGATTGGGTCGTTACGTAACGAAACCAATTGCTGTACTTTAGGTAAAGTATCCCTGAAAATAAATTTAGACCTTTCGAGTGTCCCGAATAAATTAGAAACTGCCGGGAAAGGACTTCCTTTTACTTTTTCGAAAAGAATAGCCGGTCCCTGATTTTCATAAACCCGTAAATGGATGGCAGCCATTTCTAAATAAGGATCTACTTCTTCTTTAATTCTGATTAAATGACCATGCTTTTCAAGATCGGATACACACGCTGCTAAACTTTTATATGCCATGGCCAAAGATAAATATTTAAGCATCTATTAAAACAAAAAAGCCCGTAGATAAACAGATTTTACATATTTCTATTTATCTACGAACTTAAAATCACTGTCCTTGAATGAACCAGTGACCAATAAGCTTATTTTTTCCCAGCGAAAGACCTTAGCATCCAGGTATTTTTCTCTTTAAACTGCATAAATTTGTTCACCATATCATTGGTTCCATCATCACCAGCCTTATCAGAAGCTTCCATTACTTCGCGTTCAATTTCAATCAGTGTAGCCATATCGGCTAAAATAGCCTCTACCATGTCTAAATCTTTCATGCCAATAGTATTAACTTCTTTTATCTGAGATTCTTTAATATAATCGGCAAAACGGCTATGCGGCGGTTTTCCCAAGGTTAGTACCCGCTCGGCTATTTCATCGATAGTAAGCTGCGCATTGGTATATAATTCTTCAAACTTAATGTGAAGGGTAAAAAAGTTTTGCCCCTTAATGTTCCAGTGGCAGCCCCTTAATTTTTGATAGTGAATATGGTAATTGGCCAGGTAATCGTTCAAAAGATCTACTACAGGCTTTACTTCTTTTTCATTTAAGCTTATTTCTTTTCCGTCCATTTTTGTTTTGTTTTATAGTATACTTTAATGCCTAATTAACAAGCCAATCGGACAAAAGTTTTGGGCAATAATTGCTTTTGAACAATACCTGATTTATAAGTTCGTTTTATATTCGACATTCTTTAAATTAACGATTTCACAAACATTTGTTAATGAACAGGATATACTTATTAGAATAGTATAGTCATCTTATTTTTACTTAAAAACGAGCAGTAGAACTGAAGATGGTTAACAATATTATTCGTATAATTGCTCCCTTTGACTTAGAAATTTATATAAAAATAAATGCATAAAATATATTTATCTGCTGTAGTGTTATTGGCTTTAAATGTGGCGAAGGCCAAAGCCAGTACAGCAAGAGATTCTATCGGTGTAGAAAACAATAAAGGCAAAAAACTCATCGTTCACCAAACTGTAGCCAAAGACACTTATTATTCTATCGGGCGAAGATATAACGTAGCACCAAAAGACATTATGGCTTTTAACGATAATAAATACCTGCAAGTTGGGGTAATTATTAAGGTGCCTACTAACATTCCTTTCACGGGTACAGGATCTGCAAGCAATGCACAAGAGACCCAAACCGGTAATGTAATCGAGCATACCATTAAGCCTAAAGAAAATCTGAATATGCTGGCTGAAAAATACGGCACAACAATTAACGAAATTAAAGCGTTAAACAACCTAACGGGCAGCAATTTAAGCATTGGTCAGGTGATCAAAATACCGGCAAAAAATGCATCACAAACAGTAGAACCAGCTCAACCAGTAAAAAACAACACCCAAAATCCGGTAGTAAATAACCAGCCGGCAGATAGTGGAACGATGATTGAGCACGAGGTAAAACCTAAAGAATTTTTGGGTAAAATTGCCGAAAAATATGGCACTACCATAGAAGAAGTAAAAAAAGCCAATAACCTATCCGGCAATAACCTTCGTGTTGGACAGAAACTTAAAATACCGGCTACCAAAAACATCGACAAAAATAAAGTAGTTGCTGCAGCTGAAGAAAAACCAGTTCAGGAAAATAAATCAGCAGATGCTGCCGGCACTCATACCGTATTAAGAAACGAGACCATTTTTACCATAGCCAAGCAATATGGTGTAACTGCTTACCAGATCAGAAAGCTGAACGATTTACCTGATAATGCCATCGCTATTGGGCAGGTTTTAAAAGTACCGGGAGGCATTATTGCCGATGTACAGGTACCTAAAGAAAAACAGGCCGAAAACACCAGAACTAAAGAAAAAGAAGTGCAGGCTGCTAAGGAAGAAAGTTTTATCCATACGGTAGCTACAGGCGAAAATATCTTTTCTATTGCAAAAAAATACAATTTAACAGCTTATCAGATCAGAACAGCAAATAAATTGGATGATAATAACATTAAGGTAGATCAGAAACTGATTATCCCTAAACCACCGCAACCTAAATCAGTAAATGATGCGTCGAAAGAAGATCAGCAAAATGAGCCAGACAGTACGATGGTAAAAGATCCTAAACTACGCCGCGACCCAAGTGTTTATGGCTTAAGCCAGATTGAAGAAAAAGGTACTGCCGTTTGGATTGCCGACCAGGACCTTGATGGCACAAAAATGCTGGTTTTACACCGTACAGCACCTGTTGGAAGGGTAATTAAGATTACTAACCCCATGACCAACCGTACCACCTTTGCAAAAGTTGTTGGTAAATTTACAGAGAACGAATCCACAAAAGATGTTATCATTGTAATGACTAAAGCTGTAGCCGATTCTTTAGGCGCTTTAGACAAACGTTTTTTCTGCAATTTAACCTATAGCGCTCAATGAGTTTAAACAAAAAACCATTTATAATTGGTATTGCCGGTGGTAGCGGATCTGGCAAAACATTTTTTTTAAATTGTTTTCTTCACCATTTTAAACAGGATGAAGTAACACTTGTATCACAGGATGATTATTACATTCCGGCAGGTGAAATGACCCAGGAAGAAAATAAGTTGTACAACTTCGATCTGCCCTCAACCATTGATAGTGAACAGTTTTTAAGAGACATTAAACAGCTTATTAACGGCGAAGTGGTTTATAAAAAGGAATACAACTTTAATAACCCAGTGGCTGTTGTAAAAATCCTTGAAATTAAATCGGCGCCTATTATTATTGTTGAAGGCTTATTTATTCTTCACTTTAAAGAAATTGCAGCACTGTTAGATCATACTATTTTTGTTGATGCCGATGAGGAAATTGCTTTAGACCGCCGCATAAAACGCGATGGACTGGAACGTGGCTATCCGGAAGACGATGTGCTTTACAAATGGCATAACCATGTGGTACCGGCTTATAAAGAATATCTGCTACCCTACCGCAATCAATGCCATAAGATAGTAATGAACAACACAAATGAGCCAGATGAAATTATTGCCATAACCGAGGCCATTTCGAACGATTTGAGAAATACTGTTTTAGAGGATAAATAAATACGGGAGAAGTCAAGTTTTATAGCGCAATGCCGTTTAAACTTGACTTCTCTTTTAAGTAAAAATTTAGTTATACTGAGCGGAGTCGAACCCTATTTCTAAACAGCCATGGTTTGTGTCTTCACGAACTGTATTTCTCCCTAATCCAACCGTATCTCTGGGATCTCTCCTTCTACAACCAATCTACCAGCGGTACTTTGCTGTATAAATTCAATGCTTACGCCGGGCGCACGTTCTAACAGTTTAAAACCACCTTCGGGCAAAATATCGAGCACTGCAAGCTCGGTTACAATTTTCTTAATACATTTAACGCCTGTTAATGGCAAAGTACATTTCGGCAATAATTTACTTTCGCCGGCTTTGTTAATGTGCTGCATGGCCACAATAATGTTCTTAGCCGAAGCTACAAGATCCATTGCGCCTCCCATACCTTTTACCATTTTTCCAGGGATTTTCCAGTTGGCAATATCACCATTCTCTGATACTTCCATTGCTCCTAAAATGGTCAGGTCAACCTTTTGTGCACGGATCATTCCAAAGCTCATGGCTGAGTCGAAAATAGATGAACCCGGCAAAGTGGTAATGGTTTGTTTACCCGCATTAATTAAATCGGCATCCTCCTCCCCTTCAAACGGAAAAGGGCCCATGCCCAGCAAACCATTTTCCGATTGCAGTACCACGTTTATTCCTTTCGGGATATAATTGGCTACCAACGTTGGAATACCAATCCCAAGGTTTACATAGTAGCCGTCTTTTATTTCTTTAGCAATGCGTTGTGCTATTTCTTCTTTTGAAAACATAAAGTTGTAAATAAATGAATCTTGAATGGTAGAATTGATTAAATGATTGATTGAATAAATGAATGTTCTAATCTGTTATTCGACTACTGGCTTCATACACCAGATTTTCTAACCGTTCTCTGTTCAATTCGCTTCTCGTAATCTTTTCCCTGAAAAATGCGATGTACATAAATACCTGGCGTATGGATATAATCGGGATCCAACTCACCCGCTTCTACCAATTCTTCTACTTCGGCAATGGTAACTTTACCCGCCATGGCCATTACCGGATTAAAGTTTCTGCTGGTAGAACGGAACATCAAATTTCCCGCAGTATCGCCTTTCCAGGCTTTTACAATAGCAAAATCGGCATCAAAGGCATATTCCATCAAGTAATCTTTGCCGTTAAAATTGCGGATTTCCTTACCCTCTGCAACTTCGGTACCCACACCAGCAGGTGTAAAAATAGCTGGCATTCCATAGCCCGCCGCCAGGCAACGGGTAGCTAAAGTACCCTGCGGGATAAGATCAACCTCCAGTTCACCACTCAACAACTGCCTTTCAAATTCTGCGTTTTCGCCTACATAAGAAGAAATCATTTTTTTAACCTGACGTTGTTTCAACATCAATCCAATACCAAAATCATCAACCCCGGCATTGTTCGAAATACAAGTTAGTTGCTTCACCTGCTTCTTTACCAAAGCATTTATACAATTTTCAGGAATGCCACAAAGCCCGAAACCACCAAGCATAATGGTTGCGCCGTCAGATATATCACGGATGGCTTCTTCGGCCCCAGATACCACTTTATTTATCATTTTACGAATTATTGGTTAGTTCGGCTAAATTACAAATTGCCATCAAAATAGCGACAATATAATTTTTAAATCGGCTAAGTAAATTTATTGATTGGAATTAATCTAAATAACTATTACCTTTGTGCTGCAATGATTTACGAGAGAGAAGAAAATATATTTATACTGCCCACCGATCCTGAATTTCAAAAAGGGATGGGCTTTATATTCAGCTGTACTGCCGAGCACAAAAAATGCTGCGAAAAGTTTAAAAAAGGGAAACGCTGCAAAAAATGTCCTGGTAGAAAAAAATAAACTACTACTTCGCTATTTCCACAATTTTATCGTCAGTTCCGTTACTGGTACAGATGTAAACCTTTCCTTCCGGAGATTGGCAAACAGCTCTTACTCTACCATAAGTATTCACATAAAAATCTTTTGTACCTGTAATTTTAGTCTGTGCTGCATCTAAGTGCAACTGCATTAGTTTCGTTCCTTTTAACACAGCCAGTAGTAAAGAATTTTTAAACTGCGGAATGTAATCCGAATTATAATAAGCTAAACCACTTGGTGCAATGGTTGGTGTCCAATTAATTAGTGGCTCTGCAACATTATTGCTTGAGCAGAAAGATTGTTCGCCAGTCTCGTTACAAAAGCCTTTAATGTTTGGCCAGCCGTAATTCCGTCCTTTTTCAATAATATTAATTTCATCATCAGAATCGGGTCCATGCTCTGAAGAAAATATTTTATTGCCTACCTGAACCAATCCCTGCGCATTGCGATGCCCTATCGACCATACCGGATTGTTAGGATAAGGGTTATCAGCAGGGATAGAACCATCTAAATTAATTCTCAAAATTTTCCCGGCCAAAGAGTTTATGTTCTGAGGAGTCGACTGGTCTGAGGCATCGCCAGTGCTAATGAACAATTTATCCCCACTAATCAGCAACCTCGAACCATTGTGTATAGATGCTGCCGGAATCTGATCGATAAGGATAAGAGGACTGGTTAAGCTACTTCCAGAATAGGTGTACCTTACAACTTTAGCTTTATAGGAACTTCCATAACCATAAACTACATAAACGTAGGGATTAGATACAAAATTGGGATGTAAGGTCATACCCAACAAGCCTCCTTCGCCATTGGTACGTACTTCGTTTATGGTTAGAAGTAAACTAACCTGACCGGTCGATGGATTTAACCGGCTTATTTTACCTACCTTTTCGGTAAACCAGATATAATTGTCTGGCCCGTAAACCATTTCCCATGGCAAACTTAAACCCGAAGCCACAACTTTTGCCTTTAAATCTACATCAGGCAAATCGCCAGGTTCTTCATTGTTGTCGTCACCATTCTTTTTGCATGTTGTGGACAGCAGAACCACAAAAAGGCAGATCAAGATTCTTTTCATCACCGTAACGTTTTAAAAATAACAACGTTACGGTGATAAAGTTTTGTTTATCGCATTACGTCATTTCGAGCGAAGTGCAACGTAGTCGAGAAATCCATAATTTAAATTTCCATTATTTCTACCTTTACAAACATACGCTGGTCGAGATAACTGTGCCTATGGCAACTTACATCTCAAATCCCACCATCATCCGTCATCCATTTTCCATCATCCATCTTCTCTAGTTCAAATAAACATAGGTAATTCCATCTCCACCTCTATCTGCATGTTCATCTTCCATCCTGTTCACCTGACTGTATTTACGGAGATACTCCCTGATCATCTTTCTCAAAATACCATCACCTTTACCGTGGATTAGCTTAATTGAAGGGAAACCCAACATAATTGCTTTATCTAAATATTTTTCAACTTCGAATAAAGCATCTTCGGTACGTTTGCCACGAAGGTCTAACTCGGCCCTGAAGCCAGAAACGGCATCATTCATCCGGCCGGCAAAAGAATTTGCACTACTCTGAATTACTTTTTTAGCTTCGCGGTTACTTACTTTCTGCACGCGGTTCTTTTTAACGGTCGAACGTAAATCGCCGATAGCTAAAACCAGTTCATTGCGGTTAATTTCTAAAACCTGACCAATGGTTTCACTATCTGTAAATTTAACCAGATCGCCTATTTCAATTTCTCCACCTAAAACCACTTGAACTGGTTTCTGACGTTCCTTAGGTACAGTATTTTTAATCAACTCTTTTTGAAGATTCTGACGCAGCTCTTTCGTTACTTCTTTATCAGCCTGCTTTTCCTTAATCTCGGCAATGGTATTTTCTACCAGTTTATTGGCATTTTTAATAATATTTTGTGCTTCCTGCTTCGCTTCTTTAATCAATACCTTACGGTTCTCTTCTAAAAACGATTTTAATTTCTCGTTTTCGGCAACTAGATTCTTTGCCTTGTTCTGTTGATTAGCTAAACTCACCTTTGCATCGTAAACATTTTTTTTCTCACGCTCCAGGTCTACCAGCATGGTATCAACCCGGTTCTGGTTGGAGCCTGTTTTCTCTTTTGCCAATGCAATCACTTCTTTGGGTAAGCCAATGTTCTGTGCAATTTCGAAAGCATAAGAGCTACCCGGCTTGCCCATCTCCAAAACGTAAAGCGGTTTCATTTTAGCATTATCGAAAAGCATCGATGCATTTTCAAGTCCCGGTGTATTGCCGGCAAACAGCTTTAAGTTGGAATAGTGTGTAGTAATTACTCCTCTTACTTTCTTATTGTTCAACACCTCTAAAACAGCTTCAGCCATTGGTCCGCCAAATTGCGGATCGGTACCTGTACCAAACTCATCAATCAGCACCATTGTTTTGGGCGAAGCGTGCTCTACAAAGTAGCGCATCTTTTTGAGGTGTGCGCTGTAGGTACTTAAATCACTCTCAATCGATTGGTCATCGCCAATGTCGGCAAAAATGTTTTCAAAAATACCTAATTCGCTATTCGCATCAACCGGAATTAACAAGCCCGTTTGTAACATAATCTGCAGTAAGCCAACTGTTTTCATACAAACCGATTTACCGCCTGCATTTGGTCCTGAAACCAATACCACACGCGTTTCTGCATCGATATGAATATTTAAAGGCGTAACGGTTTTCTTTTCGGCTGCAAAAGAGATCGATAACAAGGGGTGCCTTGCATTAATCAGTTTTGTTTTCGGTTCTTTTAGCAGGCCTGGCATTTCAGCTTCTATATCCATGGCAAATAAGGCCTTCGCGCGCACAAAATCCAGTTTGGTTAAAAAGCCATGATAAGAAAGCAACAAAGGCGAATAAGGGCGCAAATCGTCGGTTAATGCAATAAGGATCTTAATAATTTCCCTGCGCTTGTCGAATTCCAAATCGCGCAGCTTGTTATTTAAGGTAAATACCTCTTCTGGCTCAATGTACACCGTTTGCCCGGTTGCCGATTCATCGTGTACAAAACCTTTCAGCTTACGCTTATTCTCTGCCAAAACCGGAATACACATCCGGCCATCACGCACGGTTAAACTACCATCAGCTACCCAGTTATTGGCAATAGCCTGCTTATAAATAGAATCCATGCGCTTGCGCACATCTTGTTCCGTTCTCGAAATAGCCGTGGTAATTTCCTGCAGTTCTTTGGAAGCGTTCGGTTTAATCTTTCCTTTCGGGTCGATTACTGTTTCTATTTTACGGAGGATATTTTTTTCAATAGGCAAATGTTCAAATAAAGCTTCGAGGGTTGGGTAAACTTCTGCCCTTTCTTCAAAAAAACGAAGTACCGAAAAAACCGTTTGCAGTGAGGTATATACCTGAAACCATTCATCCTCTAACAGATAGGTTCCTTCTACCCTGATTTTTTCGACCAGCGATTTAATATCAAAAAAAGTATTGATCTGCAAAGGTTCCTGGTTTTGCAGAATGCTTTTAAATTCGTTGGTTTGGCGTAAAAATTTATCGATTTGATCAAAACGGTTCATCACCTGCATCTTCTGCACCATCGTTTGCCCCATTGGGCTTAAACAATGTTTGCTTATCAGTTGCCTTATCTCTACAAAACCTAAACGTTCTAAACAGTTTTCGGGATATAACATATTTTATAGTACTGCCGGAGCTACTTCTAAAGCCCCGGTCTTTTTAATTTTAATCAGCGAATCGGCCGCTTTTTTCTTTTTAGCAATTTCGGCTACCGCTTTAACCTTCGATAATGAATCGGGTTTCATCTTTTTCCTGATGGCAAGCGAATCGGCCTTAAATTTCTTTTTGATGGCTATCGAATCGGTTTTAAATATTTTCTCTTTAATTAATTTATCGGCCAAAGCAGTTCCTTTCTTCTGCGCAGCCAACATTTTCTGGATGTTTTTGTACATCGCATCCAGCTCTTTGGGGTTAACATTGTACCATTTCAGGCTTTTATTGTATTGCGCCGAATCAGTTTCAAATTTTTTATAAATTCCCTTATAATAACCCGCGGCCACTTTCCGGGCCGAATCGGGAATGTAAATGGTAGACAGGTAACCATCTACAATGTGCATATCGTACAAAATCTTTTCCATCTTATCGGGTTTTATAATATCGTCGGGTATGCCTGGCTTACAACCAAACCATAATACCGAGGTCATTAAAACCCATATTAGTCTCTTCATGCTGAATTAAAGTATTATTTTTTGCCCAAATTGCGGCAAGGTTATTAATTTTACCAAAAATAGTTATAAATGAGCATAGCTGATAATCTTAAACAATATAAAAAAGAAGTCGAATCAGATGGCGTGAAACTGATTGCCGTTTCAAAAACGCAGCCCGTTGAGTCGATTTTAGAAGCATACAACGCCGGACAGCGTGTTTTTGGCGAAAACCATGTACAGGAAATGGTTGATAAGCAGGCACAACTTCCAGCAGATATTGAATGGCACCTAATTGGCCATTTACAAACCAATAAAGTAAAATATATTGCACCTTTTGTTCAGCTGATTCATGGTGTAGACAGCATTAAACTCCTTCAGGAAATTAACAAACAGGCCGCCAAACATAATCGGGTAATCGATTGCCTGTTACAGGTTTACATTGCAGATGAAGACACCAAATTCGGGCTTGGCTTTGACGAGGTAGTAGAACTTTTACGCGATGAAACCTATCCTGAATTAAAAAACATCCGCATAGTTGGTTTAATGGGCATTGCTACCAATACCAAAAACGAAAAACAGATTGCAATAGAATTTCACGAGCTTAAAGTATTTTTTGATGGCATTAAAGTGAGCTTCTTCCGTAAAGATGAAGCCTTTAAAGAAATCTCCACAGGCATGAGTGCTGATTCTAAAATAGCCATTGAAGAAGGAAGTACCATGGTGCGCATAGGCAGCAGTATTTTCGGAAAAAGGGTTATTAAACATTTTAAATCGGACATTTCAGCTAATTAGTATGAATTTAAATATCAGATTCGCAGTAGCTGAAGATTGCTCACGGTTATTAGAATTAATTAACGAACTGGCCGTTTACGAACGTGCCCCCGAAGAGGTTATCGTAACCCTGGAGCATTTTGTAGATGCCGGTTTTGGTAAAAACCCCGTTTGGAAAGCTTTTGTAGCAGAGGTGGATGATGTTGTTGTAGGCTTTGCTTTATATTATACCCGCTACTCTACCTGGAAAGGATGCCGGTTGTACTTAGAAGATTTTATCGTAACCGAAGCTTTCAGGGGCAAAGGTCTGGGCAAAATATTATTCGAAAAAGTAATAGAAGAAGCTAAAAACGGCAATTACAGTGGCATGGTTTGGCAGGTTTTAGACTGGAACGAACCGGCTATTAATTTCTACAACAAATACCAGGCACAATTAGAGAGTGGCTGGCTAAACGCAGCTTTAGCTAAAGAACAAATCAAGGCATTTTAGTATGGATATTTTTAAATTTGGTGGTGCTTCGGTAAAAAATGCTGAGGGAGTAAAAAATCTGGCCAATATTGTACGCGATTACAAGAAAGGCAACCTGCTTGTTGTGGTTTCGGCAATGGGCAAAATGACCGATAAGCTGGAGGCACTTACGCAGGCCTACTTATCACATAGCGAAGATGCATACGCAATTTTTGATGAGGTAAAGCATTTTCACTTTAACATTATTGAAGAACTTTTTCAGGGCAAACCCAATTCGGTTTACGATGATGTGGCCAATACTTTTGTGGAAATTGATTGGCTGATTGAAGATGAGCCCGACAACGACCACGATTACATTTACGATCAGATTGTATCGATTGGCGAGGTAGTTTCGACCAAAATTGTAGCAGCCTGGCTTAACGAAACGGGCAATAAAGCACTTTGGGCAGATGCCAGAAACTATATCCAAACCGACAATACCTACCGGGAAGGAAAGGTAGACTGGGCAAAAACCAATCAGATTATACAAAAAGATCTGGTTCCTTTGTTAGACGAAAATATTATCGTTACACAAGGGTTTATTGGTGGAACCAGCGAAAATTACACCACTACCTTAGGTCGCGAAGGCTCTGATTATTCTGCAGCCATATTTGCTTCCTGCCTCAACTCTACTGCGCTAACCATTTGGAAAGATGTTCCAGGTGTATTAAATGCAGATCCTAAATGGTTTGATGAGACTGAGAAAATTGCACAGCTTTCTTATCACGATGCTATTGAGCTAACCTATTATGGCGCTACAGTAATCCACCCTAAAACCATAAAACCTTTGCAAAATAAAGGAATTCCGTTGTTTGTGAGATCATTTCTTACACCAGAAGGTGAAGGAACAGCCATTACAAAAGAAAACAACCCTTTACCTATACCTTCTTTCATATTTAAGATTAACCAGGCGTTGATTTCGATCTTCCCTAAAGATTATTCTTTTATTATTGAAGAAAACCTGAGCAATATTTTCGAACTTTTCCATAACCATAAGATCAAAATCAATACCATGCTCAACTCTGCCATTAGTTTTTCAGTAAGTGTCGATGATCATCCTACTCAAATTGAAAGACTAATTAAAGATCTGTCAGAAGAGTTTACCGTAAAATACAACAAGGGACTGGAACTGGTAACCATCCGTTATTACAATCAGCACACCATCGATCGGGTAACCGTTGATAAAGATATTTTATTGGAAGTGAAAAGCCGCCATACCTGTCAAATGGTGATGAAGAATAAGTAGCAAGTATTAAGTAGCAAGATTGCCCCCGTCAATACTTGCTACTTGATACGCAATACTTGATACTCGAACTTGATAATGAACAACAACCTTTTAGCAACAGCCGTACAACAATACATCAATGCAAACCTAAGTGCAGATGTGAATCAGATTGCGTTGGCTAAAAGTCCATTTGAGGGAATTACATCGGCTGAACTCGCTACCCAGATTACAGCAAAAAAGAAATCGGAAAAGAAACTGCCAACCTGGTTCAAAACGGCCGAAATCTACTATCCCCCTGTTCTGTCTATCGAGCAAACCTCTTCAGAAACTACGGCCAAATATAAATCAAAATTAGCTAAGGGTGAAAGCTTAATCGATATTACCGGGGGCTTTGGAGTGGATAGTTATTATTTCTCCAAACAAGTAACTAATGTTACCCATTGCGAAATCAACAACGAACTTTCTACAATTGCTAGCTACAACGCAGAGGCCTTAAATGCCCGTAATATTACTTTTGAGGCAACCGATGGCATCAACTACTTAAATGCAAGCGAAAAAAAATTCGATACCATTTATGTTGACCCGGCAAGAAGGGCTGAAAAAGGCAAGGTTTTTATGCTTAAAGATTGTACACCCGATGTGGTGAGCATAATCAATACCTTATTAGAAAAAGCACAGCGAATTATTATCAAAACGGCCCCCTTGCTTGATATTTCTGCCGGTTTAGCGGAGTTGAAGCAGGTAAACGAAATCCATATTGTGAGCGTAAAAAACGAATGTAAGGAGCTTTTGTGGGTAATAGACCGTGTATGTAATCAGGATACGCAGATTATTGCAGTAACTTTAAATGAAGCAGAAAAGGAATTTTCATTTAAAAAATCATCGATCCAATCTCCGGTACGCTTTTCTGGTACGCTCAATTCTTCCCATTATCTCTATGAACCCGATGCCGCCTTATTGAAATCAGGTGCTTTCAATTTAATTGGTTCAACTTATGGACTGTTAAAATTACATCCCCAAACGCAGCTCTACACTTCTGCTGAGATCAATAAAGCTTTTCCCGGCCGGATATTTCAGCTAACAGAGATCCTTACTACTACTGCGCTTAAAAAAGCAGGAAATTTAACCGGAAATGTGATTGTTAGAAATTATCCTGCAAAACCCGAAGATCTGATAAAGAAATACAAAATTAAATCCGACAAGGACCAGTTTTTAATATTTACGAAGGTAGCAAACGGAGATAATGTGATCTTAAAAGCTTCGATTATACAGTATTACTAACCTAGACTTCTGTCGTTATGCTGAACTTATTCAGCACCTCTTTAAAACCAGGGAGTGTTTTTCTACCTTAGTTTTTTTAAAGATAAAACTTTGTTTTTCGCCTCTCCTATACAGCCAGCCTTTAAATCAAATGAGCATCTGGGTACATATTCAGAGACCCTGAAATAAATCCGATAGTCATCGGATGAGGGTAACGATTACTTAAAATGCAAAAAGCCTTTCTTTAGGGAAAGGCTTTTTGCAGGGGATGAAGATATAAATATTGTATCGCTTAAACTTTCTTAACGTTTACTGCCTGTAAACCTTTTCTGCCTTCAGCTACTTCAAATTCTACTGCATCGTTCTCTTTCAAGCTTTCGATTCCACCTAAAACATCTTTAAAATGTACAAATAAGTCTTTATTGTCTTCTTGCACAATAAATCCAAAGCCTTTTTGCGTATTAAACCATTTAACTTTTCCGGTTGCCATAAAAAAATAAAAAATTGTATAAAATAAATAAACCCTTATGCTTTGATTCGCATTTAATTTAACCAATCGATCATTATCATTAATAAAACAATCAGATAAAGCGTTAATATTGAAACAAAACTACCAAATATAATAATTTGCCGATGTAATGCAAGCCCAAATCAGCTATTCAACAAGAAAGTTGCGTAAGCACAAAAAACTTTGTTTAATTACTTATTTGGTTGTGGTGTAGTACGCAAATAAGGCTTAATCACCTGGTGTCCTTTAGGAAATTTAGCCGGAATATCTTCTGTTTTAATACTGTTTACTACAATTACGTCTTCGCCATCTTTCCAATCAGCAGGCGTAGCCACACTGTAATTAGCTGTAAGTTGCAAAGAATCGATTACACGCAATACCTCGTTAAAATTCCGGCCTGTAGATGCAGGATAAGTAATGGTTAATTTTACTTTTTTATCAGGACTGATCACAAATAACGACCTTACCGTTAAGGTTTCAGAAGCATTCGGGTGGATCATATCGTATAAATTAGCCACTGTCCTATCCGGATCGGCAATAATCGGGAATTCAACAGATGTGTTCTGGGTTTCATTAATATCGCTGATCCAGCCTTTATGAGATTCTGCAGAATCGACACTCAAAGCCAGTACTTTAACATTTCTTTTTTCGAACTCGCCCTTTAAAGCAGCCGTTCTGCCCAGTTCAGTAGTACAAACCGGTGTATAATCGGCCGGGTGTGAAAACAATACACCCCAGCTATCACCTAAAAAATCATAAAAATCTATTTCGCCAATTGAGGTATTGGCCTGAAAGTTTGGCGCGGTATCGCCTAGTCTTATACTCATAACAATAATATTTAAAAGTTGATTAAAACAAATCTAAACAATACTATAGTAAATACATAGACATAATATTATTTTCAGACATCTAAATTACAATTCAAATAAAAAAACCCTGCAGAAATGAATCAGCAGGGTTTGAGTATATTAATTTATTTGGGGTATGGCTAACTAATAAGCTTTGATCATAAATACATAATCCTGTATTTTTTCGATTTGTTTCGTTCTTTTCAATCCCGAAAGCAGGCTTCTTTTATTGGCAGTAAGTTTATTTGAACCTAAAGAATCTTGTGGGATAGCCCTAATAGCCTCCAAAATGTATTTTGACTTAATGGCGAATGCAGCACCTTCTGTCTGATCGGGCTTACCACTGATAATACCGACCAAATTTCCGTTATTATCTAAAACAGGTCCACCACTGTTACCAGGATTAACCGAAATGGCTACCTGATACTGAGTAGTATCACCAATAAATCCATTTCTCGAACTCACATAACCTTCTCCCAATACGGCATCATCTTTAGGATAACCCCAAGTGTAAACAATTTCGCCTATGCTGCTCATATTGCTTTTAATAGTATAAGGTATCGCTGATAGATTACTGAAATGCTTATCGCTGATTTTTAATATGGCAATATCGTTCTGAGAATCAGTATAAACAGATTTTACCTTGAAAGATTCTCCTTTATTGTTCTGCACATAAAGAGAATCGGCTCCATTAATAATGTGCAGGTTGGTTAAAATATAACCATTTGTAGAAATCGCAAAACCCGTTCCTCCAAAGCTATTTTGTACACTGCTTTTATTAGAGGCTGTATTATTGTGGTTAATCTTCCTGATTAAACTGTTTTGGGTTTTAATGGCATTATTTACCTGATTGCTTAATTGCCTGTACCTTTCTACCTGCTTGCTGTTATGCTGTATAGAATAAATAGAAACCAGTGAAAGTACGATAAACGATGCAGCAACAGCTATCGCAGATTTATGCTTACGCCATAACTGCACCACACGCGATGGATGAGGCCTAAGTGCATCAGCAAGGCTTTCCACATCAATTTCGGCATGGATATGATTTAATTGTTCTCTTAAACGTACCTGTCCTGCAAAAGCTTCCATAGATTCTAAAAAGAATTTATGCGAAACCACCTTATGATCTACAGTGGCATCATTTTGACGTAACTGTTCAAAGGCCTCAGTTTCCTGGGGATTAAGTTTACCTAAAAGATAATCTTCAATAATTGCATCTAACTCCAAATCGTTTCTCATTTCAATTACTAGTGTTGAAAAAATAATTTCTTTAACCGCTGCAGGCATTTATATTTCTGTGTTTTGGCATTATCCGTATTGGTATAGCCAAACTTTTCGCAAATATCTTGCATGGATAAATTGTGGATATAAAAATCCTGAATAATGGTTTTACAGGGTTCGCCCAGGTGTTCGAGTGCAGATTGCATCTTTACAAACTGAAGGTCTTTCTCTTCATGTTGTTCTACATCCTCCTCTACAGCAAACACATCTTCATAATCAGTAATGTTACCGGCTTTTTTGCTGTTAAGGTTAAGTTTCTTTAACCAAATGCGCCGGCATACCGAATAAATATATGTTTTAAGCTTACTGCTCAATTCAAAATTGCCTTCCTTAACTTTGTTATACAAAATAATGATGGCCTCCTGGTATACATCTTTTGCATCATCTTCATCCCCGTTATTATTGAGGATAAACTGCAAAACCATTGCATAATAGCCTTTGTATAACTTGTTAAGCGTATCTGTTGAGTTATTTAGAATACCTAAAATAACCTCTCTATCTGTTGGAACTGAACTCTTTAAACTGTTATTCACTAGTTAATACATTTTTCTATAAATAGTAACCCAATATTAGACAAAAAAATATTTATAGCTACTATCCTGCTTAATACAATCTTGGTACCAGGGGTAACCCAAACCCTGCGAAAAAAAATATTTTAACTTTTTTTCATATTATCGGGTTACCTTTTTACCTTTGCGGCATTAACAGGAAATTAATTACTTAAAAAAATTCAAAAAATGAAAAATGCATTCAAATTAGGCTTTTTAGCTTTAGCTTTATCTTTATCAGTTGTTGCTTGTAACTCAGAAAAAAAAGCTGAAGGTGCTGATACTACTTTAACTGATTCTTCTACTATCGTTACTGATACTACTGCAAAAGATACTACAGTTAAAGATTCTACAGTTAAAGATACAGCTGTAAAAACTACAACTACTACAACTGAAGTTAAACACTAGTCTAACTTTAACATAAAAAAAAAGGCTTTGAATTAACTTTCAAAGCCTTTTTTAATTTTATTTCATTTTTTTTTCAATTTATCAGGTTACCTTTTTTAATTAACTGTATTAATATGTAAATTAATTAATTACTTAAAAAACTTTAAAAATGAAAAATGCATTCAAATTAGGCTTTTTAGCTTTAGCTTTATCTTTATCAGTTGTTGCTTGTAACTCAGAAAAAAAAGCTGAAGGCGCTGATACTACTGTAACTGATTCTTCTACTATCGTTACTGATACTACTGCAAAAGATACTACAGTTAAAGATTCAACAGTTAAAGATACTGCTGTAAAAACTACTACAACTACAACTGAAGTTAAACACTAGTCTTAACTTTAACATACAAAAAATGGTCTTAAATTAATTTTTAAGGCCATTTTTAATTTTATTTCATTTTTTTTCAATTTATTGGGTTACCTTTTTTGGTTTCACGTATTAAGTACGAATTAATTAATTACTTAAAAAAAACTTCAAAAATGAAAAATGCATTCAAATTAGGCTTTTTAGCTTTAGCTTTATCTTTATCAGTTGTTGCTTGTAACTCAGAAAAAAAAGCTGAAGGCGCTGATACTACTGTAACTGATTCTTCAACTATCGTTACTGACACTACTGCAAAAGATACTACAGTTAAAGATTCTACAGTTAAAGATACAGCTGTAAAAACTACAACTACTACAACTGAAGTTAAACACTAGTTTTAACTTTACCTATACAAAAAGCCCTTGAATTTATTTTCAAGGGCTTTTTTAATTAATACGGGTTACCTTTTCCGGTTTCGGGTCATTAAAAGTATGTATTAACCCTAAAAACAAAATCAACATGAAAAATGCATTTAAACTAGGCTTTTTAGCCATGGCTTTATCTCTTACCATTGCAGCTTGCGGCGAATCAGGAAAAAAAGCAGAAGGTACCAGCGATACCGCCGTTACAGATTCATCAACAATTGTAACTGATACTACCGCAAAAGACACTACAGTAAAAGATTCGACGGTTAAAGACACTGCTGTTAAAACCACAACTACCACAACAGAGGTAAAACACTAGTATATTTCTAAAATAACACAAAAAAAGCTTTGATTTTTCGATCAAAGCTTTTTTTTTATTTAAAGCGGGTTACTTTTTTAGGTTATTTGTATAAATTAGTAAGTAATTAATTTCAAAAACCACTACAAATTAAAAAAACATGAAAAATGCATTCAAATTAGGCTTTCTAGCTCTTGCTTTATCTCTATCAGTTGTTGCCTGTAAATCAGAAAAGAAAGATGGCGCAGCAGATTCTTCTAAAGTAGACTCTACAGTAGTTGATACAACTGTAAAAGACACTACAGTAAAAGATTCTACAGTTAAAGATACTTTAGCAAAAGATAGTACTAAAAAATAGTAGCTTCAGTTAACCTAATAAAAGGCTTCAGGTAAAACTGAAGCCTTTTTTGCTTTTAATCTGAATTCTTTAGCTTTTAAATCCCTTAAAATCCATCAATTGTAGTAAATTTGCGGCAAAAATATAATCCGTATAATGAATTTAACATCACTACAAGCTATTTCACCTGTTGATGGTCGTTACAGAAAAACTACCGAAAATTTAGCTGCTTACTTTTCAGAAGAAGCACTGATTAAATACCGTGTTTTTGTAGAAATCGAATATTTTATCGCGCTTTGCGATATCAACCTGCCTGGCTTGCAAAACTTTGATAAAAATCTTTATGCCGAATTACGTAAAATACACGAAAATTTCTCGGAAGCTGATGCTTTAGAAATTAAAGAGACTGAAAAAGTTACCAATCACGACGTTAAAGCGGTTGAATATTTCATCAAAAGTAAATTTGATGGCCTATCGCTTCAAAATTATAAAGAGTTTATCCATTTTGGCTTAACCTCACAAGACATTAACAACACTGCCATCCCTTATTCGATTAAGCTGGCTTTGAACGAAAGTTATTATCCTGCAATTACCGAACTGATTGCCAAAATAAATGCATTAGCTACGGAATGGAAAGAAGTACCGATGCTGGCGCATACCCACGGTCAGCCGGCCTCTCCAACCAAACTGGGTAAAGAGTTTTTGGTTTTTGCCGAGCGTTTAAGCATCCAGGTAGAAAATTTAAAAGCTATCCCTAACAGCGCCAAATTTGGTGGTGCTACCGGAAACTTCAATGCACACCACATTGCTTACCCTGAGGTGAAATGGGTTGATTTTTCAAACCAGTTTGTAAACGAAACCCTGGGCTTAAGCCGCGCGCAACACACCACACAAATTGAGCACTACGATCAGTTTGCAGCGCAATGTGATGCTTTAAAACGCATTAACAATATCATTATCGATTTAGACCGCGACATCTGGACTTACATTTCTAAAAATTATTTCAAACAAAAAATAAAAGCAGGAGAAATCGGTTCGTCGGCCATGCCACACAAGGTTAACCCGATCGATTTTGAAAATGCGGAAGGTAACGCCGGTATTGCCAATGCTTTATTCGAGTTTTTTGCAGCGAAGCTACCTATTTCGCGTTTACAAAGGGATTTGACTGACTCAACCGTTTTAAGAAATGTGGGTGTTCCGTTTGGACATACTTTAATAGCCATTAACGCAACATTAAGGGGACTTAACAAAATTTTACTTAACGAAGCTGCATTAGCGGCCGACTTAGATGAAAACTGGGCCGTAGTTGCCGAAGCTATACAAACGGTATTGCGCAGAGAAAATTTCCCTAACCCTTACGAGGCTTTAAAAGAACTAACACGTACGAACTCAAAAATTAACGCAGCAAGTATTGCCGAATTTATTGAGGGCTTAGCGGTAAAGGAAGAAGTAAAAGCTCAGTTGAGAACAATTACGCCGTTTAACTACACTGGTATTTTCTAGTCAAATTAAATTGACGCTAAGCAGACAGCTACGCCACGCTTTATTAAACACGAATTGTTAATTTTGTTTATTCAAATTGATTAGGACATGACGATTAACGTATATACAGAACAAACTCCAAACCCGGCAACCATGAAATTCATGGTAAATAAGCTATTAATAAATGGTAGCGAAGATTTTGCCACTAAAGAAAGTGCAGAACACTCGCCATTTGCCAAGGAGTTATTTAAATTCAGCTTTGTTTCTGGTGTTTTTTTCGCCAGTAACTTTGTTACGGTTACCAAAACAGACGACGCAGAATGGGCAGATATTGAAGCCATTTTAAAAGAGTTTGTCAAGGGAGCTGTTGAATCTGAATTAAAAATTAAAGAAGCAACTGCTGATGAAGTACCAACTTTTGAGGGTACAGAAACTGAAATTAAAATCCAGCAGATTTTACATGACTACGTGCGCCCGGCGGTTGAGCAGGATGGCGGTGCCATTACCTATAAATCATTTGATGAAGGTGTGGTTACTGTAGAATTACGTGGCTCGTGTAGTGGTTGTCCGTCTTCTACTATTACACTTAAATCGGGTATCCAGAACCTGTTACAACGCATGGTACCTGAAGTAACCGAAGTGGTTTCGGAAGCGCTTTAAATTTGTGCATTTTTCATTATACATAAACAAAGAGGGTTCGCTAATTAGTGAACCCTCTTTTGTTTTTAAGCTATTTTAAAGACAGCTATTATTTCTCGCAGATAGCAAGGATTTAGTAGCAGATTTAAAATTTCAGGTCTTGCTGATCTGGTAGCTATAAGATTTATTTGGCATCTCTTTAATTCGTATGAGACGCTGAAATAAATTCAGGCTGACGATGGTGAGTAAATTACTAAAAATGCCTTTTAATGGCTTCCAGCATTTCTGCTGTTAATTTGCCGTTGGTAGCCAGAATTTCTCTCTTTTCAAAGTAATTGTCACCGCCCGAAAAATCGAAAACTTCGCCACCTGCCTGTTGCACAATGAAACAGCCAGCTGCAAAATCCCATTGTTGCAGGTTGTATTCAAAAAAGGCATCAAAGCGCCCACAGGCCGTGTACACCAAATCTATCGCAGCGGCACCAATTCGGCGAACACCATGGCTTTTCTGCATCATTTCGGCCAATAATTTCAAATACTTCTCTTGATTATCGAATTGGTAATAAGGAAAACCTGTAGCTAATAAACTAGATTTTAAATCGGGGTTAACCGACACGTTAATTTCTTTCTTATTTAAAAAAGCATTACCACCTTTAAAAGAATAAAACATTTCGGCTCTGTTCAGTTCATAAACAACCCCTACAACAGGTAAGCCATCTTCGTACAGCGCTACACTAATCCCGTAAGCGGGAATGCCGTGAATAAAATTAGTAGTTCCATCCAACGGATCGATAATCCAGGTATAGGTTTTACCTACCCTGCTAATCGTTTTTTCTTCGGTGATAAAACCAGCATCGGGAATCAGTTTTTCGAGGTTCTGAACCAGTTTCTGTTCTGCAGTTTTATCTACATAAGAAACCATATCATTTAAACCTTTGTATTCAATTTTTTTTGCATCGAACTGCATGGCTTCTTTACGGATAAAATTTCCGGTAAGCCTTACAATAGCGATCACCTTATTGCATATTAATTCGTAATTCATAACTGTTGAACAAAAACCGCAATGGGTTGTTGGGTATAAAATGAATTTAAAAGAAAGTAATTTAAGCCAGTTTATTCTTGTTTCTTAGGGCATAAGCACTTAAAGCTATACCACCTACAACCAGAAAGGTAGAAATCATTTCGGCCTGTGTAAACGATAAACCAAATACATGGTATTTTGAGTTTACGCGGATTAATTCAATACAGAAACGTTCAAGACCGTTTAATATCATGTATATACCAAACATTAAACCTGGTGCTTTTATTTTATCTCTGATGCTCCATAGAAAAGCAAAGAGTATTAAACAGATAATTACTTCGTAAATTGGAGTTGGATATACTCCTTGGGCCAGCTCGTTGCAAAATTTACCCGGTCCGCAACCTGGAATCGGAATACCCTCACCTACCACATTGTTTGGGTATTTGTAAGACCATAACCAATCTGGCAGCCACGAAAAGGGTTTCGGATTTGCATTAACAATGCCCCAGTCGCCATCGCCAGCCATATGGCAGCCAATACGACCTACAGCATAGGCCAGCATCATTCCTGGTCCACCTACATCAAGCATATGCAAAGGTTTAATGCCGTTTCTTCTGGCGATAATTAATACCGCAGCACCACCACAAATTAAGCCTCCGTAAAAGGTTAAACCACTAAATGATAAAAGCCTTTCGATAGGGTGTTGTACAAAATCATCCCAATACTCTAAATTATCAAAGAATTTAGCTCCTAAAAAACCCCAAATGGCCGCCCAAACTATCAGGTTGCTCATTATTTGGTATGGATGAATGGTAACCTGGGTTTCTTTGGGTTTATCTAACTTGTGCTTGTTTTTCTCGGTATAATCCCAATAAGCAAATAAGCCGGCAAAAAATAATCCACCAATAATATTTCCTTTAGCCGACATTAAGACCGACTGTGCATCATTTACAAAAAGCTTATAGTTTAAAAATGCGTAAACCAGTTTATAGCCAATTACAAAGCCAAAAAGACCATTCATAATCAGCTCGGTAGTAGTGGCAGGTTTACCTACTACAATTGTTTTTTTGATGGGCTGCAGAATGCCTAAGGCTTCTTTGCGTTTAAGCTCTTTTGTAAATGCCCAATAGCCAGCTACAAATGCAAGTGCTACAAAAACACCAAAAGTGTTAAAAGGAAGCGGCAGGTTAATTCCGAATAAGTACTCTAAGAAATGTGAAACGGTAGGAAACATACAAATTATTTGTTGCGAAGATAGGAAAGAAAGACTAAAGGTGAAAGGATAAAGACTAAAGCTTATAGACTAAAAGAGAAAGCTCAAAAACCAAAGATTAAAGTTAAAAGATTTAGCTTCGCTGAACACTGCGTGGTTCTCGATTACGCTGTGCTCCGCTTGAAATGACGATCCTTGTAATGGAAAAAGACAGATTACAAACTCCAGCAGGTATACAAAAGAATATACAATCAGGCTTCAGACGCCGGGCTTCTGACTTTCTTAATGATGCGCGTAGGTGGTTTCCAGTTCGGCTACTTCCACTTCCCCATCGGCAGTAATGGCTACAAGTTTAACCGCTTTTAATTCATTAACCATAACAGGATCGTATTTGGCACGTACTTTTACATAGTTTTTGGTAAAACCATGCATGTAGCCCGATTTTTGATCGGCTTCGAAAAGTACTTCGGCATCACTGCCAACCTGCGATTCGTAGAAAGCTCTGCGTTTTTTATCAGAGAGGATATGAAGCATTTTACTGCGTTCGTTTCGTTCGCTGCCTGCAACTACACCTTTCATTTCGGCGGCAGCGGTTAGTTCGCGCTCCGAATAGGTAAATACATGCAGGTAAGAAATATCCAATCCGTTTAAAAACTGGTAAGTATCTAAGAAATCTTCTTTGGTTTCGCCAGGGAAGCCCACAATTACATCAACACCGATACAGCAATGTGGCATTACTTCTTTAATTTTGGCTACCCGCTCCACATATAAATCCCTGCGGTAACGACGGCGCATTAAGCCCAGGATTTTATCAGAGCCCGATTGCAAAGGAATATGAAAATGCGGCACAAACCTTTTCGATGTAGCCACAAACTCAATAATTTCATTGCTTAACAAATTGGGTTCGATAGATGATATCCGAATCCTTTCAATGCCTTCAACTTTATCAAGGGCCTTTACCAGATCAAAGAATTTATCTTCACGTTCGCCATTGCGGATACCAAAATCGCCAAGATTTACTCCTGTTAACACAATTTCTTTTACACCACTTTCGGCAATCATTTTGGCACGGTTAACCACATTTTCAATGGTATCGCTACGGCTTGCGCCACGAGCCAGTGGAATGGTACAATAAGTACACGGGTAATCGCAACCATCCTGCACTTTTAAAAAGGTACGGGTTCTATCGCCAATCGAATAAGAAGCAATAAAATTGTGGTTTACCTTTTCGATATTTTGCTGGTACACCACCGCTTTAGGCTGTTTGGTTAAATTGCTGATATACTCAACAATCCTGAATTTTTCAGCAGCGCCCAAAACCATGTCAACACCTTCTATTTCGGCAATTTCCTGTGGTTTTAACTGTGCGTAGCAACCCACAATGGTTACAAAAGCATTTGGCGAATATTTTAAAGCCTCTTTAACTACCTTACGGCATTTTTTATCCGCATGGTCGGTAACAGAGCATGTATTAATCACATAAACATCGGCCTGATCCTGAAATTCTACAACTGCATAACCTGCATCGGTAAATAAACGACCGATTGTAGAGGTTTCAGAGAAATTGAGTTTACAACCTAATGTATAAAATGCGACCTTTTTCATTGAGGCTGCAAAGATACTATTTTTAGAGATTAGATTCGAGACAATATATTTGAGAATAAATAACTGACAAAATACAGACTATAAATTATTTGGAACACATATCGTAGCACCATCTTTCAATCGCTGCTCATGCATCCCTTCCGGACATGCTCTTTTTTCGCATCCAGATAGGAATATACCAGATGCTAGCAGGATGGCTAGCATAAAAACAGGCTTAAACATTGGAATTGATTGATTTAATTTGCATTATATGATTTGATGCATTCTTTTACAGCATCAAAACTGTAACTATCATCTTTCTTAAACTTTTCGAGCAATTCAGGCTTATCACCGATTAGGCTATACAACTTATCTTTGCGTTCACTTCGTGCGCCAAAGACGTGATTGCTTTTTACCTCCAGCAATTCTCCATTTTCTTTACTAGCATACCAAACAATATCAACCTTATTATTCCCAGTCTGCCTGTAATACTCAAACAAATCAATTTTACCCCTAACTAATCTTTGTAAAAAATCAGGGCTTCTTTTTTCCGGACGTAGTTTAATCAGATAGTTAATCTCCTTTTCAGCTTTATAAAATTCTTTAGTTTCATTAATCTTAATTTTATTAAAATTAGTTGCCCCCTCTGGTTTGAATCTGTAAAAGCTAATAAATTGCTTCTTAATTTCTCCTCTTAGGGTATCATTTTCTGAAGTAATCAGAAAATCCTGTGCGCTAACACTGGAAAAAAAAAGCACATAACGATGCGCAGCATAAGCAAGAGCGTAAAAATAGTTTCATGAATGTTGGTTTAAATCAGTCAAAAATATTTAAAGTTTAGCAAACTGCCAACTACTTTTCCTGCCAGCGGTAACTTTCCTGCTCGAAGCCTGCCAAATCCAAAACCCGGCTAATTACCGTACCGGCAACTTCTTCAATTGTTTTGGGTAAACTGTAGAACGATGGGTTTGCTGGACAAATAATTCCACCGGCTTCGGTCACAGTTTTCATGTTGTTGATGTGGATTAAACTAAAAGGTGTATCGCGTACTACTGCAATCAGTTTCCTGCGTTCTTTCAGAATTACATCAGCAGCCCTCGTAATTAAGTCGTTAGAAATGCCATGCGCAATGCGGCCCAGAGTACCCATTGAGCAGGGTACAATTATCATGGTATCGTACTTTGCCGAACCAGAAGCAAAGGGCGCATTAAAATCATTTTTACTGTAAAATTTAAAATCAGCAAAATGTTTGTAATCCTGATTTCCAAGCTCGTATTCCCAAACCTTTTTTGCGTTATCGCTCATTACCACTCCTACCGCACTAATCTGCTCTTTCAGTTTTAAGAACTCACCGAACAACACTTTAGCATAAACCGAACCACTGGCACCTGTAACCGCCACTATCACTTTCTTTTTAACCATAAAACAAAAGTAGGTTTTCTGAATTGATTAAAAATAAAAAAGGGCCAGAACAATGTTCTGACCCTACATCTACCTATGAAAAACATACCCTCGAAAGGGTAAGAACAAATATATATAAATTTTTAAAAAAATGTAAGTAAGAAATGTTAAATCGTATAAATGACGTTCTTTAATTAAAAATAAAACATAACAAGCTGATTATTAATACAATAATTTTATAAAAAAATACACAAAAATCATTTTCAACCTTAAAAATCACTCATTTAGGGCTTAAAATTCAAATAATGTGTATTACAAATTAGTCGATTTAGAGAAATATAGCGCTACAACTAAAAAATGAGTCAAGGATTTACTTTGTTTTCTTTACATTTTTTTTACTTTAAAATAACACCAAAATAAAGCCTTAATTAACAGTAAATAGCCTAAGTTGTAACAGTAGTACTTATTATTAATCTGGATCTGATCCGGCTTAGTGTTTCTATGCGAATGCCAAGAAAAGAGGCAATATATTTTAAGCCTACCCTACTTACCAAACCTGGATAAGATTGCATAAAACGGATGTATTTCTTTTCGGCAGTTTGCAATCTTGAAATCAATGCCCTTTCGCATGACTGAAAGTAATGGAGCTGGATAATTTTTCGTCCGATATAATTGGTAATATGATCAATATCGTATAGCTGTACATAAATATCGTAAGGTATAGCAACAGCCTCCACTTCTTCTAAAGCCTGAATATATTCTTCAATAGATTTGTTCCAATTGCCGAAACTGTATGAGCTGCCAATCAGCTCGCCCTCTTTAGCAATCCAGGTTGTAAATTCCTTTTTGTCATCTTTCAAATACCCCCGAACAACACCTTTAACAATGAGATATGCATATTCGTTGCGGTGCAAGGGTGAAGAGATAAACTTATTTTTTTTAAAAATAACGGGAAAAGTATGCTGATTAATAAAGTACTCTATTTCGGGAGTTAAATCATGGTATGACCTAAAGACTGTAATCAATGGCGAAAATCCATTAAAGATCCCCCACTTATTTAAAGTATATTTTTTTTCGGGATTCATTAGCTTAACTAAATGTTATTGTTGCCGCGTGAGAGATATACAACATATCACCGACCCTTCATGAAACACATATCGATAAAAATTGTTTGTTCGAAAGATCATTTCAATAAAAAAAGTAAAAAAAAGAACCTTAAAAAAACATTTGTCAATGAGAAAAACATGTTTTCCCTGCTACTAGAAGCACATTTAATGATAATATGATGCTATTGATATAAATTGGTTGGTGATTAGCTGGTTAACGGTTATATTTGGATAAGCGTGAATCAAATTATGATAGACTTAACCTCATCCCTGCTAAAAGCCTTATTAAAACATGCTCATAACCCAATAATTATTTTTAAAATTAAGCCTTTACTGGTTGTTATAGAACATAACGATGCTTACCGGGCCTTAATTGCACGTATTGGAGGAAATTTAAAATTTTACGATGTAGATATTATACCAACACTTCTATCGGATGAGGAAAGAGATTTGTTAATTAATGCGGTACAACAGGTAAGTGAACAAAAAAAACAAATTAACCTGGTCATACATCCCATTTATTCTAATTCACCGAACGTAAAGTGGGAGCTGGAATTCTCTCCTGTGCTACAGAACAGCCAGCCTGTCGAATATATTATCTGCTCATTAAAAGAAGTCCCGATTAACGAAAATGACCTGGAGCATATTTTGTTTGAGCTGTCAGAAAGCGAAACCAGGTTTAGGGGGTTCTTTGAACAGGCTCCCTTAGGCATGTGCGTGCTAAGAGGCACTGATCTTGTTACTGAATATGCCAACGATAACATTTTAAAGCTTTGGGGAAAAACAAGAAAAGAAGTAATCGGGATTCCGCAGGAGCAGGCCCGCCCCGAACTGGCTCAACAAAGGCAGATATTAAACCGTGTGAAAGAGATTTTCAAAACCGGATCACCATTAACAATCAATGAGTTAAAAATTTCGACTGCGGTATTTGACGGGTACTTTGTAGCCTTGTACCAACCCCTGAAAAATGACAAAAATGAGGTTACACGGATTTTAGCTATCATTAAAGATATAACCGAAGAAGTAAATTTCAAGAAAGAGCTTTTAAAAGCAAAAGACATCTTAAAACTAGCCATGGATGCTTCGGAGATGGGTTCGTGGAACGTGGACCTTGAAAGCAAAAAAGTACTTTTATCTGAGCGGGCACAGCAAATTTATGAATTGGAAAATAACCGCATGGGGTTGGAAGAAGCCAAAGAGTTAATTGCAGAAGAAGATATCGAATTCCTTTCGAGCAGTATCCGTAAAGCACTGCACAACCGAACAGCCTTTAATGTAGAATACCAGATTAAGATCAAAGGCTCTGCCAACAAAACCAAGTGGCTAAGAACTGCCGGTAAAGCATACTATAATGCGGAAGGAAAACCCGTGTATATTGCTGGGGCAGTTTTAGACATTACCGAACATAAACAGGATGAAATCAGAAAGAATGATTTTATCGGAATGGTTAGTCACGAACTTAAAACTCCATTAACATCGCTAAGTGCCTACGTACAGCTTTTGCAGTATAAACTAAAGGAAACCAATCATGATTTCGCTATTGAAACACTTGACAAGGTAAATCTCCAATTAAAAAGAATGTCGCTAATGATTGATGGCTTCCTTAATGTTTCATTATTAGAATCGGGCAAGATTTTATTGAACAAGACCGATTTCGATATGATTGCCTTAATTAAAACTATTGCTGAAGAAAACAGACTCGTTCTACCCAGTCATTTTATACAGGTAATTGGCTTAGAACAAACATTTGTAAATGCCGATATGGAAAAAATTGGCAATGTAATCAGTAATCTGATTGGCAATGCAGCCAAATACTCTAAAAAAGATTCTTTAATTGCCATAAAATGTGAAACAATAGACGCCCAGGTAGTTATTAGTGTAGAAGATGAGGGCATTGGGATTAAAGAAAATAATATACCAAAACTTTTCGATCGTTTTTTCAGGGTAGATAGCGCGGTGACCAAAACAATTGCAGGCTTTGGCGTTGGATTGTACATTTGCGCTGAAATTATCAAAAGGCACGAGGGAAAAATATGGGTAGAAAGTAAATTCGGGAAAGGTTCTACGTTTTATTTTAGCCTGCCGGTAGAAGAACAGGTTACATTATCTTACACGCATTAAACAATCAGCCGGATATTCCGACTTTTTCATATTCGACTTTAATTGCGACCAAACCACTTTGACCTAAATCAATTTCGAAAAACACCTTAGCATTCAGATTAACCTGATCGGAGATTTCATCTAACTGAAACTGAATATCCTGACCGTTTTCATCTATGATGGTACCCAGCCCCTGTTCAAAATCAATCTCTACAATCTCTCCCCTTCTCTTATCGCCCATTAAAAAAGAATAATTCAATAAATAATTAACAATTATAGTTAATTTACGTATCATTAAAAATACATAAATCATAAAAATTGCACAACTTTACGTTGTACTGATTATTTTATTTTTACTAAAACGAATTAATAATACCAAAATGTACGGTTAGTTTAAAAACATTGTTCAGAAATAAAATTACCACCTGAAAATCAGCAATTTATTTAACCTGATTAGAAAAACGTTTTACCAAAAATATTTTAACTAACTGCTTTACAGCTTGTTATTATCAATAAAATAAATTACTTTTATCGCATCAAAGCAGCTTAATAAACTGAGCTCAATATTCATGTCCAGTTGAGTATTCAATTATATTTTATTGGTGTGTGATTACACAATTAAGTGCCGATCGAGGGTGAATACAGCACGTTGTGTAAGCAAGACGCCAAAACGAATGCAAATCAAAGTCTGATTATTACTGTTTTTATAAATTAATTATCGCGAACATGGAAAATCTCAACCCAACCACTGGTATTCAAGACGAAATTATCTTATTGTCGGAAGAAACAGATCGAAATTACTGGGCCAACCGCCTGGGTGTTTCCTCGGAGGCACTCAAATCTGCTGTAAGAGCAACCAGATGTATTACTTTACAGCAAATAACGGCTTACTTAAGCCAGCAAAAGAAAAACCTTTCAGTGCCTAATTCTTAGGTTACTGAACAGTGTACTTTTCTAAAATTAGGCGTACAGATTGACCTAACGGCGATACCTGTGCCACACTCTATACCATTTTTTATTATTAGGATAACTTCTGTGCGAAGTTCTGTTGTTAACGAAAATGGCCACCAGTAATAAAATTAAGGCACCGGTTAATACCGGACTAAGCACATACAGGTAGCCTAACGACTGGATTTTTGGCGAGCCAATGTTGGCAATCAATGCTGTTGCCCCTCCCGGAGGATGCAGGGTTTTGGTAATCTGCATTAATACAATAGATAGCGCCACTGAAAGTGCCGATGACAGCCAGAGTTCGCCGGGAATCAATTTGTGAATGGTTACTCCTACGAGTGCACAGACTACATGCCCGCCAATTAAATTACGTGGTTGTGCCAGCGGACTATTAATAATACCATAAATAAGCACTGATGATGCGCCGAAAGAACCAATTATAAACAGATTATCGTAAGCGGTATAGTATTTAGAATTGAGCAACCCCATGATGGCAATCCCCAGAAAAGCGCCTATAAATGTCCAGAGGTGCTCTTTAAAATCAATTAAGGTTTCTTTATAAACTATATATTTTGCGGTACGATAATGCCTCCTAATTCGTTTTCTCATGATCTTTTGATAAGGAGCCGCAAAATTAATAAAATATTAGGTTTACGGTGAATTTGTAACACAAAAGAGGCAGCCCAAAAATGGACTGCCTCTTTATCGATTTTATAAAACTGAATTTATTTCTGAGATTGCTCCGGAGCTTTACCAATTAAATCCATAAACTGATCTAATTTAGGTGTAATAATGATCTGGGTACGCCTGTTCTTCGCTTTACCTCCTGCCGTACTGTTATCTGCAATCGGATTAAACTCACCGCGTCCTCCTGCTGTTAATCTTTTCGGATCGACAGCGTATTTGGTTTGCAGTACCTGTACAACAGATGAAGCACGCAGGGCACTTAAATCCCAGTTGTTGCGAATATTGGTTTGTGCAATAGGCACGTTATCGGTATTACCTTCAATCAGCACATCGTAGGTATCGTAATCTTTAATAATTTTAGCGATTTTACTTAATGTTTCGCCTGCTTTATCAGAAACCTCATAACTACCTGATTTATAAAGCATATTATCAGCCAGCGATATATATACCACACCTTTAAGCACCTGAACATCTACATCCCCTAATTCTTCGCGGCTTAATGAACGGGTTAAATTGTTAGTTAACACCATATTAAGCGAATCGCTTTTATTTTTGGCATTCACCAGCTGCTTAATGTATTTATTCGAACTGTTAATCTCATCAACCAGTTTGGAGATATTTACATTACCCTGGTTACTCGAATTTAAACATTTATTTAAGGCATCTTGTAAAGCCTTAACATTCGACCTTTCTGAAGCGATCTGTTCTTCTAAACTTTTTACCCTACTGGTGCTTCCGCTCAATTCGCGCTGGCTATCCTGGTATTTATTACTCAACTCCTGGTTTCTTTCTCTCAACTTAGCGTAAGTATCCTGAAGTTCTGCATATTTCTTATTACTTACACAACCTGCGGCAAGTGCCACAGTAAAAAGCATTATTGGGATTGATTTGTATAATTTCATAATTATATTGTTTTATAGCAATTACATTAACAAATTTCTTGCCGCAAAGTTATATATGGGATTTAAAGGATGTTAAAAAGCGTTAATCTTTACCGAATCGAAACTGGCCAACGCTTTATAAGTCCTCAACCCAATACTACCCGACTGGTACTGGCTATCGGTTACAGAAAGAACCGGTTTAGCAGCACCGTTAACAAAAATATCAAATTTATCGGCTTTAGCAATTACTTTTAAGGTATACATTTTATTCATTTCTACCGGATATTTTTCGGTTTTTAGCAGTTCCCACTTTTGGCCATTGGCTTTACCAAAAATCACGTTGCCATTGGGCTGATCTAAACCTACGTAATAACCCTGGTAAGCATCGGGACCAATTGCCGGGTCGGAAACCCTGAACATTAAACCAGCATCGCCGAGAGTATTGATCTTAACATCGGCCTGATAGGTAAAATCTTTAAAATCGGTACCATTGGCTACATATTTAGATCCGTTTATACCAAAACCACCTGAGCCAGCATTTGAAGCGGCATTAACCTGGCCATCTTTCCAAAACCAGCCTCCACCATAAAACACCCAGTTACCAGGCATACCCTGATCAAAATTTTCGGTCAGGCTTTTGGTCGTTTTTTTTGGTGTTCCGATTA
Source organism: Pedobacter sp. KBW01 (assembly GCF_003852395.1). Lineage (NCBI taxonomy): Bacteria > Pseudomonadati > Bacteroidota > Sphingobacteriia > Sphingobacteriales > Sphingobacteriaceae > Pedobacter > Pedobacter sp. KBW01. The sequence continues at coordinate 383,376 of NZ_QAJQ01000007.1, forward strand.
CTGGGAAACAACTTAAACGGATATTTTCCGATCCGTAAGGCACTAAAGTTACTTCTTCATCAGGCTCTGTTGAAAGTACCGGACTAAAAGGTACATCGAAGGCCGCCATTTTATGATAAGATAAGCCCCAGGAAGGAATCTTTTTGGCCTGCACTTTTAATTTAACCGGCGAAGTAGATGCAATAAATGGATTTTCGGTCATGGCTGATTTTACAATCCTGAAGTTGCTAGCCAGTTTACCATTGTTTAGTGATAATCCGTAATTCCAGGGCGATTCGGGACGGATTTCATAATCGGTGAAACCTGCAACAGCATGTGTTTTGGTTACTTTATTCGCTGATTTAATTTCGAGGGCATAAACGATTGGCCCACGCGTGATGCTTACAGCGTTATTTACCTGTTGCTCGCTGCCCACTTCCATCGGGAAATTAAGTTCAAGCTGATCGTTATTTTGCCATTGGCGCTGGATTTTAAACATCTCGCCTGCTTTTACGCCAGTTAAAACCTTTCCGTTTAACTTAATTACAGGTTTTAAAGCCCAGGTGGGTACCCGCAATACCAGTGGAAAAGTTTCAGCGGATGAAAGTGACACATTTAAATTAATCTGTTCTTCGAAAGGATAATTAGTAGTTTCGGTAATTTTTATTTTTTGGTTCCCGTTAACGAAAGTCTCTATTTCCATTGGTCCGTAGGTTATAATGGCGATACCTTTATCGGGAGTTGCTACAGCACTGTTTTTCACATAATAAGGCCAGCCCATGTGCATATTGTAGCGACAACAGCCGTAGCCCGAATATGGACTTGAAATAATCCCCGAACCATAATCCTGGTTAAAACCGTGTTCGCCATGTACACTCTGAACCTGGTTGGGCAAAGTATAATAAGAGTGGTTTTTAAAATCGCGGCTAAACTGTGCAGGTAATGCATTAAAAGCCACTTTTTCGAGCTGATCGCCAATGTTAGCCTCGTGGATAATTTTGGCAGCCGTTTCCAGGCTTTGCATCCACTCTACTACCGTGCAAGTTTCTACTCCTTCGATGCTGCTTGTACCAGCCAGAAATTCTGTTCCTGAGCCCAGACCTTCTGGTTGGCCATGATCGTGCATGATATGCGCAATCCCTTTAGAAAAGGCAGCAGTATTAGCCGGACTATCGTGAAACTGTGCATAAACCACCGGAAACTTTAGCGCCTGGGCCACATTAACCATGTGTTTGGGTTGGAAATCATCGCCATAAAAGTAAAATCCATTGTTGGTGTAAATGTCAATCCATGGGTAAGCCTGTTGCTTCAGTTTTTCTACCAGTTTTAGTAAATCCTGATCGCCAGTTTTGTTATAAAGCCAGATGGCGATTTCCATATTATCTCCTGCTCTTGATTTTGCCCATTCTTTTAATGGTTCGGCATCGAGATTGGCCAGCTGATATTTGAAGTATTTAGTTAAAAAAGGGACTACCCTGCTATCATTTGTAGCTTCGTAATAGTTTTGTAAAGCATACATCATGGGCATACGCGGCCACCAGTCTTTCATTTTAACCGGCCCAAACAAACCATTGACTTGCTGGCTATTTAATGTCCAATCGATATATTTCTGTGCTTTTGCTTTCAAGCCGGCATCATCAAGGGTATAAGCTAAGGCCACCAAACCTTTAACATAGTATGGTACACGCTCCCAGCTGTTGCCATCGCCTCCCAACCAATCGGTATTCTTACCCAAATCGTCTTTTGCCGCATATAGTTCTTCTGCCATTCCGGTAGCACCATCGCGCTGCTCCTCAAGTTGCTTTAACAACCACCCTTTAGCCTTAATACTGCCTATTGGCAATTGTACATAAACATCTTGCTTAAGAGGTGCTTTATTAAACTCGTTTAAACTTTGTGCTTGCGAAGTATGGATTGATAGACAGGAAACTAGGAAAAAAAGTGGTTTTACTATTCTTTTCATAAAGCGGTTAATTGGTTAGCTATTTTTTTATAAAAATAATTATTTTGACAGAATATTAAAACGATTTAGTAAGCTGTTTAAAAATAATTCCGATCGAAAGCTTTTCCTTTTGCAGATAGCCTCTTCAATAAAACTCATTCAGAATGGAAAAAAACATTTACAACTTGCAGGTGTAGGGTTTACACTTAAACACGGATATTAACCAGGTCCAGATGCATCAGGCTTTGCCTGGTTGCCCGGAGTGTGCGAGGTTTTTGGAGAAAGTTGAGATTAGTTCTATATTAGTACCAGAGAGCGTTAATTTAGAATCGGGGGATAGCCTTAATGGTTATTCCCCGTTCTTTTTTTAAGCTCATTAATTAAATGGAAATGCTGGTACAGCTGGCCGAAATCACTTTCCAGTCTTCCTGTACCTTTGCCCATACCCTTAGCCATTGATATTTACCGTTAAGCAGTATATTGGCATATTTACCTTTTATAAAAAGACTGGCCGAAACCACAACAATAGAGTCGAAAACACGTATCTCGCGCTTGGATACGTTGATTTTATGGATTGAAACCAGGCCATTGCGATAGGAATCCATATCCATTTCTTTATCTAATACATTGCCATAGTGATCGTGAAAAATCATTCCATCGGCAAATAACAAATCTAATATTCCAAGATCCGTTTTTTTAACTCCATCAAGTAATTTTTCTTCGAGATCAGCAATCAGGAGAATGGTTTCCTGATCGGATAAAGTATTTGGCATAATTTCCGGTTATGCTGTAAAAATATAAAGTAAGCCACAAAAAAATGTGGCTCTTTAATAATTGCCTCAATTGCACGTTTTTAAACACACAAATTGCACAAATTTACAGCAAACCGAAAAGTTACTTCTTTCCAAAAGTTATTCCCTGCCAGGTATCGGTTCTGAATGGTGAAGCGGGTAAACCATCGTTGCTAACCAGATTGCAAACAGGGTTATTTCCCCAGGCATAACGAACAGCTACCGGATTGGTCACTTCGCTGCTGCTTACCACCACCTGGTTTCCTTTTATTACAGCCTTTGCCCAATAAAATTTCTTATCTGCACCAGCAATAGCAAAACCTTTAAGTTCAGCTCCATCGCCGGCTTTAAGTCCGTTCCCGATATTACTAAAAGTTAATGTAATTTGTTTTCCTTCCGCTTTTTGCGATTGATAAACCGGTCCTGAAAAGTTAATTTTCTGACCATAGGTTTTTGCTAAAGCAATCAATCCCAGCCTCCTACCTACCTCTTGTTTGTTTTTAGGGTGAATATCTTTGGCTTCGCCTATATCGATAATGGTAGCCATGCCTGTATTGGGCAGCGCAAGTGTTTTTAGCTGGGCTTCGCGCAGTTCGGCCCAGGCAGACTCGACAGGAACCTGGTCTGCCTGCATAAAATTAGCCAGTTGTACAAAATAAAAAGGGAAATCGCCTTGCCCCCATTTTTGACGCCAGTCTTTAATCATGGTTGAAAACAACTCACGGTACTGATAAGCCCTGTCGGCATTACTTTCTCCCTGGTACCAAATAGCACCTTTAATGGCAAACTGAATGTAAGGATGCATCATGGCATTATAAAGCACCGTAGGCCTGTTCGGGCCATTTTCTTCGAAAGGCATGGCTTCTGCTTTTTTTAAATCGAGACCAACTTTATAGCTCCAGTCGCCGGTTAAAGCAATTTGCTCACCGCTTGAATTGCTCAGGTTTAAATCTTTGGTTTCGCCATAAATGCCACCACCACCGCCGCTGTCAAATACGCGCACGGTAATAGTGTTTTCGCCTGTTTTCAATAAATCGGCAGGTAAAGTGTATACACGTCCAACATTGTAGCCTTCGGTTTCGCCAACCTTTACGCCATTTACAAAAGTGATATCGTTATCATCAATAGTGCCTAAATTAAGTTTAGTGCCATTTTTTTTCCAATTTTCTGGTATGTTTATTTTTTTGGTAAACCATACAATACCGTCGAAATTTTTAAGTGAAGCATCTTCCCATAAAGTAGGAATGGTCATTTTCTTCCAGCCATTTACATCTGCAACTGCCCATTTGGCTTCCCCGTTTACGTAGCCAGTATCTTTTTCATTAATGGTTTTAACCCAGTTTTTAACTTTTTCTTCGTAAGTAAGCGGCGACGGATTTTTAACCGATTTTTGAATTTTATCAACAGCAGCAGCAAAATCGGGCATCTTTTTTAATGATTCGGCACTGGTCCACGCTTCGGCAATGGTACCGCCCCATGAGGTATGGATTAATCCGATTGGGATTTTAGTTTTCTCGTAAATCTGGCGGGCAAAGAAATAAGCCGTAGAAGAAAATCCTGCAACATATTTTGGGTTGCACTCCTGCCAGCCCCCATTGGCCACCTTCGCATCGCTCAACGGGACATTGCTGGTAATATGATCGGCCTGTAATAAGCGGATATTGGGATATTTGGCATCGGCAATTTCTTTTTCATAGTTTAAAATTTTACCCCAGCCGGCTAATGGCATTTCCATATTCGATTGCCCTGAGCAAATCCAAACATCGCCAATTAAAACATTGTTGAGCACAAGCGTTTCGCCATCAGAAATGGTAATGGTATACGGCCCACCAAAAGCCGGTGTAGCCACTTTGATTTTCCAGTTTCCAATAGCATCGGCAATGGCACCGTAATTAATTTTATTCCATGATACGGTTATTTTCACAGCTTTGCCGGCATCGGTCTTACCCCAAATAGCAGCATTTGTTTTTTGCTGTAAAACCATATTATCGCTAAATACCGCAGGCAAAATAATTTTTGCTTGTACTAAAGGCGAAGAAAACAGCAATAAAGCAATAAAAGATAAGGATTTTAACTTATTGAGACTCATATAGCAGGACGGGTTTTTATGATTAGATAACGAATGTACATTTTCTAATACTCTACACCAATATTTATCAGTATCAATTATAAAATAATGTTAAAACCGAGCAGTTTTTAAGCAATTAGTTTGGGGAAACGGGTCATTTTACTTATTTTGCAGACCTAAAAGAACAGCTCAGGATAGAGAATCGTTTTGGTCTATGTTCGAAAAATAACAGTACAAATGGTTAAGATTTTTATAGGTGGCCTCCCTGACAACATCCAAGAGATGGATCTGGCAATTTTTGTTAGCCTTCATGGCAGAGTGGAAACAATTAAAGTTGTTCGCGATAGAGCTACAGGAAAGTGCAAAGGCTATGCTTTTTTAGAAATCTTTAGTCTTGCAGATGCCAAAAACATTGTTTCTACCCTAAATGGAGAATCGTTTAAAGGCAATATCATAACGGTTAAAATTTCGGAGGAAGAAAACAAAACTCAACCTGTTAAGCCAAAAGCAAGCCAACCTTTTAAAACCAAAAGACCACGTTTACAGCGATAATTTTATTGTTCAGAGCCTAAACTGTTTAGCCTACCATTAAGCCGTGTTGTAATTGTACCTGAACAGTATGGCATCACCATTTCTATATCCTTACTGAATTTCTTACTGGCAATAGCTGCTTTTTCCTTGCAATAAGGAATCGTTGCATTTAAATATTCCTAAGCTCCGCAACGTTTTTTGACTGTAACTTTTGCAAATCAGTTTCAAAGCCATATTTTGCAAGCCAGTTAAGCCCTGCTATGGAAAATTACACCATCGTTATATTTATTTTAGTTGTGATGATTGGCCTTTCATCAGTTGCCGACCATATTAAAATTCCCTACCCGGTTTTATTAATTATTGCAGGAATAGCGGTTGGTTTTATACCGGCTTTACGGCCAATTGATATTAATCCGGAAATTATTTTTTTAATCTTCCTCCCCCCGCTGCTCTACGATGCTGCTTTTAACATTTCCTTTAAAGAGTTTAAAACCAACATTAACACCATTGCAACGCTATCAATTGGTTTGGTTTTTATTACCGCAATTGGTATTGCAGTGGTAGCGCACTACATGATTCCGGGCATGAGCTGGCCAGTTTCTTTTGTATTAGGCGCTATTTTATCGGCTACAGATGCAGTTGCAGCCATGAGTATTACCAAAGACCTTGGCCTATCGCACAAAACAAATACAATTTTAGAGGGTGAAAGCCTGGTAAATGATGCGTCGGCATTGGTAGCCTACCGCTTTGCAGTAGCTGCCGTAACCGGAACTGCTTTTGTATTCTGGAAAGCATCGTTATCGTTCGCTATTTTAATGGCTGGTGGTTTTATAACCGGAATGGTAATGGCGAGAATTCTAGCTTTTATACTCAAAAGAATTCATGATAACCGTTTGGCGACCATAAGTTTCATGTTGTTAATGCCTTTTGTAACTTATTTAATTGCTGAAGAAGTTCACGTATCAGGGGTTATTGCAGTGGTAATTTTAGGTTTGGGGATTTCGAGGTTTAGCAACCAGGTATTCCCCGAGCAGCTAAAAAACCAATCTAAAAACATCTGGGATATCATTATTTTCCTTTTAAACGGACTGATTTTTATTTTAATTGGTCTGCAATTTCCTCATGTGTACAAGAGCATCAATCAAGCCTATATTTTACCTTACATCGGTTACTCGCTGGTGATTACCATTGTTGCTTTGCTGCTGAGGATGGCCCGTGTTTTTCTGCAAAAAATAAACCTTCAAAAAGCATTTCAAAAAGGAAAACACCGGATTACGGAAGCTGCATTGCTGGATTTTAAAAACAGCCTTATCATCAGCTGGTCGGGCATGCGGGGAATTGTTTCGCTGGCCATTGCCATTGGTTTACCTGCCACCCTTGCCGATGGAAGTGCTTTTCCTCAGCGTAATGCCATTATATTTATTTCGGTAGCAGTGGTATTGTTTACGCTAATTGGCCAGGGATTAAGTTTACCCTGGCTGGTAAAAAAACTGGCAAACGAAAAAGAGCAATAAGCCAGGCATAAAAAAAGGAATAAAACTAAATGCCTTATCCCTTAATTCAATTATTGGTAATTATATATTTGGTTTGTTTTAGCTAAACAAGCTGGTGCCGTTATCAGTTTGCACGGTATAAGCATCCAGTTTAAGTCCAAACTGCATTTGATATTTAGTAGAGAGTTCCTCAATCAGGGCAGGGATATTTTCTTCTTTCACAATATTGATGGTGCAACCACCAAAACCACCGCCCATCATCCTTGCGCCTAAAACGTAATCTAATGGTTTAACCGTATCAACCAGGAAATCGAGTTCTTTACAACTTACTTCATAAGCTGCGCTCAAACCTTCATGCGTTTCGAACATCAGTTTACCCAAACTTTTTAAATTGCCGTTTTCCAATTGCTCAGCTGCATTTAACAGGCGACCAATTTCTTCTACTACGTAGCCGCATTTAGCGTAAACCTCGGCATCTTTTGGCTTCACAAATTCCTCCAGCATAGCTAAATTTACATCACGCAAGCTGTTAACATTAGGATAGTGTTCCTTTACCCAACTTACACCCTGCTCGCACTGTTGTCTTCTTTTGTTGTAAGCAGAATCAGAAAGGGCATGTTTTACATTCGTATTTAAGAGTAAAAGTTTATACCCATCCAGTTTTAAAGGAATGTAAATGTGCTTCATCGACCGGCAATCGAGCATCATAGCATGGTCTTTTTTACCAAACACCGATGCAAACTGATCCATAATACCACAATTAACGCCAGCAAAAGTTTGTTCGGCTTTTTGAGCAATCAGGGCAAGATCCATCTTAGGTACTGATAGTGAGAAAAGCTGATCTAAGGCAAATCCTGTGGCACACTCAACCGCAGCAGAAGAAGATAAACCGGCACCCAAAGGCACATCGCCATCAATGTAAAAGTTAAATCCGCCCAGTTTGTAACCGCGCTCTTTTAACTGATCGGCCACACCCAGTATGTAATTGGCCCAGCTATTTTCTGATTGCTTTAAATCGTTAACAGATGAAATATCAAATTCCTGATAGCTTTCTGAAAACAAGTGGATTTCGTGATCATCTCTTTTCGATATGGCCACATAAATAGCCTTATTAATGGCCGCAGGCATCACAAAACCTTCGTTATAATCGGTATGCTCGCCAATAATATTAATCCTTCCGGGCGAACGAACCAAAATAGGCTCGGTATTGAAAAGCTTTTTAAAGGTACTTTTTAAATGTTGTGCGTTCATGAATTCACTCCTTAATCTTTCTTAATATTTTTATAGTGTTCGGTCGACATTCCTCTTAACCTGCTTGCTGCAAACTCGGCAGTAATATCGCGTTGCGGATTGGCCAGCATTTCGTAACCAACCATAAACTTCTTAACTGTTGCCGAGCGCAACAATGGCGGATAAAAGTGCATGTGCCAGTGCCATTCGGGATAATACCCGTTATTTACAGGTGCCTGGTGCATCCCTGCTGAATAAGGAAAAGAGGTTTCGAACAGGTTATCGTATTTGGTGGTTAATACTTTAATGCCTTCGGCCAGAGATTTCTTTTCTGACTCCGTAAATAACTTGATGCTGTTAACATGACGCTTACTGATAATCATGGTTTCGTAAGGCCAAACTGCCCAAAACGGAACCAGCACAACGAAATGATCATTTTCAAAAATGATACGCTCATTCTTTTTCAGCTCCAGTTTTAAATAATCGCCCAGTAAACTTCTCCTGTGGATAGCATAATGTGTTTTCTGGCGTTCGGTCTCTTTGGCAATTTCGAGCGGAATATCGCTTTGCGACCAAATCTGTCCGTGTGGATGTGGATTACTGCAACCCATTATTTCCCCTTTATTTTCGAAAATCTGGATGTATTTGATCCATTCATTTTCGGCCAGGCTATTAAATTCATTTTGCCAAACATTTACTACAGCCGTTATGCCCTCAACACTCATTTCGGGTAAGGTAAGGTTATGTTTTGGGCTGAAACTGATTACCCTGCAAAGCCCTCTCTGGTTATTGGCTACGAGTAAATCGTTCTCGTTCATCTCGTTTTGAGGTGTATCTTCAAGCAATGCCGCAAAATCGTTATTAAAAACAAAGCTTTCGGTATACTCGGGATTGCTATCGCCATCTGCCCTGCCATTGCCCGGGCATAAATAGCATTTTGGATCGTATTCGGGGCGGTTATCAGGTGTAATATCTTCAACCTTACCTTGCCAGGGTCTTTTGGTACGGTGAGGCGAAACTAAAATCCATTCGCCCGTTAATATATTTAAGCGGGTATGCGGATTACTGTCGAGTTCGAATGTCTGGTTCATCTTGTTTGATATAATTGGTTAGAACAGTCAGCCTGATTAGCACAACTTATCTACGCCGCCAAATTATAAAATTATTATTAATTGTCAAAACGACAATTAATAATAATTTTTATATTCGTGAAAATTTGAACATATTAACGGTTCAAAACATGAATTAAGAAATGATTGAATATTCAGGACAGCAGCATTACCTTGTTGCTGTTGATTGTATTGTATTTGGCTTTGATGGCGAACACCTTAAAATTTTATTGGTTAAAAGGGGCCTGGAGCCTGAAATAAATAAATGGAGTTTAATGGGTGGCTTTGTTGGGCCAGATGAAAGTCCGGATGATGCGGCCAACCGGGTATTGAAAAAAATGACTGGTTTGGAAGGAGTTTACCTGGAACAGATGCAAATTTACGGTGAGCCGAAGCGCGATCCGATAGAACGCACCTTATCGGTAGGTTATTTTGCACTGATTGATATCCATAAATATGAAACGCAGTTAAATGACGACTATGAAGCAGAGTGGTTTTTGATTAACGAACGTCCTAGGCTGATTTTCGACCATAACCAAATGGTGGCTGATGCACGGAAAAAGCTGCGCTATAAAGCATCGCTCCACCCTATTTTGTTTGAAATGCTGCCCAAAAAGTTTACCATCCCACAACTGCATATTCTTTTTGAAGAAGTTAACGATACTAAAATCGATACCCGGAACTTTAGCCGTAAAATTACTTCAACAGGTTTGCTGATTAAACTGGCCGAAAAAGACAAAACAGGATCGAAAAAAGGGGCATTTTATTTTAAACTGGATAAAAAGAAATATACTGCCAACTCGCAGGCCTTCTTAAACTTAATGCCCAATTTAAAAGTATAAACCAGTTTGTTTTTGAGCATTTCGGCGCTGTAGTATAAGTTCTTTTAAAAATCATCGTTATAGCTATAATCATTTATTAGTATGTTTGGCAACAAAACACACAATAAACTTAAATTAATCTAAGAACATGAACATTACCAAGAAACTTTTATTTACAGCGCTCGTTGCATCATTTACCCTAAGCCTTTACTCGTGCAAAACAAAAAAACTGGTAGCTAAACCTGCTCCGGCACCTGTTGAGAAACCGGCTCCGGTTGAAGAGAAAAAACCAGCTCCGGCACCTGAAAAAGAGCCAGAAAAACCTGCTCCAGTTGAAAAACCTAACTTTAACCTCGACAATATTCAGTTTGAATTTAATTCGTTCGTATTAAAAACATCGTCTTTTTCTATCTTAGATAAAGCTGTTTCAGAAATGAAAAAATCGCCTGAGACAAAGTTTATACTTAACGGTTATTCATCGGCAGAAGGAACGCCGGAACATAATATGCAATTATCTGTTGACCGTGCAAATGCAGTAAAATCTTACTTTGTAAACGCTGGTTTAAACGGAACTAATTTTGCGGTTGTTGGCCATGGGGAGAAAAATCCGGTTAGCAACAACAACAGCGAAGAAGGCAGAATTATAAACAGAAGAACTGAAATTAAGGTTCAGAATTAATTTCCATAGAAAAGTCGTCATCTCGACTGAAGCGCCGCGAGCGGAGAGATCTTTAAATAGATTTATCGACTCCGTTGTACTTCGCTCGAAATGACGACATTTTTATATTTATTTTTGATAAACCCTTACATATTCTACCTCCATCCGGTTCGGAAAACGGGTATCATTCAGGTCACCACCATTCATACCACCCAAAGCCAAATCGAACAGGATATAATGCTTTTGCTTAAAAGGATGGAACGTTGTTCCGTTTTCATTCTCCAGCTGTCTCAGTAGGGTTTTATTCATTAAAACATCATCAACAAAAAGGCTGATAGCTGTTTCGTCCCAGTCCATTCGCCAGGTATGAGATTCGGAAGCCCATTTCTTTCCACCAAGCGAATCGGTTGCTTTGCTATTGCTAAACCATTTGGGTTTATCGTTTTTACCCATACTGGCAATGTTTGCGAGTAATTTACCCCTGTAATATTCCATTATATCAATTTCGCCATTGGCCGGCCAGCGACCTTTTAAGCCTAAAGTCCAGAATGCTGGCCACAAGCCTGCTGAAATGTCTATTTTAGCTTTCATTTCGAAACGACCATATTGCCAGCTTTGCAAATCTTTGGTAATGATACAGGCCGAAGTATATTCGATATTTTGAGACTTTTTGCGCCAGTCTTTACTTCCTGCTACATACAAAGGATTAGGCTTTTGTTCTTTCCGGGCTTCAATAATTAGCTTACCATCTTTACAAAAAGCATTTTCGTCCTGGTACCATTGTAATTCTTCATTGCGTACAAAACCTTTTTCGTAAGTCCAGTTGGCTGGATTGGGTGCTCCATCTTTTTCAAATTCATCGCTCCAAACCAATTTATAACCTTCGGTTGCATATTTGGCAGAAACATCTTTAACTTTTTTTACCGCGCAAGACTGGATAACAATAGTTAATAATAAAATGAGGCAGGTTTGAATGTGTTTTTGCATGAGTTGATTTTGGGAACTAAATTAATATTCTTTTAAAGAAAAATTCCCAGGGTTTCTTTTCAGATAGCCCTGGGAATAAATTTACTTAACCATTGTAATGGTTAAATGTTAAAACAAATGATTAGAGAGATTTAAGCGTAACTTCTTTTACAATCCAAAACTGATTGCCCGATGCTGTCAGCATCGTGGCAAGAAAGCCAATTGATACTGTTGTTGATTGCGTTAAGGTAAATTGAAACTTGTTGTTGGCGAAGTTGGTATAGCCTAATGATGTGGACACATTGGCAACATCGGGCAGGGTATTACCAGCTGCTGCTACAATGTAAACCGGATCTTTTGCTTCATTTTTGGCCATGGTAATTTCGAAACTATAGCTACCTGCCGGAAGCGTAAAAGTTTGGTATATTTTGCCATTGGTAATTTGTGCAGTACCATCCCAACCCATTTCCATGGCAAGGCATCCGCCCTGATCAGAGCACCAACCACCTAAACCGCCATGGTTACGGATGTTATCGGTAACAGTCCAATCGGCAATATTACGCCACCTACCACCGCTTGCTGCAGCAATGAAAGGGTTTCCCTTGTTCTTAAAGTAGGTTGCCGTAATATCAGCTCCTACACGCTGTGTTTGAAAAGCTGTAGAAAAGGTATCGATAGAAACGGTATCGGGCAAGAACAGGGTACGGTACCTTAAACCTGTACCAGGTTTAATATCCGGTATAGCCGTTGTGGTTTCATCGATTTTGGTCCTGATTTTTTTAATTACATTGGTTAAACTGGTGTACTCTACTTCTGTGGCAAATACTCCGGTTAACCTATCCATACCTTGCCAGGTAATGGTAGTTGCGCCACTGGCGTTGGTAAATGCCGATTCAATAGGCCTGTTAAACAACGATGACTGGTACCTTGCGCCATATGATCTTCCGGTTTTATATACCGGAATAGATTTATTTCCGGCTGCATCGTAAGTATAAATCTGAAAGTTCTGCACGCCTTCCTGTACGTTTTCTACAAAATATTTTAAGGTATCGGTAGCATATTTTTTCTTTACAGGTATCACTACCGAATCGGCCCTGTTGTTCCAGAATATTTTGCATTGGGTTACTTTCGGGTCGGAAAGAAACAAGCCCCTGATGTACACCCTGTTGCTACCCGACATTATTTTTACCGAATCTAGCTTTCCGGTATAAGAAATCTCACCTTTTTCGGTAAACTTTTTGTAATCATCAGATTTGGTACAGGCCATAAAAGTGCCTGCCCATGCGAACATAAAAGCTAGTTTTAGGGTTCTGATATATGTTTTTTGATTATTCATCTCTAAAATTCTGTTTAGTAATTATCTCGGATCGCCATAAAGCTGTACTTCTGATACGCTCATGAATGTATTACCCTGCCAATTGTTGATGGATTTAATGCGGATGTACCTCACCTTTTTCAGGCCCACAGCAAAATTGTAGCTGATACCAGCATTTGCAAAAGCATAATCTTCGCTGGTTTGCACGCCATAAGCACTTTTAGAAGGTTTTGTAGAGCTGTATTTACCTAACATTACCCAGTTGTTAAAGCTGCCATCTGCCGGTGGATTATCGGTTCCCCAGATTTCGAAGTCTTTTAAATTACCGCCATAATAATAGGTACGACCAGCATTTAAGTATTCGGGATAATTCCAAACCACAATACGGCTCATTGTTGCCACTTTACCTAAATCGAAAGTTACCCATTGCGGGGTAAGTACCGATGGCTTGGTTAAGCATACACTTGGCCAGTCGATAATGTTACCATCCCACATTTTAGCTACACCAGTACCACCATATTCCTGAGGGGTATCGGTTGGCAGAATAACTTCTTTGTAACCTGATTTGGGAAGCGCTGTTTCGTAAAGCGGTTTCAAGGTAGTAAAAAGGGTATCGCTATAATTTAACCATCTATCGCGTATGGTAATGGCAAATTTCTGGCTCAGGGTATCTAGTCCTCTTACCGATTGATCGATATCTATAGCCGCGGTATAAATATTTTTCGATGTTGGCACATATTTGCCCTTAGATAAAACCAAAACCTCAATTGCCAGATCAGCCTTGGATGGATTACTTCCTTTAAAGTTTAAACCACCAAAATCGGCTACTGCCTTAAGGCTTCGGTAAACACCCCAAATAGGATTTTCGAGGGGTTTAACCTTAACAATAGTCGGTTCAGAAGCCGTTTCACTTCTGTTTACCGCGTAAATTTTCACTTCATGTTCATTAGTGTCGCCAAAGCCTTCTACTAATAAAGTGTTGCCATAATAAGAAGTTTTCACTTCCATTTCTTGCCCGTTTGCCAGGTAATAAACCGCTTTAACATACAACAAATCTTTATCGGCAGGTAAGCTGAAAGTAATACTGGCATTACCCGGACCATTGGTAACCGAAACATTGGCTACCTTACCCGGAGGGGTGGTGTTATTTTCTAACGGTCCTAATACATCCTGCTTACAGCTCGAAAAGGCTACTGTTAAACTCAACAGGAATAACAACAGGTTTCTATTTATTCTTTTCATATCGAATATTTTTAATCATCAGTTAATACTACCAACCTGGGTTTTGAACCAGCTTAGGGTTTACAGTTAAATCATAAGTTCTTAATGGCCATAAGTAATCGCGCGGGGCCACAAAATTCTGGTTAAAAATGGTTCTCACACGGTAATATTCTGAAGCGGTTGGTTGATAAACACTCCAGCCTGTAATGGATTGATTAAACATTTCTGCTGCACGTTTCCAGCGTTTAATATCCCAGTAGCGACTTCCTTCAAATGCCATTTCAATCAGTCTTTCCTGCTGGATAATTTCGCGCATACCATCTTTGGTGGTGTACTTACCTGGATTGTTTGAAAAATTGGTCCATGCGTTTTGTACGGTCGGTAAACCTGCCCTTGTTCTGATGCGGTTAATGTATTCGTAAACATCAACCGATGGCGCAGCAAGGGTTTCGTTTAAAGCCTCGGCATACATTAAATAAAGATCGGCCATTCTTACCTGCGGCCATGGATAATCGCGGTAACTGGCACCATTTGTACCGTTAATCATATTCCAATCGACCAGTTTTTTGATAAAATAACCTGTTTCGTTGTACCAGCCGAAGTTGTTTGCGCCGGCTACCTGGTTCGATTTACCTTCCAGTACGAAGGTGCCTTCATCGGAATTGGTCGGGCTATCGTATTTATACCAGATTCCGCCATCAAAACCTAAATCGGCATAAAACCTTGGCTCTCTGTCGAAATTGATCCTTGCAGTGGTATAACCTTCTTTTACATAAAAACGTTCGCTTTTAACTGCTGTACGCAGCGTGTATTTATTGGTAAAATCGAGGGTCTTATCTTCGTTAATGGGCACTCCGTTTTTGCTGTAAAACATTTCAGCAATTTTTAACGGCGGGGCCAGTTGCTGCCTTGCGCTACCTACCACAACCGTTAAAGCCAAACGCGGCATTGCTGCCCGTTGCATATTAAAAGTTCTGCTGTTTGGGTTTGCCCAAACATGCTCCAGGTTGGCATTGAAACGCTCTGTTACCGCACCTTTAATGGTAAGTTGTCTAAGTGTAGTATCAGATAATTTGAAAGTAGTACCTGGAAACTGGTATAGCTTAAAGCCAGCAGCTTCAGCACCATCAATAGCCGCTTTGGCAGCATCAGCAGCCTTTTTCCATTTATTGGCATCGTATGCGGTATTGAACAGCATTACTCCGTCTTTATCTCTGAAGTTACTATAGTCGGTATTTCCGTTAAACAAAGGACTTGCTGCTGTTAATAAAAGTTTGGCTTTAATGGCCAATGCAATGGGTTTGGTAATACGCCCCAGTTCGGTGCTTTTATCGGTAATAATCTGCGGCAAGCCCGGAATAGCCTCATCCAGTAAGCCCGATACGTAATTTACACACTCATCAAAAGGCATACGTTTAACCCGTACTTCTTCTTCGCTGGCGCTAATGCCTAAGTTTGTATCGATAATCGGAATCGGGCCGTACATCCGTAACAGGTAGAAATTATAATACGCTTTTAAAAATTTCACCTCAGCAATCCAACGTTGGCGTTCGTTTAAACTCAGATCCGGAATTTTACTCTGATCCTGTACATTTTCCAAAAAGATATTACAGTTTCTGATGGCTTTGAACAAACCATAATCTCCACCAGGGTTATCATTGTAGTTGTAAACGTTACCACCGCCCTGATAGCGGCCATTCCATGCATCTAAATATGGATTTTCGGCTCCCTGCCCGCCCCTGGCCGCTCTCCAGCCATAAGAAATAAATTCCCTCTCATCCAGCGAAGTCCAGATTTCATCACCAGCCATAAAACCAGCATTTAATAAGGGATCTCCATCTTTGGGTAAGAAAGAATAACAGGTAAACAGATATTTTTCGGCTTCGTTCCTTAAAGTGAAGGCATTATCGATCGTAGCCACATTATCGGGAACGATATCGAGGTATTTTTTGCAAGAGCTCACCGATAAAACGATGACCAGTACAGCCAGTGTTAGTTTGGCCATACCTGCCTTTGCCATGTATTTTCGAAATAAAATATTATTGATTTTCATATTGTTATTTTTAAGCTCAATGGTTAGAATGAAACATTTAAACCTAAATTGTATACGGTTTGAACAGGATAGCCCAAGCCGTTTCCGCCCATTTCAGGATCCCACAGTTTGAAGGCACTTATGGCCCCAAGGTTGGTGGCGTTAGCGTAAATACGGGCACTGCTTAAACCCAGTCTTTTCTGTAGTTTGGTTTGCAGGTTGTAGCCCAACTCCACACTTTTCAACCTTAAGAAGGCACCATTGCGCATCCACCAGGTTGAGGTACGGGTATTGTTGTTTACAAAATTAGGGCTTAAACGTGGCCAGAACGCATAACTATCGCGATTCTGCTCAGACCAGTGACTATCGGCAATAACTTTCAGTAATCCGTTCTGTGTAACATTAGGATTGCCAGATTCGTTATTAAGTACAAAAGGAGAAATATTACCCGGATTGATGAAAAATGAAGACCTCGCAGAGCCTTGAAAAAACGCCGATATATCGAAACCTTTAAAACCAAACGTACCACCAAAACCATAAACAATCTCAGGACTGGTAGGTAAACCGATTGGCACCTGATCTACATCACTGATAATACCATCGCCATTTACATCCCTGTACTTAATATCGCCACCACCATAATCTAAGCCTGGTACGCCCGAAAACTGAACCGGTGAGTTTTTAGCTTCAGCATCATCAACAAATAAACGCTCTGCAATGTAACCGAATGCCTGGGTAGTTGGTAAGCCAATGTGGTAACGGTAAGTTTCATTGGCATTAAAAGAAGGTTCATCGTAAATTAAGATTTTATTGGTAGCGTAGGTAAAGTTACCTCGTAACTGCAAAAACATGTTGCTACTGAAAGACTTGTTATAGCTGGCCGAAAAATCGACACCTTTACTTTCTGCTTTGTTGGTATTTGCCCTTACAGAAGCTTGCAAGCCCATGGAGCTCGGTATAAATGTCCTGTCGGTTAAAATGTTCGACCGTTCATTTTTATAAATATCGAAGGTTAGATTTAAGCTATTGAACAAGGTCATATCTAAACCAATATTGGTTTGTTTAGAGCGCTCCCAGGTAATTAAAGGGTTCGAATAGCGCGATATCGAAATACCGTTTCGGTAGTATAAACCATCTTCTCCAAAGCTTGCACCAAATGTGCCGTTGTTCATGTTTACTTCCGAAAGATAAAAGAAGCGGTCGGCAGCGTTTCCAATCTGATCGTTACCTACCAAACCATAAGTTGCCCTTAGTTTTAAGCTGTTAATTACTGAGGTTAAGGGTTTAAAGTAATTTTCATTCGAAATGATATAGCCTAAACCAAACGAAGGGAAGAAACCAAAACGGTTATTTTCTGCAAAACGTTCAGACCCATTGTAACCAAAGTTAAATTCAGCTAAATAACGGTTATCGTAACCATAAGTGGCCCTACCGGATACGCCCTGGTTACGAGAAGGAAGTGAAAGTTGCAAACTACCGGGATTTGCCGCTAAATAATTACGCATAGTGGTAATGAGCATTGCACCTACAGCATGTTTCTCTTTAAAAGTACGGTTGTAGTTGGCAGAAAACTCTGCATAAAAAGTAGAGTTTAAATCTTTTGTTCCTTCAGAATAACCCAAATACTCAGTACCTACGTTACCAATTGATAAGGCACCACCACCATTAATTAAACTCAGCCCAATTGATTTATCGGGTTGCTCGGTAGCCGAATAATAGAAAGGGTTATAGGCACGTGAAATATCAAAATACGAATACCTGCGGGCATAGCTCATCATCCTCGCGGTTAAACCAGGTGTAATGAATTTTAAATCCTGCTTAATTTCAATCTGAGTTTGCAGCGTCGAAGCATTTTTATCCTGGTAACCTTTAACCATCTCGGCATAAGGGTTCATGTATAATCCGCCTCTTGGCGAAATGGCGTTACCAAATAAAGGGTGATTGCTAAAAGGCGATAAACTGCCCGGATAAACTGCAGGGAACATTACCGGGTTAGACCATATCGCCCTGTTAAAGGTTGCGCCACCTCCACCTACCGGGCCAGTGTAATCATCGAACTGGCCATAAACCCTGATAATCGCCTCGGTGGTATTGGTTAAGTTAATGTTTACGTTAGAACGAACCGAGTAGTTTTTCAACTTGATATTGCTGTTGAAGTTATTTAAATCAGCAACTTTTAACACCCCGTTATCAATATTATAGGTACCGGCTATGTAATAACTGGCTTTGGTACCACCGCCCGAAATGTTGAGGTTATACCTTTGGTTGATGGTATAATCTTTAATCAATTGCTCAATCCAATTATTGTTTGGATAAAGCAATTCATTTTCACCTGCAGCAGTAGCATCTATTTTGGTTTGCAAATAAGGCAATATGGCTAATCTGTTACGCGTAAGCGCGGCTTCATTAGCCAGTTTCATATAGGTAACGTTATCCGCAAACTGGAAATTTTTGGTATTTGATGACAGAGAAGATTCGGCCCTGAAACCAAATTTGGTTTGACCAGCAACACCCGACTTGGTTAAAATAAGTACTACTCCATTTGCACCCCTTGCACCATATACAGCCGATGCCGTTGCATCTTTTAATACGTTAAAAGAAGAAATATCATCGGGCTGCAAACGTGCCATGTCATTTTGGGTCGATTCGATACCATCGATCAAAATCAAAGGATCTTGCTTACCTGCACCGAAAGTACCCAAACCACGGATGAAAAACTGTGCATTATCAGCCCCAGGTTCACCGCTACGCTGATAAGCAATCATACCCGCTACTCTACCCGCCATCATGGTGGTTAAATTACTGGTTGGCCCCTTCAGCTCTTTGGGATTAATTGCCGTAATAGAACTGATTACACTTGTTTTCTTTTGTGTACCAAAACCTACAACGGCTACCTCTTCTAATGAACTCTCATCTGAAGATAGGGTTATGTTGACTACATAAATCCCTTCGGCATTTTTATCGTAATTGGCAACAGCCACATTTTTAGGCTTATACCCAACCAATGTGAACAACAGTTTACCTGTTCTGGGTAATTTGATGGTATAACGTCCGAACTCGTCGGTAGAAATACCGCGGTTGGTACCCGATACCTTAACGTTTACACCTGGCAGGCCACCAAGCGTATCTTTTACCACCCCTCTAACAGTTATATCGCTTTGTGCAGCTGCTGTTAGGCATGAGGTGGTGATTACGAGGTAGACCAAAAATTGAAAAATCGGCTTTAAAGCCTTCGTCCACTGACTGAGCGGGATTTTCTTCGGTAATTTTTTCTTCATAAAATGGTTTAATTGGTTAGTTATTCTTGACCGGATTCCTACCCCTCTCTGAAATGTAAAGGCAATAAGTTGCTCATCCGATCGAAAATATTTTCGTCAGCTATATTTGGAATCAGAGCCTGCGCTCTAAATTCCAGGTCTTTCTTAGTTAATTGATTTGCTCTTACAGCAGCATCAGCGCGGTGTTATTTTTGCCTGAGCTGTAAAATGTTTTTTGGAGTAGGTTTAACTTTCTTCATATATTTTGTTTTAGGTGTTTTAGAGAGAGATCTGGAGTACCGGATAGCATCATCAAGCGATTTTGTTTTAAAGAGGATGTTCTGGTTTATTTGCTCTTTGTCTTTTCATGATCAGTTTTTAGGTTTGGTTTGAATTCGGAAAAAACTGGGTGCAACATTCATTTTTAAAATTGCTACAACCATCAATTATCCCAGGTAGTTAATCTTCGAATAATTTGGATCGGCTTATATCTTATACTTGGTTTTAACAAATTAACCATAAAAAAGAGGCTGCTAGTGAGGGGTAATCCGGTAATAAAAAGGGGGCAAATTGTTATTTTTTATCCTTTTTTGGGCTTTTTAGCGCTTTTCGAATAAAAATTCATTTTTATAAACGTCAATTATACGTTTATAATCAAAAACTTATGACGGTAATTTCCCTGCTACATAAACTGGGATTTTGAGCGTTTGATTGTGCTCAAAAACTAAAATCTACTGCTCTAAACGATCTAATGTTTGATGTGTTTTAATCTGGTATCAATGGTCTTTCTCAGACTCCGGAATCAGCTGGTATAAACTATTTCTGAAATGCTTTTTTAAACCTTTGTGAAAAAAATTATGATTTGGTGCTGCTGATGGCAGGAAGCTTTCCTTTAAATTTGGTATTTTTAACAACAGTGCAGGCAATTATTTAACCGCAAAGTATGCAAAGAGAAGGCAGGGGAATACTCTATTTAACCACAGAGCAAACAGAGAAAAGGCACAGCGCACGCTAAGCAATGCTGGACGCAACATTTCTAACTACATGAAAAATAGGCTCCTTGCGGTTTGGTGGTTTATAAATTTTAGCGTTAACAACCTTCGCGTGCTTTGCGGTTAAAAAACAAAAAAGCTCCCCAACCGCACAAAACAGTTGAGGAGCCAGAATAAATATAAAAGGACGGGGTTAATATCCAGGATTTTGAAGCATTGATGGCATTTTAGCAACCTCTGATTGCGGAATCGGCATTAAATAATGTTGTGGGTTGAAAACATGCAAACGAATGGTGTTAACCGTTTGATAAGTATAAACGCTACCAGTTTTAGTGATGTTGATAGCTTTATTGTAGCCGTTATTTACAGCAACACCAATTTTCCAGCGACGGATATCGTTCCAGCGGTGATCTTCGTTCATCAGCTCAATTCGACGTTCGTTCTGGATTACCGCACGCATCTCGTCTACAGTCATATTGGCTTTCAAACCATAAAGATTATCTGCACCAGCGGTTATACCAGCCCTTTTCCGGATGGCCACTAGTTTTGGGTAGGCTAAAGCTGTTTGGCCGGTTTCATTAATCGCCTCAGCATAATTTAAAAGTATTTCGGCGTAGCGGATTAAAGGCCATCCTCTTTCAGTGTTGAATGAGCTGTTGCTCGAGATATTCTCATCACACATTTTACGGGCATAATAACCAGTAGTGGTTGGTCCGGTCCCGTTTGAGGTATAACCATCTGTAGGTGCTCCGTTATAGGTATTTACAACAATCTTAGAACTGGTAGTGGTGCTGTAATAAAGCGATTGGTTATAAATAATTGAGTAACCAAAACGAGGGTCACGATTGGCATAGGGATTTGCGGGATCAAAACCAGAGGTTGCATCAGTGATCGCTTTTCCATTTTTCATCGGGAATGCCTCTGCCAGCTGTTGCGTTGGTGTAGAGTTTTTAGCGCCACCCCTTGAAGGAGGATTGTAATAACCTTCAAAATCGCGGTTAACAGGGCGATTAAAGGCAAAAATGTATTCGGAATTTACCCTTTTTAAGAAAACATTGTAAAAACCATAGCCTGGTGCCGTAGTATTATCTTCAAAAAGACTGTAAGTACCGGTATTAATCAAAGCTTCAGCAGCATCGGCGGCTTTTTGCCAGCGGGCAACGCTATAAGCCGGGTAACTTACAATAGGTTTTACAGCTCCAGAAGCCTGATCGATTGCTCCTCCATTAAACAATGGACTAGCTGCATACAATAAAACACGAGATTTTAGTGCCATACAGGCTCCTTTCGTTGCACGACCATAATCCTGCTCGGCATAATCGGCTGTTACAGGTAAAATACTCGCTGCAGCATCCAGCTCAGAGGTAATGTAGTTAACGGTTTCTTCGAACGATGATCTTGGCAAATCAATTACATCGCTAATGCCATACACACTGTCGCCATTTATAGGTACACCTCCAAAATTGATCAATAAAAAGTGGTAATACCAGGCCCTTAAAAATTTCAATTCGCCCTGAATGCGTTTCTTTTTAGCATCAGAAAGTGGAATAACCGGCAGTTTAGATAACATGAGGTTTACTCTTCGGATATTGGTGTAGGGGGTGGTCCAAAAATCGGGTAAACCGCCGCCACTCCAGAAATTGGTAGGCGAAAGTGTACCGTTATACATAATTACGGCATTTTGAGTTGGCCCCGAGTAAGCATATTCTGCATCATCGGTAGCCATTTCGGTATTGCCATGACTACTAAAACGTCCCTTGGTAAAACTATAACTCGTAGCGCTGTATATCTGGGTTAAAAACCTGATCGATTTTAAGCTGTCAGAAAAAACTGTAGCCTCAGTTTCACCCGTATCGGCTTTGCTATCCAGAAAATCGCTCCCTTTCTTACATCCAGCGATTGCTGCACATAAGCATATCATTAATATTATTCTTTTCATATCAAGATTTATCAAAACGTAACACTTAAACCTAAATTGATCATTTTTTGTGGTGGATATTTAATCCGGTCCTGTCCTGAATTAGATTCCGGATCGAACTGGTACCGGGTATTGAGGTTAGACCAGGTAAGCAGGTTATAACCATTGATATAGGTACGGATGCTCTGCACTTTTAACCTTTCGATCAATTTTTTCGGAAGCGCGTAGCTGATCTCCGCATTCTTTAATCGCAGGTAATTACCAGAGATAAACCAGAAGGTAGACGGATAGGCAGATGGACTGCTTAGCCCTGGCGAAAGTGAAAGTAAAGGATATTGGGCTGCATCGCCAATTTCTGGTGTCCACGAATTTTGGTGTACAGAAGTCAGGTTTGAAGAAAAAGCCTGAATGGCCTCTGCCACACCGCGAACATTAAAGTTGGTTGCCGCCTGGAATAACAAGCTAAAACCGAAGTTTTTGTAATTGGCACGCAACTCTAAACCATAATTGGTATTGGGCAGGTTGGGATAACCGTTAATTGACATGTCGTAACCATCAATTTTGCCGTCGTTGTTTAAATCAGCATATTTCAAATCGCCCACCCTTGGGGTAGTTTGCGGTTTCGGACTAGCAGCAATATCGGCAGCCGAAGTATAAAAGCCAATCCACTGGTAGGTTAAAATCTGACCAATGCTGTTGCCGGTAAACTGCTGATACGGATAGGCAGCAAGTGGCTCATCCTGGTAAAGGATTTTGTTTTTGGCCAGCGAGTAGTTCGCGCGTACAGAGAAATCTACACTACCAATTTTATCACGGTAGCTGATTTCGATCTCACCACCCTGATTTTGTACACGGCCTAAGTTTACTGGTGGCAAACCTACGCCAAAAATAGACGAAACAGTTCCCCTACTGGTTAAAATATCGCTCCTTACGTTGTGGAATAAATCGATTGACCCGGTTATTTTACTACCAAAAAGACCAAACTCCATGGCTATATCGGTTTTCTTTTCTTTCTCCCAGGTTACTTCATTATTGCCTAATGTACCTTCTAAAATACCAGTTTGGGTATTATCTGAGTAACCGAAAGAGGCATTGCTACCGTTGTTGTAGTTTTGCTGATAGTAATAGTTGAAGTTATCACCAATACGATCGTTACCCACAACCCCATAAGACCCTCTGAATTTCAGGAAATCCATAAAAGACACATGATCCTTGAAAAATTTCTCGTTCGATACTACCCAACCTGCCGAAGCTGCCGGAAAGAAACCATATTTTTTGGTGCTCACAAAGCGGTCGGAACCATTGTAGGCAGCATTAAACTGGAACAGGTATTTATCTTTATAATCGTAACCTACACGACCAGTGTAACCTTTAAAGTTATTCGGCACAAAGTTGTAAATCGAATTGGAATTGTTTTTTATAACGGTGTTGATATTGGTTAAAGCGGTTCCGTACACGTGGTGACTATTAAAACTCCTATCGTAATTTAACACCACCTGTGTGGTTAAATTGCGGATGGTACTACCCGGACCATAACCGATAAAATATCTTCTTACCCTGTAAATATTCGGATCTCGCGGCTCGTACGAGTTGTTAACAGGGTCGTAAATAAATGAGGGAAACTGATCCCTTGTCATGCTACGTGTATAATCGTAGGTACTGGCATAAGAAAGTACACCTTTAACAGATAAACCTTTGGTAATAAAATCCAATTTCTGATTGGCATTGGCTACCAGGTTCATGTTGTTGCCATATTTACGGTTGTAGCCGTAGTGGGTAATACGTCCAACAATGTTATTCTGGTTATAATTCGGATTCTCATCGCGCTGCCATTTGCTGTAACCGAAACTTCCATCAGGATTATATACCGGATAGTTGAATGGAGCCAGAGAAAGGAAACTCACATAATCGTAAAAGATATCGTTATAGCCGAAAGCACTACCAATGTTGTTGGTATTGGTTACGCCAAGGTTACCATATAAATCGATACGCAGATCGAGCGTTTTGGTAGCTTTAATATCTAAGTTAGAGCGATAATTGTACCTGTTGTAGTAAAAATTAGAGTTCACTCCCTCCTCTTTACCATAGTTGCGCAACATCCCGTCCTGATAAAGGAAACCTGCAGAAACAAAGTATTTTACCTTCTCCGTACCGCCGCTAATATCGAAATTACCCTTAACCTGGTTGCTAAAATCCTTGAACAGGATTTTTTTCCAGTCGTTATTCGGGTGACCATAAGGATCAGATCCGTCCTGGTATTTCTGTAAATCATCGGCAGTAAACCTTGGTGCAAGACCATCGTTAGCACGCGCCTGGTTATATAGCTTTGCTGATTCGTATGCATCCAGAAATTCGGGCATTACAGTTGGCTTCATTACGCTGTACTCGCTCCTGAAAGTAATCTGTGGAACCCCCAATTTTCCCCTCCGGGTAGTTACTACAATTACCCCATTTGCACCTTTAATACCATAAATGGCAGTGGTTGCGGCATCTTTTAAAATACTAATGTTCTCTACCTCATTTGCATCAATAGCTGCAAACTGATCGGGACTGTATTCGATATCATCAACAATGATTAAAGGCGTGGTAGAACCTCCGTTGTAAGAGCTTACCCCCCTGATGAAAAATGTTGCACCATCCGATCCGGGAGCACCCGAACGTTGTTGAGAAAAGAAACCAGGCAAGCGTCCTACCAAAGTATTTTGCAAACTGGCCGATGGATTTTGGCGAATATCTGCACCCGAAATGGTACTCATGGAACCGGTAAGGGTTATTTTTTTCTGTTTACCATAACCAATTACCACTACCTGCTCCAAACCTTGCACATCGTCTTCTAACTGCACGTTAACGGTTTTACGAGTACCTACTGTAACCTCTTTGGGCAGGGCACCCACAAACGAAATTACAATAACCCCGCTTGTACCTTTTAAGCGGATGCTATAATTTCCTTTTGCATCGGTTACCACGCCATTGGTAGGCATTCCTTTTTCTTTTACTGAAGCTCCGGAAATTGGTCCGGTAGCATCGGTTACCACTCCTGATATAACCTGGTTCTGGGCCATTGCTAAATTGCAGGTTAAGAACACCAGTAAAGCCAGTAAGTATTTATATAAATGTTTCATCTGTTTATTTTTTTGAATTACACGATCTACCAACCTTCATTTTGAAGCAACTGACTGTTCTTTGTTGTTTCTGAATAAGGTACAGGCATGTGGTAAAGCTTATTGGTGAAAATGGATGTAACTACCGGAATATTGGTATAGCTCAAACTGTTATCAGCATTTTTGATAATCCTTGTGCCGTTAAGTTGTCCGTTAAGTACAGCCGGTGCAATTTTCCACCTGCGGATATCCCAGAAGCGGTGTTCTTCGAAAGCCAGTTCTACTCTTCTTTCGTTCATGATCAGTGTACGCATATCGGTCTGACTGATGCCAGCGGCAATACCATAACGAGAGTTGGTACCAGGTGTTATACCTGCACGGGTGCGTAACAGTTTAATCTGTGTCACTGCATCTTCGGTACGGCCAAGCTCATTTAGCGCCTCGGCATAATTCAGAATAATTTCTCCATACCTGAAAATGATGAAATTGTGAGATTGGTTGGTATAGGTGCTGTTGGTAGCAAAATTGCCCATAAACTTGCGCAGGTAATATCCGGTGCGGGTTTGTACCGTAGTTCCGCCTGGTTTATCTAAACCGCCTTCGTAAGTTTGTACCGGCCTGTTTAACCAGTTTACACCATTATAAAAAATAGTATAATCGAGGCGCAAATCTCTGCCCGTATAAGGTGCAGCTGCATTGTAACCCGAAGCGGGATCGGTAATTGGCAAACCATTACGCATGGTAAAAGCATTCACTAAATCAACGGTAGGGCTTGTTCTGCCATTACTTAAGGCTGGCGCACCATAACCTGAAGGCGCATTGGTAGTTTCGATGTTCGTATTTGTAGCGCCCTGTTTACTTAAAATAACCTCGGTGTTTTTATTGGTTAAAAAAATGTTGTTAAAAGTACCCTGTAACTGATAATAGCCCAAGCTATTTAATTCAACCGCAGCATCAACCACCTTTTGCCAGCGACTTGCATCCGCTGCTGGGTAACCGGTTAATGCTCTTAAGCTTGCGCTTGTTTCTACCCCACCACCATTATATAGCGGACTGGCAGCGTACAAGTAAGCCCTGCATTTTAAGGCAATTGCAGCCCCTTTCGGAATGCGTCCCCAATCGGAAGTGGTATAATTTGCCCCAGTTTCCAGTCTTAAACTGTCTTTTATCGCATCGCATTCGCTTACAATGTAGTTAATGCAGTCTGCAAAGCTATTTCTTGGCAACTCAAGGTTATCATCGAGGGTAAAAATTTTATCACCAATCAGCGGAACACCTCCGTATCTTTTAACCAATTCGAAATACAATAAGGCCCTGATGTAACGGGCCTCTGCACGCCAGTATTGTTTGGTTAATGCAGCAACCGGTACTACATTAATATTGGCCAGAAAAATATTGGCTCCCCTAATGCCGTTGTAACTGTTTCCCCAATAAGGATCTGGATTATTTAAGGTACTGATGCGGCCATTGGTAAAATATTCTACCTGCGTATTGTTTCTGGATGGAATGGCATCGCCTGATGCAGCATCTAAAAAGTCGCCATCTATCCGGTTAAAGCCGCCTGGAATAAAAGTATATACACTGTTTAGGAAAAAGCCAGCCACAGTTCCGTTTTTATCCTGCGTATCCCATACCAGGTCGGCCTGAATCCAGTCGCGAGGCTCAGTTTCTACCTTTTTACAGGCTGTAATGGCCAAAGCCACCTGCAACCCCATTAAAGCGATGAATATATGTTGTTTAAAATTTTTCATATCCTTAAAATTTAATGTTGATACCCATATTGATCGATCTCTGGATAGGATAGTTTCCGTTGTAAACCTCTGGGTCTACCCTATCGTAAGCAGCAAATGTTAGCAGGTTGGTAGCATTTCCAAATACCCTGATACTTTGCAAGCCGATCCTTTTGGTGAGGCTGTTAGGGATCGTATAACCCACTTCAATATTCTTTAAGCGCAGGTAATTACCCGAGTGCTGCCAAAAAGTAGAAGTAGCCTCGTTATTGATATTGGTACCAATAGATAAGCGTGGCATGGTTGCCGTTGCCGCAGTTTGTGGTGTCCAGCGGTCTAAATTGTGCTCCCAGGCCTGGCCAAAACCATTGTTCTGGAACGCCCATTCGGTATTATTCGACAGGTAAATGGTACGGTTTAAAGCACCTTGCAGCAATGCACTAAAATCAAACCCTTTAAATTGGAAGCCAAGGTTTAATCCATAATAAAAAAGTGGTTTGGTATTACCAATTACAGTTTGGTCTAACTGATTAATAATGCCGTCACCATTTAAATCGCGGTATTTAATATCGCCCGGTTGTGCAGTATAACCTTCCAGTTTAGCACTACCAGCTATTTCTGATGTATTTTGGAACAAACCTTCAGCAATGTAGCCAAAACGCTGTCCAACAGCTTGCCCGGTTCTGGCCATCCATGGGTAAGGCTGGTTCACTTCGTTCTGGTAAAGCACTTTCGATTGTTGTAAACCACCTGTTGCGGCAATGTAATAGCTAAAATCGTTTAGGCTTTGTTGAAAATTCAGTTTAAAATCCCAACCGGTATACCTGCTCTGACCAATGTTTTCTAAAGGGTAACTCTGGCCGATAAGCGCCGAATTTTTACCTCTTTGCATCAGCAAATCGTAGTATTTATCGCGATAGTACTCTACGGTAAAACCTAATTTGTTATCCAAAATAGTTCCCTGCAGGCCTAAATTAAATTTATTGGCTTTTTCCCAGGTAATATTCGGGTTAGCTAAAACCTGCTCGAAAATACTGGTATTCGAACCCGGTGTAGAACCAAAATAAGTAGATGTTCCATCAAAATACCGCTGGATGTAAACAAAATACCCGGGGTTATCGTTACCGGTTTTACCATAAGAACCATATAATTTTAAGGTATTGAGCCACTTGCTGTCTTTTAAAAAGTTTTCTTTATTGATATTCCAGGCTAGGGCAACGGCCGGAAAGAAACCATATTTGTAATCGCCGGCAGGTGGATAATAATTTGAACCATTATAGCCAAAAGCTAACTCAGCCACATATTTTTCATCATAATTATACGACGCTTTTCCTGAAATCCCCTGTACTGTATAAGGCAAATCTGAGCCTGTAAAAGAGTTATCGTGGTTAGCCAATACAACTGCACTTACACCATGTTTATCAAAATTGCGGTCATAACCAAGGCTTAGCTCTTCATAATCTGAATGCCCCTGATAGTTGATACCAGTATAATTGTTCTGAGTACCAATAGTACCGTACTGGGTATAAACTTTAGTTGTTGGGTTATAGAAAAACGAAGCAAAGCTTTTATTCCGGTAGGTATTTTCGGATAAGGTTGCGTAAATAGAAGCCTTTGTTTTTAACCACAAACCTTTGGTTATTTCATCGAAAGTGCGTTTCAAAAACAAATCCGCCGATACATCGCGTTTATAAGTACCAATGTAACCCGAACCTACTGATTGTGCATAGATGTTGTTCTGATAAGACAAGGTGGTAGCATAACTGCCGTTTGGATTAAAAATCGGATAAGCATTGGCAGGAGTAGCATAAATTGAATTTAATATTGCCTGCGAACCATAGCCAGGATCGTTCGAATTGATTAACCGCCCCATCAGGTTAATACCGCCCGAAAGCTTTTTATTGATCTGCAAATCGACATTAGAACGGATAACATAACTTTTAAAGGTATTGTCTGTATCATAAGTGTTGATATCCGATGTGCGGAAAAGGCCATTTTGATTAATATGTTCTACTGCTACAAAATATTTCCCGAAATCGTTACCCCCAGCCACGTTTAAAGTGTAATGGTTGAATCGCGATGTTGGCTTCGTAACCAGATCATTCCAGTTTACATCCGGATGTCCCTGCGGATCGCTACCGTTTTGGTAAGCCTGCAAATCGGCTGCAGTGTAAGCCGGGGCCAGTCCGTCGTTAACTCTGGCTTCGTTATTAAGTGTAGCGTACTGAAAGGCATTTAAACCCCGTGGTACTTTTAGCGATTTCAGAAAGGCTGTTTGCGCAGTAAACGAAATGGTTTGTTTGGCCTTGGTGCCTCTTCTGGTGGTAATCAGAATAGCCCCGCTAGCTCCTTTTACACCAAGCATGGCTGTAGAAACCGCATCTTTTAATACCGTTACCGATTCGATTTCTTCCATATTGAAAATGGTTAACGGCCTTGGTATTCCATCAACAATTACAACCGGGTTTTGCCCCCTTAACGACATAGTTACAGCATCAGAACCGAGTGAGCCTAAAGAAATCAGCGCTGCTGTTCCATCGGTACGGCCTTCAGAACCTAACCTGCCTGAGTTTTGATTGGTAAACATCCCCGATAAACGGCCTGTAATAGCGGCTTTAACAGAGGTTACCGGTGATTTGGTGAGGTCTGAACCATACACCACATCTGTTGCCATGGTTGATAAGGTAGACTTAACTGTTTGATCGAAAAGTGTTCTTACTGGTCTAAGTGCAGCCACTCCAGGATTTTTGCTACTCACCATAATCACATTTCTGTCTTTACTCATTTCGGTTTTAAGTACCAGACTTTGCTGTACATAAACCGCTATCACGTCGCCGGCGTCGTAACTCAGCTCGGCAATACCATTGTTATCGGTAATGGCCGTTTTTTTGGTTTTGGTATTTAAAAGTTTTAAACCTGCGATGGGGAATTGATTTTCATCAACCAGGTAAAGGGATGAGCCTGTTTGCAGTGTATCTATATGCTGTTTAAAACCCAGCGCATGTTTGGCATCTACTACAGAAGCCCGAACAGGGATAAGTTTAAGCAGCAATAAAAATACAACCGAAAGTTTCAGTAGTAATTTTTTTTGCATACTAATGGAATGGTTAGATTAATAGTTAGCCGTTCAGGGGAACAGTTTAGTTTACTTTGATTTTTGCGTAAAAGTTAATTCAAAAGATTTTCGGGTAGGATGTAAAAACGTTTCATCTGCTTTGGCTCATATATTTATTATTTGGTAAAAACAAAGTAAGCACTTAGACAGTGCTCTGAATGGGGGTAATACGGTAATAAATAGGGGCTAAATCGTTACTTTTTGTTAAATTTTGGCCTTTAACCCCTATTTTTTGATTTTTTAAACGTTTAATCAACGTTTAATTTTTTAAGCGTGTTTAAGATCGGCTGGTCTATCGCTTTTAAAATTTGCTGATCGGTTTTGAGCAATTCTAAAACGGCTACCTCATTCTTGCCTTTCTTTAACCATTCTCTAGGTACGTACAAAGTTTGTTGCGGACCAATTGCCCAGTACTTGCCCAGGTTATGTCCGTTTATCCAAACCACACCTTTTCCCCAATCGGTCATATCCAGATAAGTATCAGCAACTGCATTAATTGTAAACGATCCTTTTTGTACTGTTGGTCCATTACTGCTTTTTTTGGTAGCAGTAGTACTAGCCTTGAAATTATTGACGTTACTGAAGGGGAAACTATACATCGACCAGCTTTTAACTTCGGCTCCTGCAAAGTTTACCTGTTCGGTAATTCCTTTTTTGTTTTCTAACAGGTACTTGCCAAAGTTTACACGCCCCATGTTTTCTACAAAAATATCGAGCTGTACTTCTCCTGCAGGAAGGCTGATTTCCAACGTATTCTGATTTAACCGGCGATCTAAAAACCCTGCCCTTTTCTGGTTAACAAACACAATGGCATAATCGCGCAGCTGCTTCAGCTCCAGTGCTCCTTTGCGCCCACCCTGGATGGTAGTACGATAAAGCACATAACCATAATCTTGTTTCAGGTCTTCGAAAGTTAAAGGATTAACATTTTTAACCGCAGCTGGTAAGGCATCAAATAAAGCTACCACACTGTTTAATTTAAATGGTGCAATGGCCATGGCGGGTTTTGCTGCCGGTACTGCGGGTAAAGTCTGGCCTTTTGGCAAATGTTTCTCAATTACGCTTCTAAACTGCATAAACTTCTCCGTAGCGTTTCCTGCTTCGTTTAAAGGAGCATCGTAATCATAGCTGCTGGTTTGAGGTTCGTAAGGCGAAATGTCTTTATAATTTGCTCCATTCATGAAATCACGTGTGGTGCCACCATGAAACATGTACATGTTAATGGATATGCCCGCCGCTAAAACCGAATCGAGCTTTTTGGTGTACTGTGCTGCCGGTACCGTGTGGTGTGCTGTTCCCCACCAATCGAACCAGGCCGGATACCATTCTGCAATAAAATAAGGTCCTTTGCCATCGTGGTTTTCATTTACCAGTTTTCTAATTTTTTCGGGATTATCTATACCGTTTACTGCAGGCAATAAACCAGCTAAATGTCCGTCTTTTACATCTGGTGCAGGATCGCAGGTATAGAGCAGCCCATCAAAACCTGCATCTATAAACATTTTACGGTTGATATCCAAGTAATTTTTATCGGCTGCGTACGAACCGTATTCGTTTTCAACCTGTACCATAATGATATTACCACCATGGTTAATCTGCAATGGAGCAAGCTGTTTACCCACCTGCTGGATGTATTTCCGGTACTCTTCGAGGTACTGCATTTCGGTACTTCTTACCACCAGGCCTTTTTCGTTCTGTAACCAGTATGGATAGCCGCCAAATTCCCATTCGGCACATATGTAAGGGCTTGGTCTTAAAATTACCCAAAGTCCCTCCTGCTGCGCAATTTTTACGAACTCTGCAATGTTGTTATTACCGCTAAAATCGAATTTATCTTTCTGTGGCTCGTGCAGGTTCCAGAACACGTAGGTTCCGATGGTATTCAAGCCCATGGCTTTAGCCATTTTCATCCGTTCGCGCCAGGCTTCTTTGGGTACGCGGGGATAATGGAGTTCGCCTGATATAATCTGAAAGGGCTTTCCATCTAGCAAAAAGTCTGATTCGCCTAGTTTAAAGGTATGTTTTGCCTGCTGCGCCGAAGCAGATAGGGAAAAACATATCGCCACCAGCCATAGTAATTTCTTTTTCATCTTGTACATTTTGTTTTTAAGTAATCGGATTTTTTGGGCAAAAAAAATCCCCTTTTGCGCATTTTGCGCAATTCATCATCTTGGTTCTATATTAAAAAATCGGTTTTTTGCTACTTTTTAAACACGCTCAAATCCCACTGATCGAGCCAATTTATTGTGATTTTATCGTTTTCAAATCGAATTGGTAACCATAAATAACGGCCATCAATCGCATTTTTAGGTTCCCATTTATCGGCCATAAATATGAACTCGCCTTTTTTACCCGGTACAGGCAACACATGCGTGCTTTGGCCTCCATAGGTAAGTTTAGCACCCTCGCCCTGGCATGGATTGCCCATGTAGGTCCACGGTCCCCAGATTGAACTGGCCTTAAACCACCTTGCCGGGTTTGGTGCCCAACCAGTACAACCAGAACCAACCATGTAGTACATACCATTTTTCTTAAACAAAGCAGGCGCTTCGGTTTGCTGACCTACATAAATACGGATAAACTTTCCGGTATGGCCTAAATAATCAGGGGTTAATTCTGCCAAATGCAGGGTAAAGTTTTCTTCTGATGAAAAGATGTGATAAGCTTTTCCATCATCATCTACAAAAACAGTCATATCGCGTGCCATTTGTCCACCTGGTAAGTCCCTGCAGAAAAAGCCATCGCTTTTATTGGCGGGTGTTTCGCAATTTACCTTGTCTTTATCGGCAGTTCCTTCGGCATAGAAAGGCATTTTACCCGGATTTGGGCGATAGCTTTTGATAAAAGTATATGGACCTGTAGGACGATCGGCTACAGCTACGCCTGATCTGGCTGCTGCATAACCTTTACCCAAAAGCTCAAGATGAAACCACATCACAAACTTTTTGGTTTTCTTATTGTACACCACTTTTGGTCTCTCCAAAATACAACCTTTGGCAATATCGCTGGTTAAATCCTCAGAAACAGGTAACGCAATACCTTCATCTTTCCAGTTGTATAAATCTTTTGAAGAGTAACAATGCACACCTACCTGCGCGGTGTTCCCTTTTTCTCCTTCAATTTTATGTTCTCCAAACCAGTAATAAACGCCTTTATGCTCTACAATGCCGCCTCCGTGCGCGTTAATGTGCACGCCTTTATCGTCTTTCCAGATTTTACCCGGAGTAAAGGAAGTGTTGGTTTGCTGTGCCCAAACATAACTGTTCAGCATTAAGCTGAAGATCATAAATCCGGCTATAAAATTGATTTTCTTACTCATAATTTTCACCAATATTTTTTTAACGTTATTAAGACGGTAATTTACTTAACATCTATTTGACTTCAATAGGAATACACCAATTAATTTATCCCTTTATTTTAAGCTTGCGCTGTGGTCGTTCTCAAAGTTCTCGCCACTCCATATTTTTTGCGCACTCCATTTGGCAGCAGGCGCCGACCAAAACACGTCAGTTTCGGGTAAACCCAATGGCAAAAAGATATTAGAGGCAATGTAAGGGCTGCCCTGATTATTGTAAAAATCGCCAAGATTGGGCTGATCGCCGTAAAGGCCAATAGTTAACCAGCCATTTTTATAGGTTGAAGGGCTTTCTAAAGTTTTTTTGATTACCGCCGTTAAAGCACAACGTACCTGAGCCGGACTTAATTGTTTTGGCAATACCTTCCTCCAGGCCATATCGGCCAAATGGTGAAATGCTGCACCACGGTAAACGATAGAGCGCCCGGTGGCAGGATAAGTACCATCTGCATTAATTAAACGCTCCTGAATAATGGCGTAACGTTCGTTGCGCTTTTTAATTTTGTCGAACATTTCTTTGTAAGCATTCGTTTTCGCGCCGATAATATCAACAAGGGTGGCTAAATACGGGTGAATTACGTAACTGTTGTAATAATCGAAGGCGAAAGAGGTACCATCTGTGTACATGCCATCGCCGGTGTACCATTGCTCCATTTGTTGCAGGGCATAATCTACCCGCATAGGATCCCAGCTGTAACCAAATTTGGCTAAAAAGGCTTCGTTCATGGCCGAAAACAGCAACCAGTTAGAGAAAACGGGTTTAAAACGTCTGGTAGTCACGATGGATTTCATCATCAGCTCCTGGTTTTTCTTATCCAGGTTTTCCCATAGCCAGTGCGCGCGTACCAGTGCAAAAGCTACATAAGAAGCATCTACAAGTTGTTGGCCGCCAATATCGAAATTCATAAAATCTTTGGCGTTCGAATCTAAAGCGTTTTTTAAACCCTGAATAGCCCATTCGCGGTATTGTTTACGGAGGGCTACTTCTGCAGCCGAACCTCCTTCCAATTGTAACCAGGGGGCAATACCACTCAAAACGCGACCTAAAACTTCTACGTATTGTACTTTAATGCGGTGTTCCTTGTTATCAATGTGCACCGAAGTAACTTTAGGCATGGCAATGCGCAGACTATCTTTGGCCAAGTTGTACAACACCGGACGTACCATTTTATCCATTTGCTGCAACCAGAACTGCCTGTCGGTTAATACTTCGGCTTTTGCACTTTTGGCCTTCTTTTGCGCCATTAAAGGTGCGCCAAGTACGATAAGGAGTGTAAAGGTTAATGCTATATTTTTGAATTTCATTTCTAATAAAACTTATTTGTTGTTTGATAAATAACGGTACATTTCGCAACCGGCCAATAAAAATGCCCCTACACCGAAATTGGCAGTAGAATTGGCATCAACTACCTGCCCCGGAATAGCTTTTTCGCCAATGGGTTGTACATAGCCCAGCTTACCGTCTTGTTGTAAAGCTGTTTGGGTAAGGTAATTCCAGCCTTTTTGGGCAGCCGGTAAATAGGTTCTCTCTTTTAAATAGCCATTGTTAACTCCCCAAAGCAAACCATAGGTAAAAAATGCAGTCCCACTGGTTTCAGGGCCGGGTGCATGCATTGCATCGAGGATACTGCGCGTCCAGTAACCTTCAGCCTGCTGACTTTTAATAATGGCTTTGGCCATGTTTTTATATTTGGTAACATATTCGGCACGGTGCGGATCGTTTGCAGGCAGGTCTTTCAATATCTTGGCCAAACCGGCAAACACCCAGCCATCGCCCCTGGCCCAGAAATCTTTTTTACCGTTTACACTTTTGTGTTGCGGGTAAACATATTTGGCATCGCGGTAATAGAGTTTCTCCTCTTTATCGTACATAATGCTGTTGGCGTAAGTGAAGTACTCGTAAAGCTTATCCGAATATTGTTTGTTGCCCGTAAGCTTGTATAACTTGGTCATTACGGGCATTACCATGTAAAGTCCATCGGCCCACCACCAGTAATCGTTACTGGGCGTGCTCATTTCGTATTCCATTACTTCCTTGGCACGGGCTACTTTATGGGCTTCGGGTTTAATGTGGTACAAATCAATGTAGGTTTGGAAACAAATCTGCCAATCGCCAAAAAGCACATATTCATCTGTTTCGCCGTATTTATATTTCCATTTGGTTTTATCAGTCGATTTTGCGCCCATCCATTGGTTGTATTCTGCCCAATCTTCCGAATATTTCAGATAAATATTATCCTGAGTAAGCGCATAAAGTTCCATATTGCCGGTATGATAGGCTGCGTGATCCCAAAAGGCACGTACCTGTGGCTTATTATTGGCTTGCCAGTATTGGTTGGCGAGGTTAATTTTAGCAAGCACATCGTCTTTGCTTTGTGCGTAACCAGTTATCGAAAGTAAGGCGAGGCAAAGGGCTACAAAAATTGATCTATATAATTTAAACAGGTTCATTATTTTACTGGTTTTATTCCTTTTAAAGTTGGTTCTACGGCTTTAATTGTTCCGTCGGTATTGAATTCAATTTTATCGATGCAAACCTCGCGGTTGTAACCCGCGGCATCGCCCATGGTAATTCCTTTTGGCCTGTTAAAACGGTGGTAAACCATGTACCACTCATCTTTACCCGGCACCTGGATTACGCTGTTGTGCCCGGTGC
The DNA here is from genome assembly GCF_003852395.1 of Pedobacter sp. KBW01. NCBI lineage: Bacteria > Pseudomonadati > Bacteroidota > Sphingobacteriia > Sphingobacteriales > Sphingobacteriaceae > Pedobacter > Pedobacter sp. KBW01. The sequence continues at coordinate 419,656 of NZ_QAJQ01000007.1, forward strand.
CATAAATCCCCTTTTCGGGCCTTTTGGATAGAATCAGGTTATCGGTTGGGATAATCATTTTGCCCGCTAAAGAATCGGAATAGCCATAGCGCACGCGGTAATTTTCGCTTCGGGTATCATCTTCCGACCATAGAAAATAATATTTCCCCTTGCGGTAAAAAACCTCGGTTCCTTCGCGGAAGCTGCTGTTAGGCGTAATAATCCTGATGGAAGTGGTATCTACAGAAACCATATCTTCGTTTAGTGGCGCTACAGCCATGTGGCCGTTACCCCAAAACAAATAACTTTTTCCGGTCTTTGGATCGGTAAAAACATCAGGATCAATCTCTTGCCCGCCACGTGTACCTGCAGGTTTTTTCGAAATTAAAGCCTTCCCGCTGTCTTTAAATGGTCCGGCGGGATCATCGGCTACCGCAACCCCTATTTTTTGTGCTGCCGTAAAGTAATAGAAGTATTTATAGCTTCCGTTTATCTTTTTCTCGGTAATGGTGGGTGCCCAGGCATTCTTTTTGGCCCACGAAACATCTTTTTCCAGATCGAGTATCACACCTTCATCTTTCCAGTTGACTAAATCGGCTGATGAAAAAGTTTTAAAATAAGTGCCGCTCCAGCCGGTAAAACCATCACTGGTAGGGTATAAATAGTATTTTTTGTTTTTATTGGAATAGATGATTTCCGGGTCGGCGTAATATCCGTTCAAAACCGGGTTGTGATCTGCTGATACACTAACCGAATAGGTTTCAGGAGCCTTATCCCCTACTTTAACCGTGTACTTCACAGCACCTTTGCTAAAATCGGCGCTACCCGCAGGCGAAACTACAACCCCAAAAGCATTTGAAAACTGTGGATTGAAAGCCTTTAAACTAGTACCCGGCTGAACCGGTAAATAAACTGTTCTGGCAGCCGAATCAACCACGATGTTATTTTGTTTTACAGCTTTGTTTCCGACATGCTGTAATACCGCCGAAGCGTTGTACCATTTGGTTAACAGGCGATTGGCTTCTGATTGCGTAATGGGCAAAACCGTACCATGGCGGGGATGAAAGTCCATGCTGATATCCTGATCAACCACGGTAAAATGTTCCAAATCGGTACTTTTGGTGAATTGATAACGGCCTTTCATGTAAACATCGTACATCAAAATATAGGCATCACCCTGATTGAGTTTAAACACTCCTGCTCCCTCAACCGCTTCGGTAGTTTGTTGTAAATAGTTATCCTGAAGCATATAACCTTCAGTCAACTGATCGGAAACTGCTTTTTTAATACCATTACCGTTCCCTTTGGTTTTAAAGAAAAGATTGTACTTGCCTTTATCGTAAATAATGTCTCCATCAATGCAAGAGCCATTTGTTGGACTGAAAAAAAGCTGTTTAGGCTCGGTTTCAAAATCTGTAAAAGCGGCATTGGCATAGGCGTAATAAATCTTGTCCGGATCGTTGCCGTGCTTCATCGACCAGTACACCATGTATTTCTTCGCTTTGGTGTCGTAAATGGTTTGTGGTGCCCATACGCGCAACAGGTTTTCGTTGTTCGGAAAACGTTGCTGAATATTCACAATACTGGAGGTCCAGTGGATGAGATCAGCTGATTTTAACAGCACCATCGTCCGGTTGGAATTCCATCCTTTCGCCGAAACCATATCGGTAGCCACCATATAAAAGGTTTTGTTATCGGCCCCGCGCAAAATATGCGGATCGCGCACGCCACCTGTGCTGCTGATTTTCTCGGAAGAAATTACAGGATTGTTATGGTTCAAAGCCCTGTAGTGATAGCCATCACTGCTAATGGCAAAACGAATGGCTTCTTCTGCTTTCGAATTGCCTGTGAAATAAGTAAACAGATAGGCGCTGTTTCCGGCTGCATTGGCAGCACTTTTTTTAGTTTGTGCCTGTACACTATTGGCCGAAACCAACAGCGCTATACCGGCCAGGGAAAGATATTTTAAAAGGGGATGTATCATATATGTGTTGACTTCGCTATTTGTTTTTGGGTTTCCAATCTAATACCTGGACGGCGGTTGGTGCCTGATTGGCCCTACCCTCGCCATCAACCTGTGTTACATTTTGTAAAAACAAGCTCAAAGTGCCTTTGCTTTTCCAAAGTTCCGTATCGTAAGTGGGTTCCCAATCGCCCACACTGGTTTCGGTGAGGTCTTTAATTGTCCAGTTGGCTTCACCTAAATTGTTGCTTAAAGCAATTGAAGCTTTATTTCCGCGTTCGACATCTCTAAACAGTAAACCTGCTGCATAATTTTTACCGTTGGGCCAAACTATAATTTGTGGCCGCGAAATGGGAATCTTTTTGGTTCCGCCCCCACTTAAACTAAAGGGCGTTTTCCTAAAATTAAGGTTACTTACTTTCCAGTTTCCTGCCGTTTTAAAAACGAGGTGATATTGTGGGATACTTTCATTAGCTTCGCGCCAGTAACCGGCAATAAATACTTTTCCCTGTGCATCGGCAAACATCGAGGTCTGGTTGATCAGCTCGCTTTTCTGCGGAATCTTAAGTGCATATTCTGCATTGGCGGCTGTAATGGGGAGGGTATATTTTTCATGGGTAGATTTGAACCAGGTAAGGCCGCCATCCGTGGATTTGGCGTAAGCTAAATCGTGGTTACTGGCCACATCCGAACTTTCGCGCCATACCCACGATAAATGAATGGTACCAGCCTGATCTACCGCAACCTGCCAGTAAGCATTACGCTGCCCTTCACCATCAATCATCCCATCTTGTACACGTGTCCATTTTTGAGTTTTTAAACTATAACGGTTAATCATAAGGTTTCCATTGCCCGAGCCCCCATCGCGGTAAAAAAACAACAGATCGCCATTGGCAAGTTTATAAAATTCAGGATAACTCACCTTATTCTCTTTTGCCGAAACCATAGGCGTTTTATCACCCATGGTTAACGAACCTGCTGCTACAGATTTGGCATAGTTTAAATTGTTGTTGTGCTGCCCCCAGGCCAGGTGCAGGAAACCATCACCATCAACCATAATACTAATGGATTTATGGGCATCGGTAGCATCTCCTTTATAAGCAGTTCTCTGTACTTCCCATTTTTGGGTACCTGATTTGCGGCTGGCAAGTACTACATATTGTTCCTGATCGTAATAGGCTGCATACTGCGTATTTTTAAAAGTAACAAGTGCGTTTTTGCGAAAAATAACCGTATTCACTGAATTATTGGCCCAGCCATTAGCGGCAATGGTACTCAACTGCGTTTCTTGTGCAAAACACGTAAAACTTGCAATGAAGCATAAACAGGTAAAAAATATACTTTTAAAAGGCGCTTGGTACATATAAAGATTTAGGCTGCTCAGTTTTATTTGGTAATGCCGAAGTACCGCTTTTTTTACGCCATAAACAGGGGGCTAAATCATACTTTGAAGGGGGCGTTTTAAGAAAAACACCCTTTAAACCCCAATTTAGCGTAACTTTTATGTGGTAGCATTGATATTATAATATTTGTGAAAACTTTTGCGGTGCTTTTTAATAAACTCCGAAGGGGTTAATTTAAAGAGCTTTTGAAACTGTTCTCTAAAGTATTTGCTATCGTTTATACCCACTCTGAATGCGGCTTCGTTTATATTCAAATTGGTATTAATAAGCAACTCGGCTGCCTTGCGTAAACGGATAAAGCGGATAAAACCGTTAATACTTTGCCCCGAAGTAGTTTTAATCTTTTTGTAGAGGTTAGAATGGCTCATCCCCAAATCAGAAGCCAGCGTTTTTACATTGAAACTATCTTCCATTAAATTTTCTTCTATAATGGTAATGCATTTCTGTAAAAAGCCTTTATCCTCCTGCGATACTTTGTGGGTATCAGATTTCAGGGTGATCTCATTATAAAAATAGGATTGCAAATTGGTGTGGTTCTTAATAATACCGTTAATTTTTGCCGTAAACAGCTCCTTATCGAAAGGTTTACTGATAAAATCGTAAGCTCCAACTTCTATACCCTTTAGCTTAATTTCAGGGCTTGGATCGCCAGTTAACAAGATTACCGGGATGTGGCTCAATGCCGAATCATCTTTTATGGCCCTGCAAAGCTCAATACCATTAAGTCCATCCATGTTTACGTCCGAAATCACAATATCAGGCAGGTATTCTTTACATAAACGCAATCCATCGGTGCCATTTTCGGCCTTATACACTTTAAAGCTATCCTGAAAAATATGTTTGATATAATCTATAATCTCAGGGTTATCGTCTATTATGAGGATAGAATGTAGGTCGGAAATCAATAATTCGAGGTTACCCACATTTTCGGCTTCGTTATTTTCTATTTCTTCCTCCTGTGCAATCAGTTCGTTAACGTAGGTAAGCTCATTTTGTAAAGTACCACTGTGTTGCGGCAAATGTGGTTCGCCTACCGGAATATCGACCAAGAAGGTAGTACCCATGCCCGGATTTGCACTGAAAGAGATTTTACCTTTGTGCAGCTCTACAAAGTTTTTAGCCAAATAAAGTCCGATACCAAAGCCCATTTTTAATGATTCGTTGTTCATTACCTTATAAAACTTATCAAAAAGCTTTTCGCCCACATCAGCAGGAATACCCGGACCACTATCGCGCACCTCGATTTGCACGCGTGTACCGTCAGTTTTAACGCTAAATTTCACATAACCGCCTTTAGGTGTAAATTTTAGCGCATTAGAAAGCAGGTTAAACAAAACGATTTCGAGTTTATCCTTATCTGCGTAAATATCCTGCTCTTCTTCTTCGCACTCAAAAATATAATTGATGTGGTTGTTCTTGGCCAGGTAATTAAAGCAAAGAAAAATTTCGTTAGTAAACTTAAACAGGTTAATCCTGACGATTTTAAGGATATCATTTTCACTCTCTGTTTTCCTGAAAAGCAATAACTGGTCTACCAAACTCAACAAACGCCTCGAATTACGGTAAACTACATTGAGGTCGTTCTTTTCCTGACCGGCTTCTTTTTTGTACAGAATATCTTTAATTGGGTTAACAATCAAGGTTAAAGGTGTTCTTAGCTCGTGCGAAATATTGGTAAAGAAGTTAAGCTTCTTTTCGTTCAGGTCTTTTTCACGTTCCATTTTCAGATTGGTAATTTCGACCTCATGTTTTAGCCTTCTTTGGCGGTTACGGTAAGTTTGGAACAGATAAAATAAGGACGAACCAATAATTAAATAAATGGTATAAGCCCACCAGGTACGGTACCATGGCGGCAAAATGGTAATGATTACAATTTTTTCGTTGTTGCTCCAGGCGCCTTCGGTATCGGTACTTTTAATGTGCAACTTGTATTTGCCTTCGTTTAACCTCGAATAATAGGCCGTACTTAATTTATTTACATAATTCCAGTCTCTATCCCAGCCCTCCAGATAATAGGCGTACGAAATTTGATCCTGAAAAGAAAACTCCACGGCAGCATAATCAACCGAAATTACTGCAGAATTGAAAGGAATGGAAATACGTTCGAGATTAACGACCGAAACATCCCTGTAATTGGAATCCTGATCGAGCGGCACATTATTGATTCTGAAATCGGTAAGCACAATTTTCGGAATCCGCTTGTTCTTTTTAATGCTATCGGGCGAAAACAGGTTAAAACCGCCAATACCACCAAACAAAAGGTTTCCATTAGATAATTTTAGGGCTGCATTATAATTAAATTGATTGCTTTGCAGCCCATCGGTGGCATAATAGTTTTTAAAGCTGTTGTTTTTAACATCAAATTTGGATAAACCATTGTAGGTGCTGCACCATAAATTGCCTTGCTTATCTTCCAGGATATTTAAGACCGAATTACCGGGAAGACCATCGCTTTGGATATAGCGCTTTATTTTTTTGCTCTCAGGATCGAAAAGCAGTAATCCACCTCCCTCGGTACCAACCCATAACCGGTGACTGACATCTTCGTGAATGGCCCTTATAGCGAAATTAACCTTAAAGTACTCGTGTTTTTTATTTACCGGATCGATCTTAATCAGCTCGGCATAGTTGCCACCCCAGAGCCTTCCCTTCGAATCCTGAAAAAGCGTATGAATGTCCTTAAGACGGTTATCGAAAAGGTCGAATTTATCGAGCGCTTTATTGTAACGATACAATGCCCCGCCCTTGGTAGTACCAGCCCACAGATTTTGCTGTTTATCCTGGTACAATTTCCAAAGGTTAACCTCATCTACACCCTTAACGGTGTTGTAACAGTTGTAATGAATAAATTTCCCTTTTGCTCGGTCATAGCGATCAATTCCGCCGCTAAAAGTGGCTACCCAGGTATTGTGACTGGCATCGTTTAAAACACTGGTTACAAAATTACTGGTTAACGATCCCGGATCGGCTGTTTTAGCATAATTGGTAAAGGTATTCTGTTTTTGGTTCCAAACGCTTAAACCGCCCCCATCGGTACCAATCCAAATGTTCTTATTTTCATCTTCACTGAAAGAAAGTACAAAATTGTTAATGAGCGAATTGCTTTTTAAGGGATCGTGTTTTATGGTTTTAAACTGTTCGTTTTCCTGGTCGATAATATTCACCCCGCCACGCAGTGTAGCTATCCATTTTCTCGATTCGTGGTCTTCGTAAACCTGTGCAACCGAATTACTGCTCAATACATCTTTTTCTTTTCCGGCTGCCAGGTAGCTTATTTTCTGGCTCCGTGTATCGTAAATCGCTATTCCTCCCCCATCTGTCGATATCCAGAGCTTCTGCTGTTTATCTAACACCAATCCCATAATATTCTCGTTGGGCAAATGCTGGCTAAACCGTGTTAAACTATTGCTGATAGGATTAAATTGAAAAAGTCCTCGTTCTGTTCCAACCCACAAAGTTTGGTTAGTGCCCGCGGTAATGCTGGTTACTGAGCGTAATACAGGGGTAACTAAGCGGATGGTATTTCTCCCGGCATTGTACCGGCATAAACCAACATCTTTAATAAAAAGCCACAGGGTTTCTTTATCATCAACATATAAAGCTTTTACGGTATAGTTCAAGCTCTTACCAAAGGGGATTTGTTCGGCCAGAGGGCTATCCTTTTTAAGTAAAAAAAGTCCTTTTTCATCAGTAGCCACATAAACAGAGGTGGCCTTACTTACCGCAATGGCATTAATAGAGTAGCCTACTTCATTTCTTTTGCCCCGCTCCTGATAAAATAGCTGATGAAATTTTGAATCGGCGTAATCGTAATACGAAATACCTTTTTGCGTGCCTACCCAAACGCGGTTTTTCTGGTCGCCGTTAAGTACGGTAATGTGATTATTAACTAACGAGTTTTCATCGCCCCAGCCATTTCTGAATACCTTAAAATGGTAACCATCATAACGGTTCAGGCCATCATAGGTGCCCATCCACATAAAACCAAAACCATCAAGATATAAGGAGTTTACTACGTTGTTCGACAATCCGTTTTCTACCCCCAAATATTTTATGGTAAAGGCAGGCGTTTGTGAAAAGCAAACACTGATACTTAGCCATAAGTAAAATATGGAGCATATAGTAGTTTTATGGATAGGGAACATAGAAAAATCAGTACCTGGATATACTTGGCAGGAAACGAATATACATATTTTCCTAAAAAGCCCACTGTCTGCCCTTGTTTTAGGCTGTATGTTAATCCATACAAGTACTACTTACAAATAGGTTTTAGGGTTAAATTCCAGCCTTCGGAGTGTTCTTATTTCCCTCCCTTATTTTAATGATTTCGGTGTAAGGTACAACCCCGGCATACCGGGCCCAGTTTTGATAAGCCGTGGTTAATTCGGTAACTTTTTGAGGCATGGTAGCTGCCAGATTGTTCAACTCAGAACGATCTTTACTGATATCGTACAACTCCCATTGGGTTGGCAGCCCCGTGCGGTACTCACTTACCAGCTTTAGGTTACCCAGCCTAACAGCTGCATTACCTTCGTGTTCCCAAAAAATAGGTTCTGTATGAATGGGAGCTTCTTTTCCATAAATCAATGGCAACAAACTCTTTCCCTGTAAGGGGATAATAGTATTACCTTTATAGTTGGCAGGATACTTTGCTTTGCTTACGTCAACGATGGTGGCCATAATATCAGGCAAAAAACCGTACTGATTGGTAAATTTTCCCAAACGCGCCTGAGGTATAGCCTTAGGCCAATGTATAATCAGCGGCGTGCTTATTCCACCTTCGTTAATCCAGTGCTTAAATTTTTTAAAGGGTGTATTTGAAACATTAGCCCACGATTGACCATAACTGAGCAAATAACCCAATTTTGTGCCCAGGTTTTGGGGCAAACCGCCACCAAGCAAGCCTCCTTCTGCGCATGCCCCATTATCAGACAGGAAAAAGATGAACGTATTATCCAGTTCGCCCGAGGCTTTTAACTGTTTAATTACACGGCCAATGTTTTGGTCCATGCGATCGATTTGAGCAGCATAAAGTGCCATACGGTAATCCATTTCATCTTGTTTGGCTGGCGAAAGCTTATCCCAATCTGCACCGTCGGCCGCGCTAAGCAGCGCGTTCTGATCAATTACCCCCAAAGCTTTCATCCTTTCATAACGGGCCTGGCGAAGTACCTTCCAGCCTTTTTTATATTGGCCACGGTATTTTTTAACATCGGCAGCCAAAGCATTTAAAGGCCAGTGCGGACTGGTGTAAGCCAGGTACATAAAGAAAGACGCTTTACTTTCTTTTTTATTTTCATCCAAAAATTTAACTGCATAATCGGTAATGGCATCGGTAAGGTAAAAATGCTCCCCTTCGGGTTGTATTTTTTCGTTCATCAACATTAATCCGCGCCCGCCAGAAGGATTAAAATAATTGGTTGCGCCAGCTAATAAGCCATAATATTTATCAAATCCTCTTTGCATGGGCCATTTCTGTTCACCATGATAACCAACATGCCATTTACCACTCATTAAAGTTTGATAACCTTTTGTTTTTAGCACCTCTGCAATGGTTACGCATTTATTATTTAAACTGCCCTGATAGCCCGGCAGGTTATAATTGAAGCTGGTACTATCTTCCGGATCGTTAGACATGTGTCCGATGCCTGCCTGATGCGGGTACAGCCCCGTAAGCAAAGATGCCCGCGTAGGACAACACCGGGCATTGTTGTAAAATTGTCTGAAACGGATACCATTTGCCGCCAGCCGGTCTAAATTGGGTGTAGCCACCTCACTGCCATAACATCCAATATCTGCAAAGCCCATATCATCGGCCATAATTAGCAAAATATTCGGTGCCTTTACTGGTGCAGGAAACTGTGGGTTTGTTCCACTAAAAAAGAGCAAGAAGGCCAGGCAGCTAAAAACGGAGATCAACTTATTCATAATCAAAGGTTAGGTGTCGCAACAAAAGCATATTTTCTGGCTTAGGCAATTGTTTTAAACTTAAATTTGAGGATTTATTTTTTAGCAAATCATAAAACTCTTGTTACTGAAACGCTAAAAAACAAAAAGCCCAATTACGCATTGAGCTTTTATAAGTTTAAAACCTGACGTCATGAACGGGTTCGAACCGCTGTAAAAGGTTTTGCAGACCTCTGCCTAACCACTCGGCCACATGACTTTCTATTGCCTGATGTATTAAAATAACATTGATAATTCAAATATATACAAAATCTATAGAATTACTATACTTTAATGATAAAAATATTTTATTCTAGCTTTTAGGGATAATTATTTCCACAATTATTTTAGTAATTTGAGCAGAAAAACTGAATAAGCTTAGCTGTGTTTTGGCAGACAGATAACTACTTAACATCCGAATGCCCCAAACTCATTGCAGGATTTACCTCATCGCGGATAAGTTGTTTCAACTCCTTAATTTCAGGGAAACGTTGCATCTGCTTCCTGTCAAAAATTAGCTTTTCGCCAACGTATACAGTGAAAACACCAGATGTTTCGCTAGGTAAAAGCGCTACTCCTTTTACTTCATTGACAAAAGTGGTTAAAATTTCTTGTGCCATATAAGCTGAACGTAACATCCAGCCACATTTAGGGCAATAGGTGATATGTATGAGTGGTTTGTCCATTTTATTTTTTACAAGGGTAATAAAAAATAAAATGGAACAATAATACTAACGCTTTTTTTCCCTGTCTGGTTTAAAAACGAAATAGAAAACAATCACTCCTGCCAATAAAAATACAACACCTAAAATAAAATTCAACCGATCATCCATACCTAAACAACAGCATGCACACCAAATAGTTGTGTAAAAACACACAACCTGCACAACTATGAAAAGCTAATACTGAACAAAATGAACTAAACAAATTACCCCCCATTACGTTCATTAAACAAGAAAAGGATAACTACATCCATAGCTATCCCTTTCCAATTACTCCCGTGTTAGAGGAATTATTATTACAATATTGAAACGCTTTTTGTTTGCCAAGTCTTGATTATCATACAAAAAATAAGACTGGTTAGTCAGAAGTCTGAAGATGATTTAAAAATCAGAAGTCCGGGGTCGGAGGTCCGAAGATAATACGAACAAATCCTTTCTGCAGGAAAAACCCTGCGCCCCGCTCTGTGCCCTTTGCACATTCCTCTGTGTGCTCTGCGGTTAAAAGTCGGAAGTCCGGGGTCCGAAGATAATTCCAACAAATCCTTTCAGCGGTAATCTGCGTAATCTGCGGGAAACAACCTGCCCCCTGCTCTGTGCCCTTTGCGCATTCATCTATGTGCTCTGCGGTTAAAATAGTCGGAGGTCCGGTGTCCAAAGTCCGAAGATAATTCGAGCAAATCGTTTCTGCGAGAAACAACATGCACCCTGCTCTGTGCCCTTTGCGCTTTTTCTCTGTGTACTCTGCGGTTAAAAAAATTGATAGATCTTGAAACAAGTTCAGGATGACGATACCCTATACAGATTCAAGCCTAAGCAACACGCATTACTTGTTTAGGTTTTTTCTTCCTTTTCTTCCACCAGATAATCAAACCCGTAACCGGTAAACTTGCTGCAATTAAACTGGCCAAAAACGATACAATTTTATGCGGTAAACCAAACAGTCTTCCTGTATGCAAGTCGTAATTGGTGGCTTCAATCAAATCGGCACCATTAAAATCGGCATAAAGTTTCGACCTGAGCATCGCCCCCGTAGCCTCATCATAGAAAAAGGTATTCTGATTGCGTGCCCAGCGATAAGGGTAAATCATCCGCAGGCGCAGTTCGCCTTTACCACGTACCGATAAACTACTCGATACAACTCCAGGGTATTGCGATTTCGCTTCAGTATAAATTTTATTGTAACGGATAGCTAATGGAGCGACAGGAATAATCTTTGGTCCCACCACCGCTTTGCCCTGGCTTAGTTTGCTTCCTGTAAAGAAACTGGCAGCATTTTTAACACCTTTAAAAGCAAAGTACAAACCGCTTAACGCCGTTACCAGCAGAACAATTGATGCATAAAAACCCAAAACATTATGTAAATCGTAATTTAACCGCTTAAAAGAAGCTTTCCGTTTAATGGTAAGCGATTGCTTTAATAAACGCATTTGCCCCGGAAACCAAAGTACAAGACCGCTAATGAGCATAATTACAAAGATCACTACCGACCATTGCATGATAAATTCGCCTGTTTTACCCAGTAAAAGTGAAGTATGAATATGCTCTACCACAGCCAACCAATCTTCTTTTCCTTTCTTTACCAACGCAGCATTGTAAGGATTAAAGTAATAAGCGGCTCCTTTTTTAGTTGTAATTTCAACGGTCGCATTCGGGAAAGCCTCTTCCATACGGATGAGCCTAATGGGATCTTTGGGAGAGAGCTTTTCAAAAGCAGTAATTACCCGGTCTAAACCCACAAATGGCTTCTGTTGAAGCCCTACATAGCGGAAATCTTTTTGTGTAAATTCTCTTATCTCTTCCTCAAATACATAAATCGATCCGGTAATACTAATTATAAATACCACCAGGCCAGTTGCCAGGCCAAGCAATAAGTGAATGTTCCTGATGGTATTTTTAAAATTCTTTTTTCTCATCAATTAAAATGCATAACCAGCCGATAGGTTAAAACGACGTCCATTTCCCCTCACATAATTTATGTTACTGCCATAAAACTGAGATATAGCGGGATAATATACTTTGTTTAACAGATTTTCTACACCCAGCGATAACCTTAATGGCTGGGTAACCTGATAAGCCGCTGCTAAATTAAATAAGTTAAACGCTTTTACCGGTCCCTCGCCGATTAAATATTTACCTGCTGCATTGGTTTTAAAGCGATCCCTGTTCCCCACACGCATCCAGTTTACATCTAAAGTCAGGTTTTTAACACCCGAATACTTTAAGTAAACCGTTGTTTTAGAAGGCGGGATGCGGGTAGTATTTAAATACACATCTTTATCACCATTAAAATTACCGTCGTTATCTACATCGCCTTTTCCTTCTACCTGTGCATAGTTACCGCCAATGCTCAAATCGCGTAGTATCTGGTAATCAGCCTGTAGCTCGAAACCGTAAACACGTTCCGGAATGCGTTGCGAAATATAAGTTCCGTTTACTTCTAACAGGTTGGCACCAAGTTTAGAAGTGCTGTAATAGTAAGCTGCACTGAAGTTTAATTTACCTACAGTACTGCTAAAACCAGCTTCATAATTATTTACAATGATGGGTTTTGTTTCTAACTGCGATAAAGTATTGCTTTTAGCCGCTCTTAATACCCTGCCCAGTTCGAAAACCGAAAACGATTGTGCATAGCTGATAAAAGGGTTAAAAAATTTGAATTTAGAATACCTTGCTCCTGCATTAAATACAAATGCGTTATAGTTTAACTTCCCGCCCTGTACAGCAATACTGCCTGCTCCGTTTGCACCTGTGGCCAGGGTGTTAAAATCATCAACATCGATATTGATGTTCTCGGCCCTTAAACCTCCTTTGATGGTTAAATCGTTAAAGAGTGTGGTTGATGCCTGTAAGTATGGGGCAAAGTTAACCATGTTCATATTAGGTACCCATAAACGTCCGTCGGTTAAGCTCTGGGCCGTTTTATCGTTCATTAAATCTAAACCATAGTTTAAGGTTACCGGCACATTTGCTGTAATGCTGAAAGGTGTATTTAAATTTACCCTTGCTCCCTTTTTAGTAGAAGTAATGGCCGACTGTCCTCCGCCGAAAAATGAAGCAGAGTTAGAATAAATGGTATAGAAATCCTGATAATATACATTGGCTGTTAAATCGGTTTTACCAAAAATCTGCTGACTGGTATATTGTAAATTGGCATTGTGGTTAAAGCGTGTACCTTCATCAACGCCTAAACGCGTACCGTAAACACCAATGGCAGGAGATTGCCCAAACACACCTTCTTTTGTAGTGTAAAGTGAATGCTGGCGCGAGCTGAAATAATTATACATCAATTGCAGGCGTTGCTTTGCGGTGAAATTGTAACCCAATTTCACAAAACCATTGTAAGATTTGGTTTCACCAAGACCATATTCGGGCGAGATAACCAAGCCTTCCGCATCGCGGTAAACACCTGTTTTTTCGTACATCCCGCTTACCAGATAATCGAATTTAGCTACCTTACCATAAAACTGTTGTGAAAAACGGTAACCTATGGTACTGTCGCCTTTCAGGTTTCCGGTTAAGCCGGCTTGTGTATAACCACCAAAAGCTTTTCCTTTATCACCATTTTTAGTAATGTAATTGATTAAACCACCTTCGGCACCATTACCATAAATGGCTGTTGCCCCTTTAATTACTTCTACACGTTCTACAACTGAAGGATCGATACTGCGGATATCCCTTCCACCTGCTCTTAGTGGCGTAGATTGTGGAATTCCATCAATCAAAACCAGCACGTTACGACCGCGTAAAGTTTGGCCCGAATTGCCTGTTTGATTAGTAGAAAAGCCTAATCCTGGTACACTGTAAGAAAGTATATTGGCTAAATTAGGGCTAATGGTTGATTGTGTAGCCAGTTCTTTAGCGGTAAGCACGGTTACCGATGATGGCGTTTGTGATAAAGATTCAGGTCTTCTGCTGGCCGAAACAATCACATCATTTAAATCTGATTGTTGCTCCTTTAAAGTAATAGTAACTGTAGTGGTATCATTTGCTTTTACCAATACACTTTGTTCAATTTGGTTATAACCCGTAATCGAAACCCTGATTTGCTGATTCCCTGCAGGTACCGCCAGTAATTCAAATGCCCCAATCTTATCGGAAGTAGTTTTAACGTTCTGTTTTTTAACCTGAATATTGGCAAATGGAATACTGTTGCCCAACGAATCTACTACTTTGCCTCTGATTGCACCCTTATCGGTTTGTGCAAAAAGCGGTAATGCTGATAAAATAGAGAGGGTTAGCGCGAGTAATCTGAGGTATGTGTGTTTCATTAAAATTAAATTTCGGCAAAGCTAACATTATTTAGACTTGTTAAAAATAATAAAATAAAAAAGATACTTTAATTTCCTTTGTTCATCACTAATTATGGATATTAGCCAAAAAACTACCTGTTATACAATATGTCTGAAACAAATCCAACTTTTGCGCTCATTACCGGCGCAAGTAAAGGAATAGGAAAAGCAATGGCCATTGCCCTGGCAAAGAGAAAAATTAACCTCCTGCTTGTTGCCCGTTCTGTTACTGCACTTGATGATTTGCAACTGGAAATTCAAGCTAAATATGAGATAAAGGTGCATAGTTTAGCAATCGATTTAACCGAACCAAACGTTGCTCCTGACCTCTATCATTGGGTTGTAAATAAACAGATAAATATTTCGATACTCATTAACAATGCAGGCTACGGCCTGTGGGGTAAATTCGGAGAACTTAACCTGACCGAACAATTGGAAATGTGCCAGTTGAACATGAACATGGTTACTTCACTTTGCCATTATTTTCTTCCAATGCTGCAAAAACAAAAACAGGCTTATATCCTGAATGTTTGCAGCACTGCCGCATACCAGGCTGTGCCTACCCTTGCTATTTATTCGGCAACAAAAGCTTTTGTGTTATCGTTTACAAGGGCCTTAAGGTTCGAACTTAAATCTGGTCCTGTTTCGGTTACTTGTTTAAGCCCGGGACCTGTTGATACGGGCTTTGCCGAACGTGCCGGATTAGATGCCTTTAGCAAAATGGCCGAAAAATTTAACATGAAACCCGATGAAGTTGCAGAAATTGCGCTCAAAGGCATGTTTGCCAAAAAATCAGAAATCATTCCTGGCTTTACCAATATCATCAGCGTTTATGCCAACAGGATTTTGCCCAAAGCTTTTATTGAGAAAATGGCCGCCGGGATTTATAAAACCTAGTATTTAAGTTTTTTCAGTTAACAGTTTGCAATTTTCAATTAGCGGTTTGCAGTATTAATGAACCAATAACCAGTTTGCAATTCCTAATTTCCGGGTGCCAATTGCCCACAACCCATTTTCAAAGCGGTAAGTATCGTCCCTATGATGAGCCTTTTATCATCAACTGTAACAGGCTTTTTCTGCCAACCAAACGGTATTAGATTCTGAATCAGCACAAAAAAAATAAAAAAATGAAATAAAATTCTTTGGAATGTTAAAAATATATTACGTTTGTATTAAACACTACTAAATCTATAGATTATGTCGAATAAAACATTTTTGTTTTATTTTCTTCCAGTACCGAACCACTCGCCCATGCGAATGTGCTGTTGTTGCGCATAATACTAAATCCAATTTATCTTTTTCTTAAACCTTTAATTTTTTTTGACACATGGCAACATCGTATCCAACCTTTACCCTATCCGAACAATTAACAGCACAACAGCTCGATTTTTTTAATACTCATGGATTTATCCATTTCAAAAATTTTATTGAACCCGAAACGGTTTCTGCCATTGTTGAAGCTTCTAAACAGGTGGAACAAAAATGGCTGCAACAAGATATTAAGAAAATTAACGGGGTGCCCATTAAATACGGCAAAGACCTTGATGGCTCGGCCATTGTGCAGCGCTTTGCCTTTATTAACCAGCACCACCAAACATTAAGCGGTTTGCTGCTCGATCCGCGCTTTAATGCCTTGCTTCAGCTGGCAGGCGAAGGTGCACGTTTGGGAACAGAAGAAAAAGATGGCATGGTATTTAACCATTACATCAACGGACCTGAAAGTAAGTTTAGCAAAATGGGCTGGCATACGGATGGTTTGAGGGATATATTTTACGGCACCAAACTAAATCCAATGCTAAATGTAGGGATACACTTAAGTAGTTTAAAACCTGAAAATGGTGGTTTAAAGATTATACCAGGTACACACAAGCAAAGTATATACC
This sequence comes from Pedobacter sp. KBW01, assembly GCF_003852395.1. Classification (NCBI taxonomy): domain Bacteria; kingdom Pseudomonadati; phylum Bacteroidota; class Sphingobacteriia; order Sphingobacteriales; family Sphingobacteriaceae; genus Pedobacter; species Pedobacter sp. KBW01. Next base: position 435,841 of record NZ_QAJQ01000007.1, read on the forward strand.
AGATGCTTTTTCGCAAAAAATACTTTTTGGATAACAAGCCCGATGCGCAAGAGGTATCGATACTACCGCAAGCTGGCGATTTAACGATACACGATGGCAGACTTTGGCACCGGGTAGCTGAATCGGCTATTAGAGGTGAGGAAAGCAGGCGCCGTGTTATTTATGTGCCTATTATTGCCGGTAAATATGCACCAAAGCACGAAAACAGCCCTACTGTATTTTATCAACGCTTTGCCGGAATTGTAAAATAAATTATGCTGTTTGTTTTACTTTTCAGCTACCTGGTCAGATCAGGGAAGCTAAAGCGCGCCAGTACTTTTGTTAAGGCTGCGCCCAAAAAAATTGGTTTAAAATTTTATCGTCCCGAAACGGCCATCATATTCGGGTTTATTGTAGCTGGAGCCTAAATGGAGTGTAATATTAAAAGAGAAAAAGTGGTTGTTGCCAACCCCAAACTTTTTGGCGATAGAGAGAGAACTAATATTTTACGTGGTGGCGAGCAACAACTGATCCTTTTTCTGCTTAAAAAACTCCCAACATGGGTGTCGCCTAATTTTATGACTGGTATTGGCATGTTTGGTTCGGTACTCGTTTTCGCAGCATTTATATTGGCTCACTTTTACGGCACTAGTTGGTTACTGACTGGAATTTCGGGCTTGTTGATTAACTGGCTGGGCGATTCGCTGGATGGTAGATTAGCCTATTACCGCAACATTCCACGAAAGTGGTATGGTTTTACCCTCGATATCGTTATGGACTGGTTAAGTATCGTTTTAATTGGCCTGGGTTATTATTTTTATGCCAATAACGTGCAACAAATACTGGCCTTTTTATTTGTGGTGTTGTATGGCTGGTCGATGATTATTGCTTTGCTGAGGTATAAAATTACAGGTGCTTACCAGATTGATACCGGGCGCCTCGGACCAACCGAACTGCGGGTAATTATAGCGTTAATTCTACTGGCCGAAACTATTATTACCGGAACAATCGGCTACTTTGCCATTGCCATTTGTGTATTGCTTTCGATTATTAATATTACCGATACGCTAAAACTGCTTAAAGATGGCGATGCCAGAGATAAAGCAGATAAAGGAAGCCGATGACCTGGGAATCGATTAAACTTTTCTTAAAAGCGCAGGTATCTGCATTCTCTGGCGGGCTTACCGATTATGGCCTGATGATTCTGTTAACTGAATTACTGCATATTCATTTCACCATATCCATCATCATTTCGGGTACGATAGGTGGAATAGTAAATTTTTGTATTAACCGTTTTTGGGCCTTTAAAAGTACCGGTGGTTATCATGGTTCGGCCAATAGTCAGTTTATTCGTTTTTTTATGGTGGTATTAGGCAGCATTTCCCTCAAATCAGCCGGAACCTATTTGCTCCACAGCAGTTTAAATATAGATTATAAAATTGGCCGCTTATTGATAGATAGTATAGTATCTTATGGTTTTAACTATCCATTAATGAAATACTGGGTATTTAAGGCAAATAACATCAGTTGCCAATACGCTGAAGAAGGCGAAACGCTTACTTAACAGAAAAAACGTCAATAACAGGCTTAAAAACAAATAAATAGCAGCCCAAACCACTCGTTTACCTTAAATAACAAACGTTTGCGCTAAAATTTAGGCAACAAAGGTAAAAAGTGATGTCCAGCTCAAACGATGAAGCATAAAAAACTGAACATCTTACCTTTACCTTATTAGTTTAATATCTTGGGTTCGTTTACCCTATCAGCATTAATCTGCTTAACAATTTCTTCAAATTTGGCTTCTTTAGCCATGTATTTATTTAACAAATCGAGTTGGTTTAAGCCCCTAACAAGATTATGTTCCGCATAACTCGTTTTATAATAAACATCGCCATTTAAAAAGTCGGTAATGAATCTAACGGCTTGCATATAAATCATAAACTTACCCGCGTAAATAAAGAACTGTTTTTCGGCAAAGCCTAAAACCGAATCCATTTCTTCCATATAGCCTTTGTGTATAGCGGCAAAAACATCTTCCCTGATCGCTATTTTATTAAAATCGCGTTCTTCTTCATTCGCTTCTGAAAGATAGGTACGCATCATATCGCCCACATCACTAATGAAATAGCCGGGCATTACGGTATCTAAATCGATTACGCAAAGGCCCACACCTGTTTCTACCTGCAACAATACATTACTTATTTTAGTATCGTGGTGTATTACACGGAGGTTAAGCGCTCCACTATCAACCATGTGTACATATTGTTCTTCTATTTCATAAAGCCTGATAATTTCTTCAATCGGAAATTTCGCTTCTGCAATCCTGGCGTCGCTTGCGTTTTCTAAAGCCACTTTAAACTGCTCAACACGCAGGGGTAGGTTATGAAAATCCTCAATGGTAGCTTTTAATTGATTTACATTAAAGGCGCCAAGCATCCTTGTAAATTTACCAAACTGCTTTGCGGCGTGGTAAGCCTGCTCCGGTTCTTGTACAAAATCAACAGAACAAGAGTTTTCTACAAAAGGAAAAATACGGTAAAAATGATCGTCGATCACTACAAAATCATCGCCGCTTTTTGCGGTGATGGGTGCAACAAATAAATATTTAGGAGCGGTTTGATCCAGATATTTTTTTATTGCCTCAATATTCCGGGCTATGTTTAGGGGCTCTCTAAAAACTTCGGTATTCACCTCTTGCAAAATATAGGCAACACCTTCGCCATACACTTTCCAGGTATGGTTAATCAGGCCAGAGCCAAAAGGTTCTGTTTTTAATTTTTCTACGTTAAGTCCATAAGCACCTAAGACTTCTTGAAACATAAGATGGTAATAATATATATAAGTGTGTCAGGCAGGTTATTAAATCCCATCCTGAATAAAGTTCTAGTTAAAAGTATATGGGTAATACCTTGCAGTACTACCCACAAAAAGGACTAAAATCCGCTATCGTCTAAAGCGAAAGTATTTTTACGGTCTTTCCATTTACCTTTGGTAAAATCAGGGAATTTTTGTGGCATATTTCCTTCTTTTAACGATTTGGTAGAAAGTGGAGTAATTACACTCATGGTTACCGAGTCATAAACATCAATTGGCGTTTGTTTTTTCTGTTTTACCGCCTGAATAAAACCATTAAATACGAACCAATCCATACCACCGTGACCTGCGCCTACAGCTTCTGCTTCATATTTTTTCCAAAGCGGGTGATCATATTTTTCGAACCATTCGTCAGCTTTATCCCATGCATGATCTTTCGATTTATGTTCGATGTGTACCGATTTGTTTACATCCATCCAAAGTCCGTTTGTACCCTGAACCCTGAAACCGATAGAGTAAGGACGAGGCAAGTGCGTATCGTGGCTTAACATTACAGTTTCACCGTTTGCACAATTAATTAAGGTAGTGGTAACATCACCATTTTTATAATTGATTTTTGCATTTGGGTGACCTGGAGAAAGCTCCTCTACGTATGCGGCCAATCCTCTTGCTTTCGAGCTGAACGATACCAGATTGGTAAAGCTGTTACCTCTGTTGATATTGGCATATTGCATAATTGGACCTACACCATGGGTTGGGTACAAATCACCATCCTGATCGATGTTGAATTGCGTACGCCATTGAGCCTCACTTAAAGCTTTTGGTCCGTATTCTACACCGCCTCCATAATAATCTTTACCGTTATTAAATAATACGTTTCTTAAGTTGTGCTGGTAACCGCCTTCTAAGTGAACTAACTCACCAAATAAACCCTGACGTACCATGTTTAAAGCTGCCATTACATCTCTACGGTAACAAACATTCTCTAAAGTCATGTAAGGCATTCCGGTTTTCTCAGAAGTATTTACAATATCCCAGTGATCTTGAACGGTTAAACCTGCAATAACTTCGCAACCTACATATTTACCAGCTTTCATGGCATCAACTGCCTGATCGCGGTGAAACTGCCATGGTGTAGAAATAATTACGGCATCGATATCTTTACGATCTAAAAGTTTTTTATAAGCATCTACCCCACCAGTATATTCAGTAGCTGCAGGTCTTCCTTTTTTAGCAATGAAATTGCGGCAAATTTTAAGTGAGCTTTCCTGAGTATCGCAAATAGCTACAATTTCTACATCGTCTCTCAATGCACCCTCAGAAATATGGCTCATACCACGTGCACCTACACCAATATAGCCTACTCTTACTTTGGCACTGTCTGATGATGCAAATAAGCTTCCTGTTGGCAGAATGGTTAAACCCGCCGCTGTGACTGCACCACTTTTGATAAAATCTCTACGTTCCATTTGTGTTTTTTATGTTTATTATTTAAGTTTAATTGATAGTAATTGTTATTGAACAAACGTTTTACTTGCAGTTATTTTGCCGTTTTTAAGTTTACATTGGCTTAACTTCCGGTAGCTCATTCGCTTGCACCTGCTTATAAATTTTTAAATGGTTTCTGGTTAAAATATAATCTGTAATCTTTAATTCTGCCATTGGCATTATCCTGCCTTGGTAAAAGTTTCAATGCCTTAATACTGTAATTTTTGCCCAGGTCTATCACAATCTGGTGCGGTGGTTTTGGTGACTGGTTTTCCCATTGGGTATGCCAGATACTGGTAAACTGCAAATCGAAAACATTTGCTGCATTTCCATCATCGCCACCTAGCTCTTCACTATCAGCATAAACAACTTTCCAGTCGCTACGTGGTATTTCATTGCCCTTATCATCAACCAGTACAATTTCTGCTACCGATGTATAAGCTTGTCCTTTTTGTTCGGTAAGTGCTTCCAAACAGAAATAACGAGCGGTAACGGGTTTAAAATTTACCGTCTGCCATTTGTTATCGTTTGCAAAAGTACCTTCGGCGTATGGTTGCTGTGCATCTGCCAACCATTTTTGACCGGCCTTACGGTGCAACTGAGGTTGCTTTTCGTTTACAACATCCAAAATAGGTTTATCTAAAAAGCTTAAATTCGGTGTTGAGGTACCGAACAGGTCGAAAACAACAACTTCGTTATTACCCTTTTTTAACCAGCTGCCTGGTACAAGCATGGTTTGCGTTGGGCCGATATTCCAGTATCTGCCCAGGCACATCCCATTTAACCAAACTAATCCTTTATTCCATTTACCCATGTCCAGGTAAGTATCTTCTAGTTTATCGGCCGTAAAACTGCCTTTGTAAAATGCGGTAGCTGCTTGCTGGCGATTAAGTTTTTCGTACCGAAGCGGGATATTTACCTCACCCAATCTCACCGGATAATTTTTCCAGCCTTTTAATTCAGTTTGTTTTCCGTTTTCGCCAAGGTAAACCGCACCATGTATGCCTTTCCAATCGTGCATCTGGTAACCGTAGTTTACCCTACCGGTTGCCTCTACCAATATTCTCAATATGCTTTTACTTAGCCTTGCAGGTATTTCAATGTTAAAATGGCCTTTTCTTCTATCCAGTTCGCCAATCTTTTTTCCATCTATGTAAACCAAGGCATAATCATGTATATCTTTAAAAATCAGGTTAGCTTTTTTACCCGCTTTTAAAGTAGTTTCGTATAATACACAACCAAAATCCTGGTTTAAATCTTCCATTAATAATGCTGTATCGGTTAAAACAGCTTTTGGCAGGTTTTTAGAAAGCACAGCTACCGATGTGAAATGAACGGGCTGTAATTTCTGGATCTTGTTTACCGGCGGAACATCAGGTAAAACCTCGCCCTCCTGCAGGTAATTTGCAAATAACTTACGGATGGCATAAAATTTCTCGGTTGTATTGCCGGCTTCATCAATAGGTGCATCGTAATCGTAACTACTGGTTTGCGGCAGGTATGGAGGTGCATTAGCACCACTGTAAGTACCAAAGCTGGTTCCGCCGTGAGCCATGTAAATGCTGAAAGATGCCTTATGATCGAGCATATATTTAAGCTCATCAACAATTCGCTGCGTATTACCCTTGTGGTGCGGCCTGCCCCAGCTATCAAACCAGCCTGGATAATATTCGCCACACATTAATGGGCCAGTTGGTTGTATAGCCCTTAAAGCTTTAAAATTGGCCTCCGGATCACTGCCAAAGTTTACCACGGCAAATAATCCTTCGGGGTGGTCGTTCTTTAATTGTGTAGGTCCGTCGCAGTGAAACAAAGGAACGGTAAAGCCAGCTTCTTGTAAATTGGCTTTAATAATGTTCATATAATCCTTATCGTTACCATAGCTACCATACTCATTCTCTACCTGCACCATAATAATGTTGCCGCCCTTACTAACTTGCAAAGGCGCGAGCTGCTTACCTACTTCAAGCAGATATTTTTTCGATCGGGCTAAAAAATATGGATTTTGTGTGCGCAAACGGATGTTTTTATCTTTAAGCAGCCACCAGGGGAAACCACCGAACTCCCATTCGGCACAAGAATATGGCCCAGGCCTTAATATTACGTACAAACCTACCTCTTTTGCCAGTTTACAAAATTCGGCAGCATCACTTTGCCCGGTCCAGGTAAACCGATCGGGTTGTTTTTCGTGCATGTTCCAAAAAAGGTAAGCACAAACGGTATTTAACCCCATGGCTTTTGCCATTTGCAAACGTTTTTTCCACTCGGCTTTAGGAATCCGCGCAAAATGCATTTCGCCGCAACGGATAATATAAGGCTTGCCATTTAGCTCAAAAGATTCGGCACCTATAGCAAAGGTGGTTGCTTTTTGAGCCCAACTACCCGCTGACAGGCTGATTAACAGCAATAACGCAAATATTTTTTTAAACAGTGGGATGTGCATTGGTTAAGCTTCTGTTTGGTTTTGTTGATTTGTATTTTTAAAAATAGAACAAGCAAATGAGCAAAACAACATAAATGTCAGCGCAAACGATTGTCTAATTTTACATTGCCTTTTTATTCCAGCATAAACCAGCTGCCTGCTTTGCAATGTTGGGTTGATCAGTTTTTAAAGAAATAGAGTGATTAATGAAAGTCTTTTGATTAAAAGGTTTCGAATCAGGTTACATTACAGTGGCGCGGTCATTACTAACGATAAAATATATTCACTAACTCTTATAGCTTATAGCCGATTTACACAGAGAATTATTAATCTTCCGGGCTTGCAAACAATGACAATACGCTTACCACTCATATTCTATATAGTTGTAGAAATATTTCCCCACTTTCTACAAAATGGGAAAATCTAACCCCATTCCATACTCCCCATTTATAGCCGGTTTGAGGAAAACATCTATTTTTCCATATGATATTATAGGCGATAAACAAGGCTTTAATAAAGCATTATTTTATATCTACTCCCGCACCTTAAAAGCTAAAACGACTTGGCTAAAAACAAACTGGTTTGGCATTTGCCTAAGTTATTTTGATAAGCAGCTAAAATGATCAGTCTATTTTGCGCTATTTTTTTATTTACCTAAAGAAACAAACCAATGTCAACAACCGAAAGCGACTTCGCAAAAAATGCGGCCAACTTAAAAGATTTAATTATCCGTTTAAAACCCCTTGGTGCAGACTACCAGCCACCCAAACTTAAATTTTCGATCGAAAACTTAGAACAGTTATCTACAAATGCTGATGAGGCCATACGTATTGTTAGCCAGGTTTTACCTGTTTACAGCAAAGCTGTGGATGAACAGGAGCTTATTTTTAAACCTTTTAACCATTTAATTACCCGCAGCTACAATTATCTTAAGGTTGCTATTGATAACCCGGCCGAACTACAAACAGCTAAAACACTGGCCGATACGAATACCCGCATCAACCCCAGGTATCTTACGATGGCAGAATAGAAAATTTTAAGCAGTATATTGATGTATTGATAACAAGCAAAGTTTACGAGCCTACAGAAGCTGATATCAATATCGCATCTTTCCAAAGCCTGCTTAGAGTATGGAAGCCAACATTACAGCTGTTGCTCTGGCCAAAACACCTCTTGATGATGCACGCAAAAAACGATTCAACATTTTTTATACTGAACAAACAGGCTTAATTGATATTGCATTAGACGTTAAGAACTACATTAAAGCATCGTTAAAAAACGATCATCCGCAACGTAAACATATTTTAGCACTAAATTTCAGCAGAGTTAATTTGTAAATGTTTGCTTTTGTTATGTACTAAAACAAGGTGGTCACAAACATGGCAACCTTGTTTTAGTTTATCCTTTACAATGTTCCTTTAAACTCAATTAACTATTTGGATTGCAGATTAAATAATCAATAATCTTAATCTTGTATTTTTCAAATACTTTGAAACAACTTTGTATAAAGCATTCATCAAGCGTGTTGAATGCCACCAGTTCTATACACAATAATTTAATATTAATATGCCGTAGACCCTCGCATGCTATTGCTAACCCCGCTATTTGATATAAATATTCATTTGATAATTTTTGACTGGTAAGTTCAGACAGAGTAAAATCAAAATCAAGACTTATAAAAGAAAAAGTAGCAGACAGCATGAACTAACTGCTACTTAAAATTGTAACTTTATTCCACATACCCTTAATAATTTAGCTAGCTGCTAGGCTTTCTAGGTCCTATCTTAGAAGACTGTAGTAAATACTCCATCTTACTCCATAGATAATCATAAGCTTCTTCTGCATTACTAAAAATTTTAAAATCATTTCTTCCTCCTTTTTCGTCCAAATAAAAAAACTCCCAGCTAGAATAATTTTTATATAAGATACATGCATCAGGTTTTAAACCCTCATTTAACGAGTACCATCGATCGGGGACATTAGCCCAATATAGTCTATCTTTCAACTCCAATAAGTCCATTTTATTTTAAAATTCTAATATATCCAAGTTCTTCCAACAAATTGTAAAGAACTGTTACAAGTAATAAAATTTAAACCTTATACTGTATCAGTAAATCAAATAAATTGGTGTAAAAAACCTTAGTAATTAACTACCAAAACTGTCAAGCTATTTAGGAAGGGTCAAGATTTGCAAACCTGGACCTGCAATGATCAGAACTGCACTTCATTTTATCATAACTGTACTTTAATTTATCAGAATTGCACTTCAGTTTATCAGAATTGCACTTTAGTTTATTAGAACCGCACTTCAGTTTATCATAACTGTACTTTAGTTTATCAGAACCGCGCTTTAGTTTATCAGAACTGCACTTTAAATCATCAGAATTTCATTAAGATAATGAGGTGGTTACAGACACTCATTCACTCATTGCATTAAAAACCTCGACCAGATTGAATAAAAAAGGTGCCGGGCGAAACACCATATGCTTCCCGGCACCTTCAGATTTTAGAAACAATAGTTTTATTTACCTACTTCCAGGATTTTAAAACTGCCGGCAATGCGATGTGGACGTTGGCTTGCATCTATACTTTTTTCAAAATTTGCAGTAGGTAAAAAAAGATGGTGATTTGTCAAATCAATGGCAATAGTTCTGGCACCTACTGCTGTACTCACAGTTTCCTGCACCACAAATTTATTTGCCGAGATTTCTTTCACCACAGTAATGCTGCCTGCCCCATTCGCACTATAAGCCAATTTAGTAGCCGGATCGAAAACTACACCATCACAGTTATCGCCAATCGGTAACGAAGCAATCTGTTTACCTGTTTTGGCATCCAGAATAAACATCAGCTTGTTGGCACAAACAGTAAACAGCCGCGATGTTAAACGATCGATAGCCAGGCCAGATGGTTCTTCTCCTCCTTTTAATTTATATCTTGATAAAACTTTATAGCTGGTGATATCAAAACAAACAATTTCTCCGGTATCTTCGATATTTACATATACTTTTCCTTTCCCGTCTGATACGCCTGCCTCTGGTTTACCACCTAAAGCAATCGTAGCAATAACTTTATCCATTTGGGGATCGATAATGCTGGCATCGTTACTTTTGCCATTAAATACAATTACTTTCTTGCTGTAATCATCAAAAAAGGTGGCATCGGGGTTCTGCCCTACCTTAACCTGTCCTAAAACTTTAAAATTGTTCAAGTCGAAAATCGTGCAGGTTCCTGCCTTACCATTGGTGGTATAGCCCTTACCAAATGGATTGGCAATTGTAATGCCGTGCACACCAGGTGTATTGTAAATTACGCCAACCGAATCGCCATTATTCTTGTTTAATATATTTACCTGGTTGCCATGAGCAATAAAAAGATTGTTATGCTGCTGATCGATACTTAGGTAATCCCAGCCGCCATCGCTTTGAATTTTATGGACAGCCAGCACACGTAAACTGCTTTTTTGCTGTGCAATTGCAGTAAGTGAAACTGCAAAAAGGATCAAAATACTTAATAATTTCTTTTTCATTTTTTTAGTTTAATATTGATTTATGGTTTGGCTTAAAAACTGTTATACTTTAGCAGCATCAGCTAAAAGTTGGCTTGGCTTATAGCATTTTCTAATCAGGCTTGGCAAAGCCACGAGCAGCAAAGGTAAGGCTACAATAAAGCCACCAATTACAGCAATGGCCAGCGGCTGATGAAGTTGTGCTCCTGCCCCGATACCTAAAGCCAAAGGCATTAATGCGATAATTGCCCCCAGGGCAGTCATTAATTTTGGTCGTAAACGGGTAGAAATAGCAAAGGTAATGGCATCATCAACACTTAGTTTTTCCAGCGATTCTTTAAACTGTAGAAAGGTGAATATGGCATTCTCGCCAATAATACCCACAATCATAATCAAGCCCGTATAACTGCCCACATTTAAAGGGGTATGTGTTAAAAACAAAGCCAGATAACTGCCCGAAATGCCCAGTACCGAGATAACCAGAATAAGAAAGGCAATTTTAAAATCTTTAAACAAGAACAGAATTACGCTAAACACCAGCAAACTGGAAGCAATAAGAATGGTTAACAATTCGGAGAAGGATTGTTGCTGTTCTTTATAGGCACCACCGTATTCGATGTGATAACCAGAAGGCAGGTTTATATTGTTATTTACAGCTTTCTGAATATCTTTCATTACGCTACCCAGATCGCGGTTATCCAGCCTTGCTGTAACCACTCCAATGCTTTGCAGATTTTCTCTTTCTACCTCAGCATTTCCGGATTTTAGCGCCACATTGGCCATTTGCTGAATAGGAACAGCAGTTCCATCAGCCAGGAAAATTTTGAGTTTATTAATATCGGCCACGCTAAAAGTCCTGCTTCCGGGGTACACCATGCGGATAGGCGAAAGTTGTTGTTTATCGTATAAATCGCCTATTAAAGTGCCCTGCATTGCTGTTTGAAGCTGCGACTGAAAAGAAGCCGGACTTACTCCATATTGTGCCAGCATAGCAAAGTTAGGCTCAATGTTTGCAGTCGGCCCCGAAAGTACAATACCATCAAAAACATCGGCTGTACCACCTACATGCGAAACTATACCTGCAACCTTTTTAGATAAGCCTTGCAGTTTCTCCTGATCGTTACCAAAAATCTTGACTTCTATTGGCTGGGTAGAGCTCATTAAATCGCCCAGCATATCCCCTATTACCTGCCCAAAATCAATAACCAGTGCAGGCTGGGTATTTTCTATATGTGTGCGGATCTCAGAAATCACCTCATCAGTGGTTTTTGTTCTGTTTGGTTTCAGCTGTATCAGGTAATCACCGGTATTAGGTTCAGTAATAAAAAAACCCATCTGTGTTCCTGTTCTTCTCGAATAGGCCTGTACGTCGGGTATTTTTACAATTTCCTTTTCCACTTCCTTAAGCATCCGGTCGGTTTCTTCGAGCGATGTACCTGGTGGAGAAGCATAATCTAAAACAATACTGCCTTCATCCATTTCCGGGAGAAAACCAGTTTCCAAACGAGGAAAAACAAGTGCTATCGATGCAACCAGTACGAGCAAAAATAGAATTGAAATAGCAGGCCGCGTAATAAAATAACGCACCCAGTTTTGCGATTTAACCTCATGTACTACCACCTTTTTGCCTGAAGCAGCATGGCTGCCTCCTTTGCGGGTAAGCAAAAGATAAATTACGGGTAAGCCAATCCAGGTAACAAAGAAAGAACAAACCAGCGTAATAATCATGGTATTGGTCATTACCTGAAAATAAGAGCCTGCAACGCCCGTCATCAATACAAAAGGAACAAAAATTACGATGGTACTAATGGAAGAACCCAGCATAGCCGGAAAAAGATAGCCAACGGCTTTGCTCAGCAGCCGCATGGTAAGCTCTTCGGGGTGTTCTTCGTGTGTGCGGTGAATTTGTTCTACCACTACAATGGCATCATCTATAATTAAACCTATGGCCGCAGCAATGGCACCAAGTGTCATAATATTGAGCGAATAACCGATAAAATAAAGCACAATTACCGTTAAACAAAGCGTAACCGGAATGGTAATCAATATCGTTGCACTCGCCTTGAACGATCTTAAAAAAATAATCGCCACAACAATAGCCAGCACCAAACCAATTAATAAACTATCGCGAACACTTTTTACTGATTCGTTTACAAAATCGGCCTGTACGTAATAGGGTTTAATGCTTACCCCTGCTGGTAAAATATGTTTCAATTGCGCTACCTTGCTATGCATCTCGTTAGAAAGATCGACCAGGTTGGCGTTGGGCTGTTTAATTACAGCGATCAGGATTCCGTCTTTCCCGTTGGCATTAATCCTCGTATACTCTACACTTTGCTGAATGTTTACCTTCGCAACATCCATTACCTTAATAATCCGGTTGCCTTTTCTGCTCAGTACCAGGTTTTCTAAGTCGCTTTTATTTTTAACCGTAGCATCGGTTACGGATAGATATAAATAATTGTGATCGGCCAGGTAGCCGTTAGATTTTATAAAATTGGTTTGACTGAGTGCGTTACTAATCTGATCGGGAGCAATGCCCAGCGTTTGCATTTTTTGTGCATCGAGTTCCAGCCAATATTCTTTGCTTTTACCGCCAATAACACGAATCTCCGAAACCCCGTCAACCTGTGAAAGAAATGGTTTTACTGTATAGGTGGCAATTCTTTTCAGTTCGGCGGGAGAATAATTATGACTTTCAAGGCTGTATCCGCTTACCGGAAGGATAGACGGATTCATTTTCTCGACAGATATGTTAACACCAGCAGGCAATGAAGCACTTATTTTGGCAATCTGCGATTCTATGCGTTGCTGGCTCAAATCGATATCGGCGCCAGGATTCATAAATGCAGAAAGCTCGCAGCTACCCCGACTGGTAGTACTCCTAACCAATTGAAGATCGGGCACCTGTTTTACCGCATTTTCTAAAGGCCGCGTTACAGTAACCACCATTTTATCAACCGGCTGCAATTCTGCATCGGCAATAATCTTAATCTTTGGAAAGGTAATTTCAGGGAACAGACCGGTTTTTAGCTGACTAAAAGAATAAACCCCTCCCACTATAATGATTAGCAGTACTGCCAGAATTGGGTTTTTATGCGAAACGAAAAACTTGTTCATGGCTATTGCTGAATTTTAACTTTGGCCGTATCGGCTATCCCATAGTTGCCGGAAGTAATGATCCGGTCTTTTTTCGAAAACTTAGGCTCAAGCACTTCGATGGTATGCTGATTTTCGATTCCCCTTTTCACTTTTACCTTTACTGCGGTAGAATCGTTGATGAGTTTCATTACCCAAAACTCATCTTCTGTTTCGTTAGCCAACACTGCCGATTTTGGTAATACCTGTGCCTGCGTATGACTTACTTTGGTTAACCTCACTTTGGCAATTAAACCTTCGGGAATATTATTGCCTGCTCCAACTTTAAGGATATAACGCTGGGTTTGTGCTGCCGAATCAACCGAAGGCATAGTGCCCGAAACTGTTCCTGTCATTTTTGTTCCATCGGGCAACAGCACAGCTAATGTTTTGTTCTGGTTAATCAACTGGTTATACTCGTAAGGCAAATCGAGCAAAAAAACAAGGCTATTTCTGTTACTAATGGTTGCCAAAGCTTCTCCATCCTGCACATAGTCTCCTTTCTGGTGGTTTACCTGAACAATGGTACCTGCCTGATCGGCCCTGATGTTGGAAATGCCCGAAAATTTAAAACCAGCATCGAGCTTATTTACACTATTGCCTATTGATTTTGCTTCTTTGGTGATTAAACTAAATAACAGTTGATGACTGCCTACCTGCTTACCTGTTATGGCTTGTGTGCTTTCTATATAACCATTGATATTGGCCTTTACAAAGCTCTTTTCGAGATAGGCCGAAACCGCCGAAAGCTCAACAAATTCGGCCAGCGAACTATCCTGAATCGTAGTAACCTGAACAGGTGTAACCGGCGAAGGTTCATCAACCGCATCTGCCGATTCTGAATGACTACAGCCCGAAAAGATAAGCAGTACGGCAATGCAACCGCATATAAATTTTAGATCGCTATTCATGGTTATCGGTTCCAGTAATTAAATTGATTAATCAGTTTTAAACGGTTAATATTGGTTTGGCGCAACAGGTTTTGGGCCGCCAGGTAATTGTTAATGGCAATTACAAAATCGGCTACTTTTAAATCGCCGGTATGCATCAGTTTACGGTCTACATCAATTAAACCTTTGCTGAAACGGATCTGTTCGTTTATTTTAGGAAAAAGGGCGTCTGTTTGATTAAGCTGTTGCCTGATCAGGTTTAACTGTTGTTCTTGCTGACGCTTAAAAAAATCGCGGTAATCGGCTATTGTTTTAGCGGATAGGTTAAGCTTTTGGTACTGCATCTTCTTTTGATGACCATCATAAATTGGCACCGAAAAGGTAAAACCAACACTTGTACCCAAATTTTTATAAGGCTGCAAAATAAACGATGAATTATATCCTCCATTGGCATACACGCCTAATTTGGGTTTATAGCTAAGGTCAATTGCGTTTTTTTGATTGTTGTTTTTTAAGCTATCAATGTCAAAACGTTTACCAAAAAAACCATGAGCAATAGTAGTTACACCACTTTGTAACTTTGGATCGGCCAGCACAACCTGCGTAGTATCGGTTATGCCTGCCAAATAATTTAAGGTGGCATAATCGTTTTTAAATTGCAACTCTGCCTGTTTTACTACCAATTGTTGTTGTTGCAGGGTAACCAGGAAGGTTAAATATTCAGATTGTTTGTAAATATTACTTCTGGTTAATTTCTTTAACAATGTTTCTTCCTGCTCCAGTAATGTAATTACCTCACGGTTAAAATCTACCTGTTGCTGACTGGCATAAGCCACAATGTATTGATCGGCAATGGATCTTTGCAAATCAAATAGCGATAGCTGGCCTGCATATTTAATAGAATCGCTTTGTATCTTTATCCCCTCAAGCTGATTATTGATCCTCTTTTTGTTTAGCAAATCGTAGTTTACATTAAGCAAGGCTTCTAAAGCCTGCCCGTTGGTGAGTACTTCATCGTAACCATAACCCCGAATAATGGGCGCATCCATCCCTGCGGCACTTGCCGTAACCTGTGGCCCTCCGGTAGCACGAATAATTAAGCTATCTACCCCGGCAGCCCGTTGCTGGTTCTTAAAATCTTTTAGTACCGGACTGGTTAATTCGGCCTGTTTTAAATAGTAATCAAGATTCTTTGCCGGCACTTGTGCAATTACCTTTATTACTGAAAAGGTAAACAGACAAAGCACCATGCAGGTTAATTTTAGCTTCATTTTATAAATTATTCACCTCAATTATTTCGTTTTTTCGCACCATCCAACAGCTAAGCAAGTCCAAATTACAAATGAATTATGAAGAAAGTCTGTAGCAGTTTTTTTGAACGCTAGACAAAATTAATTGCACACTCATTTTAAGATTATAACCTACCCGAAAGCATTAAGCCTGTACTTCCTTGTTGGTAAAAAGGCATTAGGGTAAAATTTCCATCTTTCTTTTTGGTAAAAAGGCTTTTAATGTATGGATACACCAGATAAGATATTTTTGTAGAAGCTATTCCGAATCCTGCACCAGCCACCACATCACTAAACCAATGTTTATTGTTATACATGCGCAATGTTCCGGTGGCTGTGGCTACAAAATAACCTGCATAGCCAATCCACGGATTAACATCTTTATACTCCTGGTGTAAAAACTCTGCTGCCATAAATGCCGAAGCCGTATGTCCGGATGGGAAAGAGTTTTCGCTGTAGCCATTTGGCCGTTCCCTACCTACACCCTGCTTTACAAAATGGGTAGAAACGCCCATAATAGCTGCTGAAGTAACATACAACATCGAGGCATCGAACAGATTGTGTTTACCTTTTACTCCAGATAGGTTAAGTGCATACACCGCAGCGGCAGGCGCAAATTGGAGGTAATCATCAACATGTGCAGCAAATAAAGGATGGTCTTCCTGTAATTCTGCTTTGGTACTCAAATCGAGTTGCTTTAAAGCGCCATGATCGTAAACCGCAGCAAAGCCGTAACCTGCTAATACCACAGGTGCAATAAAAGCGGCAGCCTTAAATTTTCTTTTTGGAACCGGATTTCCCGTACACCACCTTCCTAACGAATCGGCAGCAATATTTTTAGCTGAATCTATACTTTGGGCAGCGCACGAAAAACTAACGGAAACGAAAAGGATTGTGCAATGGAAGAAATTACGCATGACTACTATTTTACAGGATTTCCGTTCGAATCGAATAAAAGGTCTTTTCCTTTTACTTCGGCTTCATAATATATCGTTCCGTCTGCCTTGGTAATTTTAGCAGCTTCGGCAATTTTTGCGCCTTTTAATTTAGCCAGAACAGCAGCAGGCAATTCGGTAGATTTAATTTCTACTTCTGTCTCTAATAGCAATCCCTTGGCCGAATAAACCTCTGAGGTTTCTTTACCATTCAAGGTAAAACCGGCTTCATAATGCTGTTTTTCCATTTCCCATGAAACTTTCGTTCTGGCATGAAGTTTTGTAAATGCAGTTTTAACTTCAGCAGGTACTTTAGCTGCATTAAGTTTTTGTGCCTGAGCCAGATTAACCATACCGGTAGCTAGCAATAAAATTCCAAAAAATGTCTTCATAGTTTTAAATTTTAATCAAAACTATATTTCAATTATGTAGAAATTCTGTAGTTAGCTGCTTGCAGCATATTCAAAAAGTTTTTGGCCTAATACCCCTGATTTAATAAGAAAAAGCACTTTTAAAATCTCCCGCTGATAGCACAGATTTACACAGCAGGAACTTTTATTTTATTAATAATGTTTTATGCATCTGCTTGGCTAAAAACTTTATATCAAAATTCGCGGAAGTCTTCTTAAATCTGCAGGAAATATTATATCCAAAATCTCCCGCTGATAGCGCAGATTTACGCAGAAGGAACTTTTATTTTATTAATAATGTTTTATGCATCTGCTTGGCTAAAAACTGTATATCAAAATTCGCGGAAGTCTTCTTAAATCTGCGGGAAAATATTATATCCAAAATCTCCCGCTGATAGCTCAGATTTACGCAGAAGAAACAGGACGGCATGCTTAAACACGGATTAAACAAAATAAACAACAAAAACATGTTCGCCTTTTTCTTCCTCATAATCGATTCGAAAGCCATAAAGATTACAGATTTGCTTAGTTATGGCTAAACCTAAACCCATACCTTCAGAGTCTACTGATTTGGAAAAACGATCGAAAATTTTGGTTTGCAGTTGACGGGGTTTCCCTGAATTGGAGATGGTTAAAGCTTGCTGATTCAGCTGAATATTGATGTATCCACCAGTAACATTATGCCTTACCGCATTGCTAAAAAGATTGTTTAACAGAATATCGGCCAGATAGCGACTCATTTTGATTTCTACAGGCATCAGTTTTTCAGTCAGCGTTAGCCCATCCTTTTCTAATAACTCCTGAAACTGGCGACCCTTTGCCTCTACCATTTCTTTAAGATCGATATTTTGATAATCGGGAATCAGGTTATTTTCAATTTTGGCCAGCAGTAATAATGATTGATGCAACCTGGACAATCTGCCTGTTGCGTGGTAAATATCTTCCAACAATGCACCCTGCTGTGCGGTAAATGATTCGGTTTGAAGTAAAGAATCTAATTTAGAATTAATTACTGCCAGAGGGGTCATCATTTCGTGCGAAGCATTATCGGTAAAACTTTTAAGTTCTTTATAATCCTGCCGTACCCTTTCGGCCATTGTATTTACAGATTTATTGAGTTCATTAAACTCATCAATTTTAGTTGGTTCGTGTTCTATATTATCCATCCGGGTAACTTCGAATGCTTTCATCCGGCTCAAAATAGAATAAAAGGGTCGCCAAAGCCTATTGAGCAAAAATCTATTGATTAGCAGGAGCGAAAGGAGCAAAACAACAGTAATACCTACGGTGATTAGTAATATAATCCTTACCAGATCTTCCGATTCAACCCGCGATTTCGTTATTCTTACCTCAATGGCTTTACCATCGAGCTGAACAACTGTAATTAAACTCCTTCCTGGCTCATTTTCCCGCTCTTTGGCATTAAAGTAATTGGTATACAGAAATTCCCGTTCTGGCAAAGGTCCGTTAAGGGTTTTATAGGAAATCTGCTGATCGATATAATTTGCTGGTAAAGGAAGTTTATGAAAAGTATCTACGTATTGGTTAATTTCGTTCTCTTCTACCGCTAAATCACGGTCCAGTTTTTCGGTTAAGATAAAGTGGATGACTACATAATAAATAATTCCGGTAATGATTAACACCACAATGGAGGTTAAAATATTTACCTGGTTGTAGCGGTTAGCCAGTTTCATATATCGCCAAATTTATAGCCAATTCCATAAACCGAACGCAGATAATCGGCCGCTCCGGCTTCGAGTAGTTTTTTACGGAGATTTTTAACGTGTGTGTAAATAAAGTCGAAATCATCCGACAGGTCCATTTCGTCGCCCCAAAGGTGCTCGGCCATTGCATTTTTAGTGACTACTTTGTTGCGGTTAGACAGAAAATAAACCAAAAGATCGAACTCCTTCTTGGTTAATATTGCCGGGTTTCCCTTAACCGTTATTTTCATGGCCGATACATCGACAGTTATTTCATTAAAGACAATCACATTGTTACCATCGAAATTTTTTCTACGGATAATGGCACTTACCCTGGCTTTCAGCTCAGATAAATGAAATGGCTTAACCAGATAATCATCGGCACCAAGATCAAGTCCGGCGAGTTTATCATCCAGAGAATGCCTTGCTGAAATAATCAGTACGCCATCTCTTTTCTTCAGTTGTTTAAGCCGGGTTAATAACTCCAGGCCTTCGCCATCCGGCAATCCTAAATCCAGAAGAATGCAATCGTAGTTATAGAGCGATATTTTTTCATTTGCAGCAGCAAAATCTGAAGCGTGTTCACAAATATTACCCTCACCTGTAAAATAGGCCAGAATACTCTCCAATAAAGCCTGCTCATCTTCTATAACTAAAATTTTCATTGGTATAATTTATTATTTAACCGGACATAAAGTAGCCATTAAAACCGGAAATTAAAAGTTCAATCCTTTTTAGCTTACGTAAACCGCTGTATTAATTTTTCTATATTCAGATTTTTTTTCTTCTGCAGGGTCTTTTTGCCATAATCTGTAAAATACTCATGTCCGGCAAGCATCTTTATATTTATGGCATCCCACTCTCTATCTGAGTATACCAAATTGAGGTTTTGCTCCCACTCTTTTTTAAGGCGGGCTGCAAAGGCGATATAATTTTGAAAGGAAAAATGATAAAAATCCGCATCGCAGATTATTTTTTCTAAATCGGTATTGGGTAATTGGGGGTATTTTGTGGCCATAATGCAATTGATTACCACTTCTATCTGGTGGTGTTCAAAACCATTTTCTAGTAAAAAACTACGGGCAATTTCGGCACTGGCCAACTCATGCCCAATGTATTGTTTAGTGTAACCCACATCGTGTAAAAAAGCTGACAGGGTAAGCAACAGTAATTCGTTTTCGCTCAGGTTGCTTTGCTTTCCGATAATTTTAACGGCCTCTACTACCAGCAAAGTATGTTCAAAATTATGAAAGTACATATTATTGTGCAGCTCCTGTTCTAAAAGTCCTTTAACGAAAGTCTCTACTTTTCCAAGCAACATTCCCTGTTCCTTTTCCATTGATCAATCTGAAATAAACACTACAATAGTATTGGTCAATTCTGAAGAAAAACTGAAGCACGATACTTATTGGCTGTTATCGAACTGCAGGTCTTTCTTTTTCTTGATTATGCCAAAATTATAATTGAACCCCAGATAAAAAATCCTCGAATTACTCCGCTGATTAACCTGCTGTATTAAAAATTGCGATTGCAACTCAGCCACCTGCCTCTGCGATTTAAACAAATCGGAAACGGTAAGATAAACCGAACCTTTTTTCTTTAACACTTCTTCCCTTAAACCAATATTTAACACAAAACTGGGCAGGAATTTGCCCTGAGGTGTTAATCTTGCTGATTTATAAATAGAATTAAGCTGCATAGCCATTCCCCAAGGAAGCGTATAACTCCCATTAAAGTTTGCCGACCAGGTAACTGTTGATTTTTTACCTGAATAACCGAGGTTTGAAGCATCAATCTGATTGTAAAACACATTTGGAATTACATTAAAGCTTAACTTATCATTTGGATGAACAGTTAAAACAACATCGGCTCCGAAAGCTTTATCGCTACTTAGGTTTTGCTGGCGGGTAACCAAAACAGAATCATTTAATGGTGTTGTAATAGCGGTAAAACGGTTATAGGTATATCGGTAATAAACACCTGGTAATATGCTAAAATGATTGCTACTCCATTGGTAGCCCAGCTCCACGGAGTGAATAATTTCTGGAAGTAAAAACGGGTTTCCCACTCTTACATTTGTTGGATCTGCATATTCGGCAAACGGATTTAACTCATCAGCTTCAGGTCTTCTTACCCTGCGGCTATAATTTAACTGTAACTCTTTGTTATCGGTAAGTTTATAGGTAAAATGGAGGGTGGGATAAAGCTTAAAATAATGATTTGGTATTACCTCGCCTGTAGTTATTAATTTAGAAGTGATATCAGAATATTCGCCTCTTAAGCCCAACATTGCACCAAGTTTTTTTACTTCTAAAGCATAAGTTCCATACAGTGCATGTACATTTTCGTGATAAATAAAACGGTTGGTTTTATTCAAATCTGTTAAAAATTTTTGCTGCTGGTTATTAAATGCTTCGCCATAAAAATCGAGATCTTCTTTATTGTACTGCCCGTCATAACCTGCTTCTATTTTACTGTGTGCTGTAACCGGGTTTTCATAAGTAATAGCTGCATGTTTCTGATCAGCAGTTTGCTTAATTAAAGTATTATCAAGCTGATCGGCCATATTGGGGTAACGGAATGAGTTGGTGTAATGATTATCCTCTACCTCTGGCGAATGCGAAAGATTAAACTCAAGCCTCAATTTATGATCACTCTTCTTAAAATTATGTTCGGCATATACTGTGGCATCCAGGTTCTTTTCCTGCTCAAAGTTTTCTCTTCGTCTGTCATAATCCTGTTCCAGTACAGTCGCCGCGCTAACCCTTTTACTTGTTACATCATGTTTATGCATGTTACGGAGATAAAAGTTACCCGATAAACCAATAGTGGTTTTGTTCGAAATATTATAATCGATCCCTAAACCTGCAACATTTGAAAACGGTCTGGCATTTTGAACGGCAAAATCATTATAATAACGAATGCCCCCGGTAAGCGGGTCGGTTTGTATGCGGTTATTGGCATTTGTTCTTTGACGGTAATCTTGTTTTAGGCTATAACTGCCATAAATATTAATCTTTCCCGGATTATAATTCACATTTGCGCTGGCATTATAGCGTTCGCCATTCCCAATATTGGCTATCACAGTTCCGTTAAGGCCTCTTTTAACATTTTTCTTTAACACAATATTAATTATACCACCCATTCCATCGGGTTTATATTTAGCTGATGGATTGGTAATTACTTCTATCCTCTCGATACTATTTGCGGGCAATTGCTGTAAAGCTGCTGCTGCATTTGCCCCCATTAGCGGTGAAACTTTTCCGTTAATAAGTATGGTTGCAGTAGAATTTCGCAAACTGATGTTTCCATCCACGTCTACCTGAACTAAAGGTACATTAGCCAATACTTCGCTTGCCGATCCTGATTTGGCCAAAATATCCTGGGATACATCATAAACTTTTCTATCGATTGTATTATTGTAAAGCGGCTTTTTAGAAACTACTGAAACCTCGTCAAGATTTTTTGCTCCGCCATCCAGCTTTATATCCTGTATTATTCTTCTGTTGGCAGGGCCAATTACAAATGTTGCTGTTTTCAGGTTTTGGTAACCAATAAAACTGGCTATAATAAAATAGGTACCATCTGGCACATTGCTTAACTTATAATTCCCTTTTGCATCTGTTACTTCTCTTTTTACAATAGCAGTATTACCCGGTTTCATTAAAACAACGTTTACAAATTCTACTGGTTGACTGGCAGATAGCGCTGTAATTTTCCCTGAAATTGTTCCGGTGCCTTGTGCATAAAGTAACTGGGGAATAAAGAATAGAGCAGCAACAAATAGGGTATAAATTTTAATCATTATATCAATTTTGCAGCATAGATACACTTCAAATCTGTCGGAAATTTGAAGATGAATAAAAAAACGGTGGTTCAGATTCTCTACAGAATTGCTTTCTAATTTGCCGGCGGAAAACTTAATCAATTATGAAAAACTATAAACGAATATTAAAGCTATTTTGCTTTTCTATATTCTTGCTGGCCGATGATATTTGCGCTCAGGAAAAATCTATAACTGTTTCGGGACAGGTAAAAGAGGCTAAAAATAAAAACACGCTTCCCTATACCAACATCGTTTTTAAAAAACCAAATGATGAAAAATTTCTTTTGGGTACGATTAGTGATAATGAGGGGAGATTTTCAATTAAAGATATCCCATCGGGTAATTATCACCTGTTAATTAGCATGATGGGTTATCAAACCATTAAAAAAGAAATCAGTATTGGTACGCTTAGCCCCTTTCTCGATTTGGGTATTTTTGAACTGGCTGAAGATGCACAAACCCTTCAAACCGTTAATATTCAAGGCTCTTCAAACGAAGGTTTGGGTAATAAACTGGATAAAAAAACCTACGACCTTTCCAAAAATACAAGTCAGCTGGGCGGATCGGTACTGCAGGCCATGCAAAACCTTCCAGGCATTACCATTCAGGACGGAAAAGTACAATTACGGGGAAATGATAAAATTGCAGTACTGATTGATGGTAAACAAAATGCAATTACTGGGTTTGGTAGCCAAACCGGCCTGGATAATATCCCGGCTTCGGCCATTGAACGTATCGAAATCATCAACAATCCTTCTTCAAAGTACGATGCCAATGGCAATGCAGGTATTATCAATATTATTTACAAGAAGAATAAGCAGGAAGGTTTTAACGGTAAACTGGGTATGAGTACTGGCTTGGGGGCATTATGGTTGCGTAAAGAAAACCTGCCTGGAATAAGCGCACAATACCAGGCTACACCAAAGTTTAACCCCTCGCTATCATTAAATTACCGCAAAAACAAATTAAACACCTTTTTGCAGGCCGATTATCTGTATACCCAAACCCTAAATAAAAACGAATTTTCGGAGCGAATTTATGATGATGGAACGATAATTAACCAACAGGTTAAACGCAACCGTACTACAACATTTACTACGGTAAAAAGCGGTTTCGATTATAATCCTAATGAACGTAATAGTTTTACCTTATCTGGCTTTTTTAACCGCGAAAAAATTGGTGATCTGGGTGATATCCCCTACTTCAACAGTGATTTTACAGTAAGAAACCGGCTTTGGCAGTTTGTAGAAGACGAAGTAAAATATACCGCTACCGGCACTGCCTTGTATCAGCATAAATTTGCGCAACCTGGCCATACTTTAAGTGCAGGCTTTAACTATACCTGGCACAGGGAGGATGAAAAATATTTCTTCACCAATATCATGCCCACCTTTACTGGCATGGATGCTTTTAAGCTGCTCTCTGATGAGCATGTTGCCGATTTTAATCTCGACTATGTCCGCCCGTTAAAACATGGGCGAATAGAAGCGGGAATTAAATACCGTAACCGCTTTATCCCAACCAGTATGCAGTTTTATCCGGGTTTAAACTCTCCAATAGATGTAAATGCAGGTGGCTGGGCTGATTATAGCGAAAACATACCGGCAATATATGGCAACTATGTTTACGAGAACAACAAAATTGAACTGGAAGCTGGTATTAGGATGGAATATGTACGTGTTGATTATAAGGTAAATCCAAACCACAATACCTACAAGAGCGATGGCTATGAGTATTTCAGGCCTTTCCCAAATGTTCGCTTTGCATACAAAATAAACGAGACAAACAAATTAAGTGCTTTTTATAACCAACGGGTAGACCGGCCTAATGAAGTTGACATTAGGATATTCCCGAAATATGATGAGCCAGAACTGTTAAAAGTAGGTAACCCTACCCTTAGGCCACAATTTACGCATGCCATAGAGCTGGGCTATAAAAACAGTTGGGATAAGGGCTGTTTTTATGCTTCAGCCTTCCTTAAAATTGTTAATGGAACCATAACCCGCATTGCTACCATTGTTCCGGGCAATGCCATTATTTACAATATCTTCCAAAATGCAGGCAAAAGTTTTAATTCGGGTGCCGAGTTACTTTTACAGCAGGAACTCGCTCCATGGTTTTCATTTAACGTCAGCACTACCGTGTATCAAAATAAAATTAATGCCTTCACGGTAGCCAATCAATATCCGGTACCCACAATATATAGCATGCCCGGCCAATCTATCGTATCAGGCAATGCTAAGTTTAACGGACAGTTTAAATTACCCGCCAAAACAGACATTCAATTGTCTATGGCTTATTTAGCCCCCGATATTATTCCCCAGGGAAAAATCGGAAGCCGTTTTTCAACTGATCTGGGAATTAAAAAACAGATTCAAAATGGCAAAGGCGAACTCTTTTTAAACGGAAACGACATTTTTAATACCTTAAAAATTAAGAAAAACATTACTGGTAACGGTTTCAGGTTTAACAGTACTGATTTTTATGAAACGCAGATTTTTAGAGTAGGGTACAGCTACAAGTTCTAAATACCGGGTTTAAAGCATAAAAAACGACACTTTCAACACAACTTCAGAATTGCTACAGAATTGGAACTTACATTTAAGATTGATGATAAATTAAACCTGATATCCTTAAAATCAATCATGATGACTAAACTTTACCACCTTACAAGTGCACTACTGGTTGTAGTGCTTTTTATGGGCTGTACCAAAAAAGAGGTAGCAGCTGACACTAAATTGAGCTATAGTTTTAGTGCGACCAATTTAAATGCATCATTAAGTAGCAATGCAAGTGCCAGTGGTGCTGTGGTAGCTGCCGGCACAAATGGGAGTATAAACTGGGCAACAGCAAGTATTAATGTAGCCAAAATCGAATTCAGTGCAACTAAATCAGGTAGCGGGGCAATAAATCTCGAAACTAAAAACCTGTATCTGGTAAATGCTTTAAAACCCGATTCTTTATCCGGCACTGTTGCCATAGCATCGGGTGTTTATGAAAAAAATCAATTTAGCCTAACCTTAACCAGTTCGGTAACTAACCCACCCCTGTTGCTAACCGGAACATATATAGAAGCTTCGGGAACAAAAATTCCGGTAAGGTTCGAAATGAACCAGTCGCAATTGATTAAACTCGAAGCACAGCGGGTAGAAGTTACTGCCGGAACCTACCTGGCCAGGGTTACTGTACAGCTAAATGCATTAGTAACCGGATTAACTGCAAGCGATTTTGGTCAAACCACACGCACAGGCACCAACAACATGATAATTATATCAACCACTATAAATAAAGCCTTATATGAAAAATTAACTGCACGTTTTACATCAACACTGAGTGTTAATTTTTCGAAGCAATAGTCAGGCATTGGCGTTAATTAAATATTAATGAATTGTTAAACTAAATCATTAATCCTATTTTCGCCTTGCTAACCAAACATTCAGAATTCCTTCAGAATTGAAACTTACCTTCGCCCTTTGCAAAAAATAATGCCAGGCAGGTAAGTTTTAACTGTTGGAATTGTCCCCAATTATGAGTATTAAAGAAAAAACAAGTAAACTATTAGAAAACAGGTTTGGTCCTGTTTTTCTGGCTACCCTGTTATTGTGTAGCATTTCGTTATTAACCCGCATTACGCTATTAATTTATAGCGCGGCTTCTTTCGACTGGTCTGTTTTAAACCTTATAAAGGTTTTGCTAATCGGTTTGTTTTACGATCTGGCCGCAGCATCTTTTGCCATTATACCGCTGGTTATTTATTTGTGGCTTTTCCCGGCAAAAGCCTATACCAGCAAAACCAGCAGGGTATTACTGTTTATATATTTTTTCGTTGTTGTTTTAACACTCATTTTCAATGCCGTTTCCGAATGTTTTTTTTGGGAAGAATTTTCTGTACGTTATAACTTTATTGCTGTAGATTATCTGGTGTATACCACAGAGGTGATTGGGAATATACGCCAATCGTACCCCATTAATACCATTTTAACAGCACTGATTATTTTAACCGCAGGCATAGTTTACCTGTTAAGAAAGCTGATTACAGTATCTACCTACCAACAAACACGCTTTAGCAAAAGAACCAAAACTGCAGTCATTTTGCTTTGTGTGCCCATTTTCACTTATTTCTGTGTAAGCCACAAATGGAAAAACAACAGCAGCAACCAATATGTAAACGAACTCTCGGGCAATGGTATGTACGAATTCGGTTATGCTTTTTGGCATAATCAGCTCGATTACGATACCTTTTACAAAACGCTGCCGATTAAAAGTGCCGCAAATATTTTACAGCATTTACTCCAAGCAGACTCGGCTAGCAGAACCGACATTGGTACCTCCAGAACGATAAACAACGGCGGAACTGAAAACAGAATGAATGTGGTGCTGATTAGTGTAGAGAGTTTAAGTGCGGAATTTTAAGGCACCTTCGGTAATACACAAAACATTACACCTCAGTTAGATTCGCTGGCTAAAGAGGGTTTACTGTTTAGCAATTTATATGCATCGGGTACGAGAACCGTGCGTGGATTGGAAGCACTTTCACTTTGTATCCCTCCTACTCCAGGCCAATCCATAGTGAAACGTCCTGATAATAAAAACCTTTTTACTTTAGGCAATGTATTCCGCTCTAAAGGCTACAACAGCCGCTTTATATATGGTGGTTATGGTTATTTCGATAACATGAACGAATTCTTTTCGAACAATGGTTATGAGGTAACTGACAGAAGTGCCTTGCAGGATTCGGAAATCCATTATTCTAATATATGGGGAGTGGCAGACGAAGATCTGTTTACGCTTTCATTGCGCGAGTTGGATAAAGATTATAAAAACAATAAACCGTTTTTCGCTCAAATTATGACGGTTTCTAACCACCGCCCCTACACTTATCCTGAAGGCAGAATAGATATCCCATCGCACACAGGAAGAGAAGGTGCTGTAAAATATACCGACTATGCCATTGGCAAATTTATACGCGAAGCCAAACAAAAGCCCTGGTTTGCAAATACCTTATTTATTATTGTAGCCGATCATTGTGCATCAAGTGCTGGTAAAGTAGAATTACCAGTTGATAAATACCACATCCCGATGATTTTTTATAGTCCGGGACACATTGCACCGGGTAAATTCGAAAAACTTACTGCACAGATTGATATTGGCCCAACCATTTTAGGCTATTTAAATTTCAGCTACGACAGCAAATTTTTCGGCCAGGATGTATTTAAAATGAAAGATTCGGATGAAAGGGCATTTATTAGTACCTACCAAAGTTTAGGTTACATTAAAAACAAGCAACTGGTTGTGCTCGATCCTAATAAAAAAGCAAATACCTATCAGCCCGATTTCAAAACAGGAAACGCAGAAAAACGCCCAGCAGATCAAAAACTGATTAATGAAGCCATTGCCAATTATCAAATGGCCTCCTATCTGTATCAAAATGGATTATACGGTTTTGATGTTAAACGGAAGTAGGTGGCTTAGTAGTTAACAACAAAAAAAACAACCCATGGGTATAAATATTGGATTACTGATCTGGAAAGAGATGAAAGTTAAAGGAATGAGCAGGGAACAGCTTGCTGATGAGGTACAGATTAGTAAGCACCGTGTGGGTACAATACTGAAATCGACTTCAATAGACACAGACCTCCTTACCCGAATTTCTATAGCTCTTGACGTTAACTTTTTCGAGTATTTCCGCAGAGATGAAGACCTGGCTAAGATAGAAATAGACTCTGGGACAAAGCATAATCAGGAAATCATTGATTTAAAACGCCTAAACGGCGATAAAAACAAGCTCCTGGAGCTTTACGAGGAAACCATTAAAAGCCAGAAAAAGATTATTGCTTCGTTAGAAAATCTAACTAAAACTTAACGGTAAAGAATTTGTCCAAGGGCTAGCCTCAAACAGTGTTAAGGCAGCCCCTTCGACAAACTCAGGATGGCAATTCTATATTTATAGCGTTACCGCTCAATCGCGGCCTTTTTAATCAGGCCTCCAGTTGCCATTTTTTAGCCAGTTCGGTATTGTAACCATCACCTTCTTTCGGGTTTGGCTGTCCCTTGCCTGTTGTAATGAGCTGGTATAAACTTCCTTTAATGTAATTGGTCCAGGCTTCTCGGCAAATTTCGAAACATTCGTATTGCGGCACCAGTCCCTCATGGGTAAAAGTTACAACAGTTTTGTTGTCTGCTGTCGAAATATCGAAAACAAGTTTAGTACCGATCCATTCACTTTTATCATCAATAAAATTAAAGTAGTTATCGAGCACCTGCCATACTACTTTTTGATCCGCAACCAGTTCTATCAGTTTCGCCTTACAATAGTGCACATCGCGGTAGTGGTAAATAAATTCGGCATTTAGCGCTGCTGTGTTACCTTCTATATCTTCCGACCACCAACCACGTACATTGGTAATGGCGTTAATTACTTCTTTTGGGCTTTGATCTACCTCAATGGCAGCTGTAAAATTTTGTTTTTCCATGGTATTGATGTGGTTTAAATTTTAAATATGAATTAGTATATACCAAAGTTAACCCGATTAATGCTTTTATGTACGGTGTAAAACAGACATTGTAACGGGTTGATTTGGACAAGCTTAATCCTTATCTTTATATCAACATCAAATATCTTACCTACCTCAAATGAAACACATTACCATACTGGTTCCCGATGGACCGAACAACCTGAGCAGCATTATCGGCTCTTATAAAATACTTAGCAGGGCAAACGCATATTGGCAGGAAAACGGTCATGAAGCATTGTTTAAAATTGAACTGGCAGGCATTTCGGATGAAGTAAACTATTACGATGGTTTATTTAGCGTTAAACCGCACCGGCATATATCATCAATTAGTCGTACCAATCTGGTAATTATCCCATCATTAAACCACAATTACGAAAAAGCAATTGAAGGAAACCAGGTGTTAACCAACTGGATTTTAAAACAATACCAGCAGGGCGCCGAAATTGCCAGCATGTGTACCGGCGCGTTCCTTTTGGCTGCTACCGGTTTATTAGATGGTAAGAGCTGTTCTACTCATTGGGTAGTTGCCGATAATTTCAGGAACAAATTTCCGAAAGTACATTTAAAAACAGACCAGTTGATTACGGATGAAAACGGGATATATACCAACGGTGGTGCTTATTCTTTTCTAAACCTGCTGCTGTACCTGATTGAAAAGAATTTAGACCGGCAAACCGCTATTTACTGCGCCAAAGTTTTCCAAATCGAAATGGATAGACATAGCCAATCGTCGTTTATTATTTTTAAGGGGCAAAAGCTGCACAGCGATGAAATGGTAAAAGAAGCACAATGCTACCTGGAGAACAACCTGAACCAAAAAATCGCTGTGGAAGATTTATCTGCCCGTTTTGCAGTAGGCAGAAGAAATTTCGACAGGAGGTTTATCAAAGCCACAGGTAACACGCCTATTGAATATTTACAACGGGCCAAAATAGAATCGGCCAAAAGGGCTTTCGAAACCAGCCGAAAAAGCATTAACGAGGTGATGTACGAAGTAGGCTATGCTGATGCAAAAGCTTTCCGTGAGGTATTTAGAAAAATAACCGGAATATCGCCTCTGGAATACAGAAACAGGTACAATAAAGATTTACAGAGTTAAGACTTTACTTTAAGCACCACTACCCCATGCGCGGGAATAGAAAATGTTTTTTGTTTTTTCAGGCTTCCCAAATCCGTATGCTGCCAAAGGTCTCTTAACCGGCTGCGACTATTTATACCCAAACTTTTGGCATCAAGATTAAATTCGGTTGTTTGATTACCACGGTTCATGATGGCAATGACTTTATCGCCCGTTCCCAATGGTTTTAGCCAAACCTCCATATCACCAGTTTTCAAAACCCTGCTGGCCTGCTTAAAACCTTTATCCTGGTTTAAGGCTATGATTTCCTTGTTGGTTAGTATTTCGATGGTTTGTTTTGACATTGAGCGCAAATCATTTCCGGCCAGTAAAGGTGAATTAAGCATGCACCACATCGAAAAATGCGTTTTATCTTCTTCGTAACTCATACCCCTGCCTACCTGCAGCATATCCATATCGTTATAATGGCCAGCTGAAGCGTATGGATGTAAATCGGCATTGAGGTCGATAATTTTAAGGATTGAAGCGAAGCTTGCACTAATATCGCCCGATATCCGCCACGAATCGGCCTCGGTTATGGCCCACTTTCCAGGAAACTGCCAGCGGCAAACATTAAAAACAATATTTTTATCGATGGCTTTAACTGCACGGATAATTTTGGAGTACTCGGTTTGCTCATCCAGTTTCATTTTCTCGCCCCCACACCAGTCTACCTTTAAAAAATTAAAGTTCCATTCTTTAAAAAACAGGTTACAATCTTCATCCAGGTGCGAATAAATTCCCACTCCAATTCCTTTTTGATCGTTATCCCAGATAGACCCGCAGGTATTTAAACCAGCATCTGTATAAATACCGGCTTTGAGCTTTTTACTGTGAATATAATCGGTTAGCAATCTCATTCCGGAAGGGAATTTTTGCTGGTCTACAAAGAGCTTGCCCGAGGCATCTCTCCCGCCAAAAAAGCCATCGTCGATATTAATAAAGCGGTAACCTGCATCGTACAATCCCGACGATATCATGGCATCAGCTTGCTCCCTGATCATCTTTTCATCAATTTTAACCCTGAAATTGTTCCAGCTGCTCCAGCCCATTATCGGTGCTTTAGCCTCCTGGGCATGCAAAGCTGGGTAAAAACCCAATAAACAAGCCGTTATTAAAAAACTAATCTTTTTAAGTGCAGGATTAAAATTCATCATTAAAATACAGGTTAGGATGTCACATTTTAGATAACAATCAAAGATATAAATACCGTACCGTCTATCAAGCCTCCATTATATTGTTTTATTTACTTTATTTGCAATTAACCAACAGCCCAGGGCAAAAAAATGCCAATGGAAACTTTAACCAGCTATAAACATCCTAAATGAAAAAGCGCTTAACTGCAATACTCTATTTTTTTGTGTTTGTTCCCTGCTTAACCATAGCCCAACAAAAACCCAACATTATATTCATTAATATGGATGATATGGGATGGCGTGATGCAGGCTTTATGGGGTCGAAATTTTACGAAACTCCTGTAATGGATAAATTGGCAACACAAGGTATGGTTTTTACCAATGGCTACGCGTCGGCATCTAATTGCGCGCCCAGTAGAGCGAGTATGCTTAGCGGTTTATGGCAAACCCGCCATGGCATTTATACCGTAGGTAGTTCTGAGCGTGGCGATAGCAAAAACCGTAAGCTGGTGCCTGTAAAAAATATAGAGGTGCTTAATGCCGGTTTCAAAATTTTTCCGCAGCTGTTAAAAGAAAATGGATATAATACCTGTATAGCCGGCAAATGGCACATGAGCGACAATCCCCTAACCTACGGTTTCGATGTAAACATTGGCGGATCGCATGCCGG
Source organism: Pedobacter sp. KBW01 (assembly GCF_003852395.1). Taxonomy (NCBI): domain Bacteria; kingdom Pseudomonadati; phylum Bacteroidota; class Sphingobacteriia; order Sphingobacteriales; family Sphingobacteriaceae; genus Pedobacter; species Pedobacter sp. KBW01. The sequence continues at coordinate 467,681 of NZ_QAJQ01000007.1, forward strand.
AAGTCCGAAAAGCTATTACCCGCCTTACGGCAATGTAAAAATTGATGGACCAAATAACCAATACCTAACCGATTTAATTACCGATAAAGCCATCGATTATATTAAAAACCAAAAAGCCAGCAAGCCTTTCTTTTTATATTATGCATCATATGGCGTGCATAGCCCCATCCAAAAGGTAGATAGTTTAATGCATAAATTTAAAGACAAACCAGCCGACGATGGCCAACGTAACCAGGCCTATGCCACTATGCTGAATAACGAAGACCGTAATATTGGCCGGTTAATCCAAACGCTCGAAGCGCAGGGAATGATGCAAAACACCCTTATAATTTTCACCTCAGATAATGGCGGTTTTAACCAGGTTACCTGGCAGCATCCTTTAAGGGCCGGTAAAGGCAGTTATTTTGAAGGTGGTACACGTGTTCCGCTGGTATTTGTGTGGAAGGGTAAAATTAAAGCTGGTACTACCAGCGATATTCCGGTAACCAACCTTGATCTTTATCCAACACTGATGCAGGTAGCCAATATAAAAGCGTACCCTAAAGTGGATGGCAATAGCATTTACAATTACCTGCTAACGCAAAAACCTGAAAAAGTAATTACTGAGCGCCCGTTATACTGGTATTTCCCTATTTATTTAGAAGGTGGAAATGCTGAAACGAACGATAATATATTCAGAACGCGCCCTGGCGAAACGATACGTAAAGGCGATTGGAAACTGCACCATTATTTTGAAGATGATACAGTGCAGCTTTATAACCTGAAAAACGATATCGGCGAAAAACACAATGTAGCCAAACAAAACCCCAAAATAGTGGAAGCATTACTTGCCCTGTTAAAAAACTGGGTACAAAAGGTGCATGCACCAGCTGTAACAACCTTAAACAAAGATTATATTCCATTGAACGCAAAACAAAATAAATAAAAGCCAAAACCTTCATACTTCAAACAAGATTTAATGCAATGTAAACCATCTTAAACAGATGCCATCTGTTTTCTGATATTTCACTTCAATTGCTATATTTAGTAAAAAAACAAATCACATGGAAGAGCAACAAAAACAAGCAGAAAACTCAATCATACCTAAAGTAACGGGCATTGGCGGCATATTCTTTTTTTCACATAACCCCAAAGATACCAAAGCCTGGTATGCTAAAAACCTGGGCTTCGATGTTAACGAATGGGGCTCGGTAAGTTTTGATTCGAGAAATGTGCATAGGCCTGAAGAAATTAACTCGTTACAATGGAGTCCGTTCAAAAATGGTGATGAATACTTTGCCCCTTCCAAAAAAGATTTCATGATCAATTACCTGGTTCAGAACATTGAAGGGCTGGTAACCCAACTGAAAGAAAACGGTGTAACAGTGCTGGATGATATTGCAACCTACGATTTCGGAAAGTTTGTACACATTATGGATGCCGAAGGCAATAAAATTGAACTTTGGGAACCGGCTGATAATAGTCAGCAAGCAAACGAGATTAAAGGGTAATAAATCAGTAGTTAATGAAAATATTCCCAGACAAAAACCTTGAAATCAGGCAGATTTACTGTTATCTTGAGACGTTGAATGCGCTCGGCAATAGATTTATCGACAAACATTTATCCAAACTTCTGCTAGAATAAAAGCGAAGTGAGAATAATTATAACTATTCATACTTCGCTTCAGTTAATGTTTTCGATTTCACCTTCGATGAACCAAATTAGACATTTTCAGCAGATTGTATCAGTACCGTATCCTAATTTGTCTTAAATTGAAATATTCCAGAATCTGAGGTATTGCCTGTTGCATCTTTCGTAATCACTTTCCAATAATAAGTTGTACCCGATGTTACTGCAATACCATTCAGAAATTTATCCGTAATACCGGCTTTATAAGATGCCGGTGTACTGCTTGTACCAAAATAAACGTCGTAGCCCAAAATGTCATTATCCGGATCGCTTGCTATCCAGGCTAGATTAACCGTACCGGATGCAGCACCTTGCCCAAAAACGCAAGAAAGATTGTCGGCCGGAAACGGAGGATGAGAGACCGAGCCTATGCCTGCGTTATAAAACTTCCATACCTCACTCTTAGCTGTTGTTGATAATGAATTAGATTTTGACAAGACATACCACGAATAAGGTGTATCCCGATCAAGGTTTACCGACAACTGATTAGTAGAGCTGGTTAATGTTGTGACAGCATTAGTAAGCAGGTTTTTAATGTTTAACTCATAATTGTTAGTATTGCCTCCACTATTCCAGGTAAAGGTTACAGTACTTTTAGTTGTTGAGATAACAGTCCCTGCTGTACATACTGAATTTTGAGCAGGAAAAGTAAGCAAAGCAGGTTGCGGATCAGCGGTAATATCTGTACTGTCATTTTTACCACAACTCGTAAATAAGGCAGTAGTTATTAATAGAATGGTGATGTACTTTCTCATAATTTCACAACTTTAAGTATTTTTTCAGTCTGACCAGTTTTTAATTTAAGAATATAAACTCCTGGAGTAAGATCCTGGGGCTCTATCTGCACCGTACCAGAAGTATTGGCAAATTGTTTGCTGTATACCTTTTCACCCGTAATTTTAAACAATCCTACGGTTGCCACAGAAACCTCCTCATTGCCCAGATTTACATTTAGTGTTGATGTAAACGGATTTGGAAAAGCAAGAATACCTGTTGACAGATCGAAACGTTTTTGATAAATGCCCTGGCACGATTTATCTGTGGCAACAGTTAAATCGTTTACGCCATTTTTCAGGTTTAATGTCATATTACCTGCTGTAGTTGTGGTGGTTACCCCATTCAGCGTAACGTAATATTTGCTAGCACCATCCAATGTAAGGTTTAAGCTTTGCGCGGCATTATTAATGGCCGCATATACCGCCAGACTTTTAGGTTCTGTTATTACTACAGTAAAACATTGCTGGTAGCTATTCTGACCGGCAATGGTAAAGCAAACATTGTAAGTACCTGCTCCCAGATTGTTAATACTGGTTGTATTGGTAAACGGATAGGTTCCATTTAAATTACCACCAGTTATTGTCGCCGTATAATTTAATGGCTGTGCGGCGCTAATGGTAATAGTACCATTTGCCAATCCATAACAAGTGGTGCTATTGGCTGTTACTGTAAAGTTAGAAGCTGGCAGTGCAAACATTGTAGTAATTACAGTAGCTGCTGATGTTCTACTTACTCCATTAAGTGTTACAATAACAGTATATGCTCCGCTTTGGCTGGCTGTATAAGTACCAGATGTTGCCCCGGCAATGTTAACTCCATCTTTTAACCATTGATAGGTATACCCCACTTCCGAATTTGCCGTTAATAATACACTGCCTCCGGGATAAAATGTAAGCGGCCCTGAAGCAGTAATTGTGGGTGTGGGTAAAACGGTAATAACATCGGTAAAAGTTGAAGTACCAGCTATATTAGTTACCGATAAAGTTCCACTTGATGCCAAAAAGTTTGCTTCTATCTGTGTATCAGACTTAATAATAAACGACACTGCAGATACCCCTGTGATAGCGACATTTGTAGTTTTAGTAAAGTTTTTACCAGATATTAATAATTGGCCCGTACCATCTGTTGCAGTTACTACAGATGTAATAATCGGAGGGCTTAAAAAAATGAAACCAGGAAACGAATTTTGGCCACTCGGAGTTTGGACTGTTATACTACCGCTCTCGCCATCTCCAACAATTGCAATAATAGTTTGAGGAGAAACTACCCTAAATGATTTTGCCACCTTGGCACCAAAATTCACAACCGATGTTTGGTCAAAATATTTACCTGTAATATAAACAGTTGAGTCTTTTGCTGCAATAAGCGGTGATACCGAGGTAATTTGTGGCGCTGGTATAATACCATTATTATAGATCGCTATTTTGCTGTTTACAGGATCCAAAACTATAATATCATTCCTTCCATCGCCATCAATATCACTTACTTGATAATTATTAAAATTATCATTAGCACCCGAAAGCAGTAAAACAGGTGCTTCAAACTGAATAGTACCAACACCAGATAAATTGCGGGAATAGGAAATAGTAGAGTTTACACCTCCCATTAAATCTATCTTGCCGTCTCCATCAACGTCAGCCAAACCATTTCGATATATTAATCCCTTATTCGAAAATGCCTGTGGTGCCTGGAGCGATGCGGTAGTGATCGTTCCCTTCGTTGCTATATTCCTTGATACCAGAAATAAATTGCTCGCATTATATCCATAATCATTTTCTAGTACATCTGCTTTGTTATCCCCGTCAAAATCGGCAGATAGTAAAGTTGATGAATAATAACTCGAATGTGTGATATACGTAGTTGGAAATAGTTGAGGGTTTAAACTACCAGGCACCGCACGATTATTAAATATTGTAAATCCATTATAAGAACTTCCATAAATTGGATCGGGCATATTGTCACCATCAATATCTGTTAAGGTAAATGAAATATTGCTGCTGGAGGAGGTGTTTTGAAAGTATCCTGCTGTTCCAAATGAGACTTTAGATGCATTTGAAGTATTAAGATAATAAGCTCCACCTGTACCCGAAATTAAATCCGGTCTGCCATCCATGTCTATGTCTCTAAGAAACATACCCGAATATGAGCTATTTAACGACTCAAATGCAGTTGTGCTAAAAGACACATTACCCAATGTTGATGTATTACGTAAAAAAACAATACTGAGCCCCGTACCGAATAAAATATCGGGGCTTCCATCTCCATCTATATCATCCACTACCATATTTATAACTTGTTTACCAATCACCAAATTAATCTTTTGCGTGAATGATGATTTTGACAATACTTTATCTCTTCCATGTAAAAGGATGTATAAAGAGTCGCTTTTGGCAACCAAAAAATCAGGGGTTCCATCTCCATCAAAATCTTTGATGGCTATTGAAGAAACTGCTGAGTCGAAATTTATATCATGCTTGTTCGAATAGCCTGAAAAAGTTGCTGTTGTAGTTACCATAAACGGTAAATTGGAATAGCCGGTTAGCCCCTTATCTATATTGGTTACTGTAACTAGGTTATTTGCGCCTGCTGGTACGACTATCTCTAACTTCGTTTTGGTTGCATTCGTAACCTGCGCTCGAACGGGGCCAAAATAAACTACATTTTTTTCAGGTATGGGATTAAAGTTATCTCCAATTATACTTAATGCCGTTCCAATCGGACCAGATGCTCGCGAAAATGAGAGTACCAGCGGTGGCTTGTTATATAAAAATCCGGCTATTGTTCCAGATCCACCATCCCCGGTAACACTAATCGATCCGGTTTCGCCTAAACCTGGTACTGCTTGAATACTCGTTGGCGAATTTACCGTAAATGAACTTGCCTCCACACTCCCAAATTTCACACTGGTAACATTTGTAAAATTAGTTCCCATAATACTAACAACCGCTGAAGATCCTTCCCCAGTGGTTGTAAACGATGTGATTACCGGGGCAGGTAAAAAGACGAAACCCTGAAAAGAAGCCGTTCCGCCGGGATTTGTTACCGTAATGGTTCCACTTGAAGCATTTACTGGTGATACTTTAATTTGAGTTGGAGATAACACAGTAAACGCAACAACAGATGATCCAAATTTAACTTGTGTTGTCCCCGTAAAATTATTCCCCGTTATCGTAACAGGGGTTTGTCCGTTCGCAGTTAACGGGCTTACACTGGTAATGTTTGGCTGAGGATACCAGGTAAAACCATCAATTTCTGTATTGCCTGCGTTTGTTGTTAGAGAGATTTTGCCACTGGCTCCGGCATTTACCGTTACTATTACTACATTATTGGTTACGCTGGTAACTGTAGCAACAATACCTCCTATCGTTACTGCCGATGTTGTGAGCAGATTGGAACCATTTATAGAAACTGATGTACCTGAACCTCCTGATGAAGGTGTAAATGAATATATTACCGGCGGAGGCAAGAATGTAAAACCAGCTATATTTGCCATTCCACTGGGACCAGAAATATTTACACTTCCACTGTTACCGGTACCAACTGTAGCCGTTATAATAGTTGGAGAAACAACTGAAAAAGATGTTGCGTTAACACCGCCAAAGTTTACTGATTGTATGCCTGTAAAATTGTTACCGGTAATGGTAACGGTCTGTCCGGCGGCAGCTACTACAGGGCTTATGCTCTGGATAACCGGCGAAGAATAAATGAACCCGTCTATGGAAGCGGTACCACTGATTGTAATCACACTAATACTGCCACTAACAACGGCATTATTTATGTAAACAATAATTGAGGTAGATGAAAATGTAGAATACGAAACTGAAACACCTCCAATTTTAACTCCGGTAACACCAATAAAATTTGTTCCGGTAATGGTTACCTGCCCACCACTTTGCTGTGCTGCAGGAGAGAATGCAGTAACTGTAGGTGGTTGAGCCCAAACAAAGCCTGGTTTACTATCCTTACCAAATGGGGTTACCACCACTACATCTCCTGATGCTGATGCAGCGGGAATAGCACTTATCGAAGTTGGTGACAATACTGTAAAGGATGTGGCTGGTACTCCTCCAAAGCTCACAGCGGTAGCATTTGTAAAGTTATTACCTGCGATAGTTACCGGTGATGTCGATAGTGTACCAGCATACACTGGATTAAAAAAAGAGATGGATGGCCCTGGGTGGGTAAATCCAAATGTAGAAGTTCGCCCTAAAGGTGTTACTACCGTTACACTTCCTGATTTTCCTAAACCAACAACAGCCGTAATTTGAGTAGGCGAATTCACAATGAATGATGTGGCAGAAACACCCCCAAAATAAACGTCGGAAGCATTTGTAAAGTTATTGCCGGTAATGACTACCGTTTGGCCAGCACCTGCACTTGTTGGTGTAAATGAAGTAATAACTGGCCCAGAATAACTAAAACCGGGCAAACTGGCATTCCCTCCAGGTGAGATAACACCAATTGAACCACTTGCCCCTGCCCCAACAGTAGCCTGGATTGCAGTAGGTGATAGAATGGTAAAAATCGAACTAATGCCTCCAATTGTCACAGTTCCTACGTCTGTTAAATCTGTACCAGTAATCGTAACAATATCTCCACTAGCAGCAGTTGTTGGGCTAAAAGAGGTAATAGTTGGAGCAGGCACCCAGATAAATCCTGCCAGCAATGCCGTTCCATAAGTATTTGTTACGGTTACATTACCCGATGACGCGCCATTGCCAACATAAGCCAATATCTGATTATTGCTATTATAACCAATCTGAGCAGGTACGCCCCCTATGCTTACCTGCGAATTACTTAAATTGGATCCAATGATTGTAATTCCACTATTTAACCCGCCTTTAAGCGGGTATACCTGAGTAATAGCCGGAGGTAAAATATAGTTAAAACTACTATATGTGGCTTTTCCTCCAGGCGTAGTTACGGTAATGCCATTGCCTGATCCAGCTGCAACTACAGCCTTAATAGTTGTTGGCGAAACCACTGTAAACGAACTTGCTGCGGTGTTTCCAAAACTTACATTGGTTGCATTACTAAGATCATTTCCGGTTATGGTAATAACATCACCTGTTCCGCCACTATAAGGAGATATAGTACTAATATTTGGAGCAGGGATATAGGTAAAGCCAGGAAAATTTGCCGTTCCACTAGGGGCATAAACAGACACCGCTCCACTACCACCATAATTGCCCACTACTGCATTTATTTCTGTTGGTGAAATGATGGTAAAGGAAGCATAATAGCCTCCAAAATTAACCTGAGTTACGCCATTAAAGTTAGTACCTGTAATCTTTATAACGTTACCGGCTGCTCCGCTAAGCGAAGAAATAGCTGTAATGGTAGGCGGAGGTATAAAGGTAAACCCCGATAAGGTGGCTGTACCATAAGGATTTGTTACCGTAACATCTCCTGATAAGGAACTACCAGCAGCAACATTTGCATAAAGGCTGGTTGGTGATCCCAAACTAAAACTAGCTGCAGGTTTTCCGCCGATGGTTACAGCAGTAGTACCTGTAAAATAACTTCCGGTAATAGTAACACCTTGCCCTGTGTATGCTGATGTTGGCGAAAACGATGTAATTACAGGTGGCTCTGTAGAAACAGCAACTGTAAGATTTAAATTATAAGTGCTTATTCCGGATTCATTTGATGCAGCAATTTTATAATTGGTGGCGGCAGAAACTGCCTTTGGTGTACCAACAATAGTACCATCTGTACTCAAGGAGAGCCCGGCAGGTAGCGTTGGAGTAATGGTAAACCCCGTTGTTAATATCCTGTAAAGCCCCCCTGAAAGATATTCAATATTATCATCCTCATCAATAATGAAGTTGCTATAATAGGTTTCATATTTCGTTTTTCCATTCGAATCATAGTACACCGGTCCTCCGATAGTAACAACATCAGCTGAAGGACTTATCCGGCGGAATAAGGAATTTCCATCGGCAACAATCAAATTACCTTTCGAATCTATCCGCATCATCTGTGGAGACCAAAAAGAAGCAGATAGGCCGCTACCATCTGCACTGCCAAAATTTGAGCCCGCAAACGTGGTTACAACACCAGCCGGTGTTATTTTTCTAATCAGACTATTTCCCGATTCTAATGCATAGAGGTTGCCATCTTTACCTATTACTATAGCAACTACGTTATAAAATGACGCAGCAGCCCCAGTACCATTAGCCTTTCCAGTAACTCTTGATTGGCCAGCTACAAATGAAACTGTGCCATCCGTAGCAACTTTCATTATCCTTCCCGGGCCTTCTGCAACATAAATTACACCGTTAGCGTCCATGGCAAGCGCACCAGGACTAAACAATCCTTGTGCATAAGTTGATACGACACCGGATGGCGTTATTTTTCTTATCCTACCATTTGTTTCATCACGGCTATTTCTTTCAGCTACATACAGATTCCCTGCATTGTCATTTATGATATCATTCAACGTACCAAACAGTGCAGCTGTACCTAATCCATCAGCATAACCGTAGGTTGATGTTCCGGCAAATACTGAAGAACTCCCATCTGGTTTTACACGGATTATAGAAGCATATTGAGTGCCGTAAAGATCCCCTGAAGAAGTTTTTATAAAATGTTGAATGAACGATGGGTTTCCCGCAAAGAGTTGATCGACTTGAGGATATATTCTGCCAGGAACAGCTCCACCGGTATTTGTAACGCTAATGGGCGTTATTTCTTTTTCAAGATAAACAGTTTGTGGGCTCGTGTAGCTAATATTTGGTTTTTGCGCGGATGATACTAAAGATAGTACCGAGAAAAAAACAGGCAGAAAAAATCTAAATAGCGTAAGGTTAGTCCAGACTAAAAATAATTGGCTTTTGATTCCTGTCCACACCAGTTTCAAATTAATTTGTAAGCGTTTGTTTAGACACATAAAGGGCGTTTTATTTGGTTAAGCTGTAATCATTATATTCATCTGTTACAACGAACATGAATAATAAGCCAATAAGATATAAATCGAATAGCACCGTAAGGTAGAAGACCGAATAAGTGCGAGATGGGGTCACTGTTGAAAAAACATTATTGAGAGATAATTAATAGATTAAGACAGGTTTATACATCACAAATTTAGCATAAATATTCATAGTCAAAAAACAAATTCCAAGGTACTAAAAGCTCCGGCGAATACACTCAGCCGGAGAAAAATATTGTTCCGAACCTAGGCGAATATAATCTGCATCAGAAAAGCCACTTTAGAAATAGTATAGAGCTATAAAAAGCAGAATTACAAAAGCCCCACATTGCGGGGCTTCTGCATTTTTGATTAGATATACTTAAATCTTAAATACCAAAATGATTACTCTCCATATACGCTAATAACACTAACTGTATTGGCGGTATAGTTTGATACAAAAGCATATTTACCATCAGGACTCATCAGTATCGCTCCCGGAGACTGTCCGACATTAATAGTGATCGGAACCAACAAATTTGTAGCTAAATCAATAATATTTACAGTTCCTTGACCGGCAGTTAAACCAGTATAATTCGGTGCTCCTGAACTGTACAAGGTATTGTAATTCGAAACAAATCCATAAAGTCCATCTGGGGTAATATCAAATCCTGATGGCTGTATCCCGAGTTCAATCAAAGCAGACTGTGTTTTTTGCTCAAGATCTATTACGCAAACTGTTGTACCATAAGGGGCAAAATTATTACTTCCAAAATTAGTAAGGTAGGCGAACTTACCAGAAGCATCAAACTTTATCGCAAACATACCAAATAGAAAAGGGCTACTTGCTAAAAAAGGAGCTCCACCAATGGTATCAACTACAGTATTCGTAACGGTCGAAATCTTTGAAAGTGTACCTTGCCATGGCTCTCCGTTTGTATAATTTGCAGTATAAACAAAATCACCCTTCGGACTAATGGCAATTGCAGCTGGTGCAGCAGCTTGTGTATATTCACTTAAAGTAATTTCTTCAATAATTTTTTCGCCAACCAAATCTACCACGCTAACAGTATTACCGGATCCGGATGGAATTGCTGTACTCGCGCCATAATTGTTAACATAGGCCTTAGTCCCGTCTGGCGTAATTACCATACCCGATGGCCCGTTAAATCCGTCAATTGTTCCGGTAACCTGATTTGTTGCGGTATCGATAATGCTAATTGTTGCCGCATTTGAATTGGTAACGTAAGCCTTGGTTTCATCTTTAGATAACGTTACGGTGTAGGGTTGATTAAATGTTCCGCTTGAAATGGTTAAGATAGGCATAAAGGTCTTTAGGTCAATCAAGGTCACAGTATCACTTCCAGCGATACCGTAATTATTCCCGTTTGCCACATATAATTTAGTGGAATCGGATGTTATTGCCATTGCAGTTGGGTTCACTCCAACATTGACCGTGGCAATTAATTTACTGTTTAAAATACTTTTTGATTGATTTTTGATAACGTTAATATCAGTTTTTGGCATATTTCTATTACTTTATTTTCTCCTACTCATATGGCTTTTCGGTGTTGCCCCGTTTTTGAAATGGTCTCTGGTCTCCATTTATATTGTTGATTTTTAAAAAACAAAAAACTGCTTTCGCAGGCCGTCTTCCCTTTTTACTATTTCGTATTTTTTTAATGTAAACGCATCAGACTGCACATAGCTTACCTATATACCAGTTGGCTTTATCGAGGATTTTCACTTGCGCGCTAATTGCTCAGAAATCTATAAAATTGCTCCTGATAAGCGCACTCAAATGATTGCTTCAATTTTGAAATAAAAGGGTAAGGCGATATAAGTAGTTTAAATACAATCTTTAAAACCGACTGGGTAAAATTTTACCGGCAAGAAGAAACACAGGGAGTTTCTGAAGGAAGATACTTTTTGGGACAGGAAATTTCATTTTGATTGAGTTAATTAATTTGAAGCAAATTAAGAAATAAATAGAAAATCCGTAAGGCAAATACTATTTTTCCGAGTACAGCTTTTGTTTTTTTTTGCGCAGGGATGGGCAGTCTTACCAAAGTTTCTAAAATACTTAATCGTGCATATCTTTTTTTCCTAATCTTGCTAGTAGAAAATTGTATTCATTGCCATTTTAAAAGTATTCAGGAAAACTAATAAGACTTGATGAATTAGGGCAAAAAAAACTAAAAACGATCTATCGTTTCCATAAGCTTCATTTTTTTCAAATAATCATATTGCTGATTTGTTACAAACATGTATACATCCTGTGTGTGTTTGCTATTAATTAACTGTTTGAGTAGGTGTCCAGGATATTTTTTCTTGATGATTTCAATAATGACATAGTAAACCAGGTTATCACTAAATTCCTGGTTTGTCATGTTACATTCTACCTCATGGTATTCGCCATTGCACTTGAAGGAAACCTTAAAGGTTAATTCACTTCCCAAGGTAAAACTTTCTGGAAACCCATTGTTAATTTCAGTAAAATTAAGGACTCCGCGGGAAACCTCATTTAATGCCAAAAGAAAGTCACGATATGGTTGCTGTCCCGAACTCATTGTTCTGTTAACAATTACGATTGTGTCTGGAAAGATCGCAAGCAAATCTGCTACCACAGCATAAGTAGTTTTGTAAATGTCAGTTAGAATATGATCATACTGCTTATTATTGATGTGCGCTAATAATCCGCACTTTTTAATGTGGTAAATAGCATATTCTATGTACAGATAGGAAAGTGGAAGTCTAATAAACAAAGTAGAAGGCGAATTACTCAAAAACCTTTTCTGCATATCATAGAAATCCAGGATACCTATATTTTCTTGATGAAAACGGCAAATGGCATATTCTGCCCTATTTCCTTGGAATAAAGCTTCACTTATATGATTGGTAATCCCAGTCAATCTATAACTGGCGTTAAAATCGGCTAAGAGCTGATTTAGCAGAAGCAAAAGATTTTCTAATAATGAATGGAGCTTATTTTCGCGATGGTTTTTACTTTCGTTTTGCCAAAATGTATAAGTATACCGATGTTCCCTGGCACCTGTGCAGATAATAATTGTTGTTTGTTTATTGTGGTAAGAAGGCTCTCCGGTAAAATCTTCATTGTAACTAGTAATTTCAGTGATCGTAAATGCATTATAGTTTAATTGATTAAAGATTTTAACCGTTTCTTTTAAAAAAGATTTTTCATTGCCACGATAGTTTGCAACATTAACAAATCTGGCCCCATAGCAATATCTAAAAAAATCGAGGTATGTCTCAAGTTTTTCATTCTTTATGTCCTGAATAAGTTTATTTTTCTTTTGAACATCAAGTAGGCGATCTGAGCCATAACGACTTTTCCCTTCAAGTAAGGTGGCAAATACCAGTTGATTCTCAATTGTGAAAGCCTTATAAAAACACATTAACTCTCTAGCTAAATGAAGCATAGCTAAATAGCCAGACTGATCAGCTTTATGTGGAAACGTTTTTATCTTTTGGTATACAATCTCTGAGACCAGACCTTCTTTATATAGTAATTCAAGAAATTTTGAATGGTTTTCTTTATTGTTTTGAATCCCTGGCTCTTCTGCTGGCTCCACCAATACATAGATACTTCCAGCTTCAGAACTCCCGGTTATTTTTTGTAGAAAAAAGTAATATAGAATTCCTAAAATATCGTTTGAATCTGAACCGATTTTCTTATTCAGTCCGGCAGCTTCCTGCTGTTCAATAATTCCTGCATTGGAGAGATCGTTAATCAGTGACATAGTTCTTAGCGTTTTGTTTGAATTTCAAATTATGTCTTAAATATACAAACCGATTTAATTTATTAGCAGATCATAAACTGTAGAGTTTAACTTGCCCCAACTTTTCCACTTGATCCAACACCTGCCAGCACGACTAGCCTAATACAAATGGCCACAAAACAAAAAACCTCCAAGTTTAGAACTTGAAGGTTTCTGTGATCCCGCTGGGATTCGAACCCAGGACCACTACATTAAAAGTGTAATGCTCTACCAGCTGAGCTACGGAATCATTTATCCCCCTTGCGGGGCTGCAAAGATAGAAATTAAATGTATTGATCCAAAACAGAATTGAAATTATTTGCATTTATTTTGCTCAATTCAAACACGAAACCTGCTAAACCAATCATAGTCATCTGGTTAACTATTTTATTTTTTTTCAGTTTTTTGGTTAAAAGGCAAATGGCTTTTCTGGTTATGCCAAAAAAAATTACCTGTACACTAAATTATATCAAAAACATCGATCAGCAGGCACTACCCATACAAATAAATAAAATTACATTTTTTATTTCGCAACATTGTTGCAATTACATACCTTAGTACTGTTGCAACCGGGGATAAGCCGAAACCCCGTAACCACCAGTAGGCATTTACTTTAATCAATTATTTTATGAAAAATCAATCAGAAAAAATCACGCTAAGTCTTGAAGACCTTCAATTAGAAAGTTTTGTAACCAGTATTGATAGCGAAGTAGCTATACGTTTATCTGGGGGTTTAGGTAATGTATCTGAACCAACACACACCGAACAAACAGACGATCACCATACGCCACCAGTAAGGTGCACTACTGTTATTTGTTAATTAGTTTAAGTATTTGCAAGGTGCCTGTAAGGTGCCTTGCTGCTTATAGTTCCGTAAACGAAAGCAAACCCGTTGCGAAACTACATTCCATCTACTAATAAAACAACTAATCTCTCCTTAACACTACAAAACCTGCTTTAATTAACAAACGCAGCTGTTGTAAAACTTTATCCTGCAATTCAGCCAAAAGTGTTTCAGTAGCAATGTCTTTAAAAAAAACGGACTGAATCTGATTGATTAACTCCAACCCGCGCATCCCCCGCTCATCAACTGCGCTTAAAATCATCGCTGGAAATACCCCTATATTGGTTTCGCTAACACCGTTTTCATCGCTTACCAATAACAATAATTCGTTGCCTTCCTTTTGATCAGGGTGATAGATTTTAACATGGCTACTAAGTTGAAAGCAATGTTCAACCAGATCCTTATCAGTTATGGAAAGGCTTTCGTCAGCCATCTTACGTAAATGCTTGTGCTTTTGTTCAAAACTAAAATAACCTTTGTGTAACTTCCATAAATTAGCTACTGCACATTCTAACTCATATTGTGTCTTAGCTCCTGCACTTTTTTTATTTAAGAATTCGGCTTTTAAGTTGATTTGAAATTCATCGATATTGTTAGCTTCAAAAACTGACGGACTCACTTCTTTTAACTCGCCCAATGTTCGCTTGTAATATCGCGAGAAAATCGTTTTTTTAATGTTGTAGACTGAGTATGCTTGTCTAAAATTTTTATTGCTGCATCTTACAGGTAATTCGGGATTTAAAATATCAATCTGCCTATTATCTGTTAACAGCCTTATAATGATGTAACCAATACCCGTTTTCCCCGATAATAAACCATAATCTTCGGCGCCACAAGAAACATAAGCATTGTAACTATTTGTTCTTTTATGGAGCTTAGCAGCCTGTTCTAAAATAAAAATAGCCTCAGCTTCGATAGAAACTCCGCAACCTATTTTACCAGTCAATAAAAATGGAATCATGCCAGTATAACCGCTCACCAAAGTAAAATCATCCCGATCAAGCTTTCTGATATCGTTTAAGCACCGCTTAAGGATGTTTTTGCAGTCGACCTGATAATTTTGCTTATCTGTAAATTCAAAAGCCATTCTCCTGGTTAAGCCTATTCCGGCTGCACCATGTGCCCAGGCGTTTACATCGGTCATTTCGGGTAAAAAGGTATGCAGATTCCATTCATGCGCATTGGGTTTGTTTAGCCGGTGTGGGCCAAGGCGCAAATCAAGCCAATTATTGTCTGGCTGATGGTAATATTGCATTTCATATCTCAAAGCTTCCTCTGCCAGATAAATAATTCCGGCGGCATCAAAATATTTACCCACCTGCATTAATACCCACGCAATTCCCGAAGCGCCGTGAGAGAAGCCTGTCATGCTATCGTAGGCTTTCTTTGCTCTGGAGTAATCCCATTTTAGCCCTTGCCCTGATATACGCGCTTCTGTAATTGTCCGATCAACTAATGAGCTAACCATACTTAATATCCCTGCATGGCCGGTATGGTGATAAAGTAATGTAAAAAGCAGTAAATTACCGGTATAACCACTTAAAATATCGGCTTTTAGCAGATCTTCAGTCAGCTGTTTCCGATTGGTTAAAGCGAGATCCAAGGCCTTTTCACGATAAAAAACATCGCCTGTAACTTCGAAAATTTTTAAACAGGTATATATTACTCCTCCTAAACCTGTATAAAGCGCAAAAAATTTTGTGTTAATTACTTCATCTTTATTAAATATACGCTGCATGCCTTTGTTCACCACCCTCAAATGAGCTTTATTCCCATCAAATTGATACAGCGCTAAAAAGAACAGGATAATACCACAGTTTCCGTTAAAGAGATCATAACTTTCCCTCAGTTCGTACTCATCAGTACCAATATAAAATGGTGTAGACCACCAGATTTCAGTATCGTTTTCATGGAGTGCTGCACACAAAGCCTCGTGGATTTGATAAAGCTGTTTGCTCAGATTTTCTGTCTGTTTTTCGGTAAACATATTTAAGTTTGGTGAGTGTACTTCTCTTTAATAAACTTCAAACATTCTATCACAATGTAAATTATATAGGCTTCCTCGTTGTTGGATATCCCCAGCCGGTTATTGTTCATGTGCATAAAACTGGTAATTACCTGAAAAAGCTTTTCCTGTTTAAATTCAGCTTTTTGGTACAAATGCATAATTGCGATACTTTCTGATAAAAAAACAGTTGTGTCATTGTTTATTTCTCCCCTATCTAAACACTGCCAAAACTGATTAGCTGCTTGTAAGATTTGGTTTTTAGCAGGTTTAAAAGTTGATTCAAACTGATTTAACCAGAATATTTTTTGTGTAGTTACAGGATCTTGCTGATTAAAAAGTTTAGGTAACCAACCTGCTATGAAGAAATTACAAATGTTTATCAATGTTGCGTTATCGCATTTTAAAGCGAACAACAATACCAAATGTAGTTTTATAGCCTGTATAGATACTGAATGTTTGGGTTCTTTTTTTACAATCCAGTTTAATACATAAACAGAAGAGCACTCAAAATAACGTTCTGCCCACACCATGCTTTGAATATTACCGTATCGATCTGTTTCTGGCTCATATACTGCAACCTGAAGCTTAGTAACATTTATTTCAGCCTGTGCCGATAGCTGATTAAGCTCCTCTACAATTAAATGGTGTGCGCTTAGCGCGGCCTTTAACCTCAGGCGGATATGATCGCCTCCATCCCAGTAGCGGATAAAAAACCAGGAGCACGGCCATTTTTGAATAAGCGGATATACCAACTGTTTTAAAAGCACATCTGCATCTCCCTTATAAAAGATGTACACAGCAAGCCACTTATCATTTTGTTTTTGCATATCCGTTATTTAAGTGTTGTACCATTGAATGAGATATTCGCGAACCGCATGTTGATCTGGCTTTGGAAAAACTTCTTCAAATGTTAGGTAATCGCCAGCACGCAACAATAGCTTTTTAAACATGCCGACCAATAGCGGACTATCAAAACATAGGTATTGTGGCTTATAATCATCGTACAAACCCGCCCTTTTTTCATCTTTACTACTCAGATAGGCGCGTTTCCTTAGAAATAGAAAAATTTGCTGAGGAATTTCATGCGCTTTCAACCAGCTATTTAATTTGATAAAATATTCGAAATCACTTTCAAGCTGTTCATGAACCGGAATAATTCCGGTTTTTATGCGCCAGGTTTTTCGTCTGATAACCACATTTCTGGCATAAACGATCCTGGGTAAAGTAAAAATATCAGGTACGGGGGCTGATAGTTTTCCCTGGCAATAAAGATCTACCAGTTGAATAAAAGGCTGTAAAGATAAGCGTGCATCGGGATTGAAATGTGCCAGCAGTTGATACAGGTTACTCCGGTTATAAAAAGATTCTAAACTTAAATCATAACTGTACAGTTCTGAATCCTGGTTATGAAGTGTGAGGATTCCGAGCCGCTGATTGTATTTAACTTTCAGACGGCTTATATTAAATTGTTTGTCTTCCTGATAAATATTATTTCCTCCCGGAAGTTCAAGCTCGTGTGCCAGTAACGGCGGGTGGATATTGGCATTAAAGGTTGAGGCGTCATTCAGTTCTACTTTAATCTGGTCAGGATGGAGCCTTTCATTGTATTGTACAAACTGCCGGGTTATTTCTTCATCAAAAAGTGATAAGAAACGGCCACTCACCTTTCCCATACCTGGAAGCAAGGCATTTATAACACCTAAAAGTTCACCATCATTTTCTGTAAACTGCACAAACATACCTGAGGATGATTTCTTTGCCAGATCATTACCTTGCGGGAGGTCGTTAAAAAATAAACAATCAAAAGCAATGAGGTGATCGGTATGATCCATTAACGCTAATTTGGCCTGCACAGCCTCTTTCCAGTGTTTTAGCAGTAATAGATCTGTTTCTTCTGATGCCCCAGCTTCTTTCTCCGGTTTTTTACAATAAAAAAAATAGTCCCTGTAAAAAGTAGTTAAAGCAATGGCATCACCATTCTGGTAATGCTGTAAAAAGAATTCGCGCATTTTAATCCGTTCTTTTTGCATCACATCAAGCGGAAGTAAATGCCCGGTCAGCTCATCGGTTTTGGCCACAAAGTCTTTAACCTTTTGCTCAGAAAACCTTGTTTTTTCGGTGGTATAGCAATCTTCATAAAAAATGTGCCTAGCAGAAAAATAATAGGGCACAAATTTATTATTCGAAAATACATCGGCCGGTATAATTTCTTGCTGCTTTTCCTTTTCAGAAGCCATCGTGATATAAAAAGGTAATCCGGCTTCTTGTTGCAGTCCGGCAAATACACTGTTCAGCTCTTGTTCTGCATCCTGAAGCAGCTGGTAGCGTTCAGTGGATCCGGCCAATTCATAATCGTCTCTGTAGGCTTGTAGTTTTTCAAATAGTTTGATAATGGGCAAAACTGAAGGTTCGTCTTCTTTTAATGAACTCAGAAAAAACAGCAGTTTTTGGTCCCAATGCTGATCCATTCCCGAAAAACCTAAGTCCATTTCAAGTAATCCAGCTTCGACCAACCTGAGCAGATAATTTTTCATGCTTTCGTCTTCCTGATTTTGAAGTTGACCAGCCAAATAACAGATCAGGTTTTTAAGCGAAACAGCCCCCTTGTGATTATTCAAGTATTGATAAACCATTAACTGTAAACCATTGGCATTTAATTGCTGAAATGACTCTATGTTATTAAAATTGATCAGAAAGCAAATTTTATCTGTTTTAATTTCTGCAGTGATATTCAGTTTAATCAACAAATGTTCATTTAACAGGCTGTGCTTTTTACTTACTGCTTTAAGGTATTCGAACAAGGCATTATTTAATTTTAGCCGGCTGCCAATTTTATGCGCCTGTTTCGATGTTTCAGTTGGAAGTGGCGCGCCTAATTCCATTAAACCCGTATAGGTAAAGCTGCTAAAAGGCGATGTTTTGTAAGCAATACGGGTAAGATAGCGTAGCAGGCTAAACATAACCCGATGTTCTTTTTGCTTAAAACTTGTTGTATCTTTTTTAATGAAATGATTGAGCTGACTGTACAATAGCGGACTGGAAAGCAAAAGTCCGTTTTGAAGTGCTGGTTTTAAGCACACTTCCTGTAGGTATTGCCGTTGAAGGTTTTGTTGTTCTTCAAATTTCATGGCATTTTGAGTTTGAAAAAGAGCAAGTTCTTTTACCTTATCCAAATAACCTTTCAAAACTAGGCTCAACGTATCGGGCAAAATCCTATTGATTGCTAAAAAATGCTCATCACTTAGCTCTTTATCATTGAATACCTGACGTTTAACATTAATGAGTTGTTGCCTTAGCTTGTCGTCTTGCTGTTCGGCAATTATGGGATATAGCGCTTCGCAAAAATGATTTTTAAGCTGTTCTTTTTCATCGTTAAGCTTTTTATAAGCTGCCAAAATACTTTCGGTACCTGTATACTTAAACTGATCAAAAAGTTGGTGATGCAAACCGGCATAGCGAACCAATGAATGAGGAAAGATGTGTAAACTCATAGTAATAGATATAATGTTTTTATTTACCCAGTTCGAGTTGATTTTTGATCAGGTTATAATAACTTCCTTTATTTAAAAGCAGTGTTTCGTGTGTACCGCATTCCTGAATCTGCCCCTGGTTAAGCACCACAATCTGATCGGCATGTTTAACTGTACTCAGGCGGTGGGCAACAATGAGTACCGTTTTGCCTTTAAAAAAAGTATTCAAGTTGTTTACAATCGACCGCTCATTTTGTGCGTCGAGCGAATTCGTTGCTTCATCTAAAAAGACGTAATCCGGATCGCGATAAATCATCCGGGCAATTAAAAGCCTTTGCTTCTGGCCTTCGCTTAAGCCGTAACCATCCCTCCCAACTACAGTATCGTAACCAAAGGGCATGGAAGAAAAAAAATCGTGCATATTGGCCATTTTCGCAGCTTCGTACAGCCGGTTAAAATCTTTTAGGCCTGCACCCGCGAAAATGTTATTGGCTATCGAATCCATAAACACATAACCATCCTGCATTACCACACCACAGCGTTTTCGCCACGATTTAGCATTTACCTCGGTTATATTTTGTTCGCCAAGGGTAATATTTCCGCCAGTTAGGGCATAAAATTTCAATAAGAGTTTAATGAGAGTTGTTTTCCCACTGCCGCTCATGCCAACGATAGCAGTGATTTTACCGGCAGGAATGAGCAGATTAATATCTTTTAAAACAAGAGGCGTATGTTTGTTTCCATACTGGAAAGATACTTTGCTTAGCGTAATATCAACCGGGCCCGCATTGTTTAATTCCGCTTTCACGTCCACATCTTCTTCTTCTTCCTGCTGTACCTCATCCATGCGCATTAAACTAAATTTGGTATTCTGCGAAACTCGCGAAAACTCTACCAATTGATTTACGGGTGCATTAAGCTGACCGCAAACGTAGGTAACGGCCAACATGCCACCCAAAGTAATCTGATCATTGATGACTAACATTGCGGCGGTATAGGTAATTAATATGTTTTTCACCTCGTTGATAAAAGACCCAACGCCCTGCATGCGCTGATCGAGCTGAAGCGCTTCCAGTTTGAGGTCGAAAGATTGGTCTTGCAGGCTTTCCCATAGTTCTTTTTTATCTTCTTCGCTGCCCGTTAGTTTAATCTCCTGCATAGCGTAAAAAATTTCTAAAAGCAATTGCTGGTTGGCAGAAAGTACTTTAAATTTCTTCTGATCGATGATTTTACGTTTTTGCTGAAAGGAATTCGACCAAATAATGCTGATTACAGCGCCGGTAATAAAAAGCAGAAATATTTGCCAGTTGTAATACAGCAATACACCACCCAAAACCAATAAAGTAATGGCCGACAGAATAAAATTGATTAAAAAACTAGTTAAAAACTCTTCAATACGCTGGTTATCGTTTACCCTTTGCATGTTATCGCCAGCTTGCCGGTTATCAAAAAATGAAAAGGGTAGCTTCATTAGTTTAGCCAGAAAATCTTTAAGCAGAATGATGCTGGTTTTGGCACCTATCCTGAATAAGATCCTTGCCCGCATAAAATCCATCAGCATCCGCCCCGAAAAGAGCATTAATTGCCCCAGACAAATGAGTAGGAGTAAACTGGTATTTTTTGCATTAATTCCTTTATCTACTACCATTTGGGTAAGCAGCGGAATAACCAATGAAAAGCTGCCAGCTAAAAGCAGGCTCACCAAAATGGGCGACCAACCTTTACGCTGCGTTTTTAAATAAGGCAATAACGACCATAAAGAGGTTTTGTAATCGGGTATTGCATTTAAATTTTTAAAAGCCTGTTCGGGCTGAAGCAATAGTACCCTCCCCGATTCCTTTTCTGTATTTATTACCCAGCCAGCTAAAAAATCATCCATGCTCAGTTTAATTTTACCGTTCAAGGCTGGGTCGGCCAGATAAACATACTGGTTGTTTACTTCGTAAAGTACCACATAGTGTTCCTTTTGCCAGTGCAGTACACAAGGCAATGGCAGGTTGTTTAGCTTGTTTAAAGGCAACTCGGCTGCAAGTGTTTTAAAACCCAGGTTATCCGCAGCTTCAATCAAACCGAGCATCGTTGTTCCCTGTTTTCCGATTTGGCACAATTTCCTTAAATATTGCATTGAAAGGTGCTTGCCGTGGTAAGCAGCAATCATTTTAAGACAAACCGGACCACAATCCATTGCATCAGGCTGCTTATAAAACGGATACTTTTTTCTGCGGATAAAATCTTTAAACATAAGGCAAAGAAAAACTAGTAAATGCAATATAGTTGCAAATATGTAAAATATAATGCAACTTTGATGCATTAAATAAACTTAATATTATCAATGAAAACGAAGGGGTTTGCCAGTTGGCAGGTACTGATCAAAAAAGAATTGCTATTGGCTTACAGAAATAAAACTGTTCAGATTTCTGCTGGCATAATATGGGTGCTTTTTATATCTGCAATGGCATGTTCTTATTTGAACTATCAGGCCAGATACAAACAACGCTTAGCGGCCAATACCTTATTCAGGCAGCAATGGGAACACCAACAGCGTAATCCGCACGATGCAGGGCATTTCGGCACTTACTTATTTAAATCGGTTAATCTTTTAAATGTTTTTGATGCAGGGATTGATGATTATACCGGGAACACCTACCGTGTAGAAGCCCACATACAGCACGAAATGAGCAGCAGCGAAGCTGAAAACAATGATGGAGCCATGCGTTTTGGTACCTTAACCCTTGCACTTATTTTACAATTGCTCGTTCCTTTATTTCTCTTATTCAACACCTCTACCAGCATAACCAGCGAGCGTGAAAGCGGAACGCTTAAAATGCTCCAGGCCCAGGGGTTAAGCAATGGTAAAATTATCTGGACCAAAGTATTTGCCAACTATTTACTTATTGTTTCCATTGTACTACCGGTGTTTATATTGCTGGTAACAGCAGTTTTGTATGTACCCGGTTCGGCTTACCTTTTACCCAGGTTATGTTGGATTCTCATTACTTTCCTGCTTTACTTTTTGTTAATTGCTTTACTGGGCACTATCATTTCTACCCTCAGTAATCACTCAGGAAAGGCATTATTAAGTGCGCTTTGCTTCTGGATTTTCATGAGCACCATTTCCCCGAAGGTAATTACCGGCGTGGCCGACAGCAAATATCCACTAATGTCTCGTGCTGCATTTAGTGATCTGGTTGAGCAAGGTTACAGAAAAGGACTTAACGGAAAAGATCCCTACGCCGCACGCGGAGAACGTTACATTAAAAGACTCCTAAAAAAATACCAGGTAGACAGTGTTGCCGCCCTACCTTTTAATATTGATGGTTTAACCTTGCAGTTTAACGAAGATTACCGAACCAAGGCTTTTAATCATTACTTTAAGGAGGTTGAAAGCAGTTTTGATAAGCAGCAGCATTTTCTAAATCTCTCGGGTGTATTCAATCCTTTTTTATCTACAAAGCGCCTTTCGATGGCTTTGGCAGGATCTGATTTCTATCACCATGCCCATTTCTTTAAGCATGCGCAGGCTTACCGCAATCAATTAATCAGACAGTTGAATATGCAGCTGGCTATGCACGGTAAAAACATTAAAGGCGACTATAAAGTTGGCCCTGCATATTTTAGCCAACTTAAAGATTTTAAATATCAGTTACCTACACTTAAACAAGTATTACAAATAAAGCAGGTAGCGCTTCTCTCTTTAGCTGGCTGGGTTTTAATACTTGTCCTGTTACTCCAGTTTATCGCTTCACGTTCTTTAGCTTTTAACTATGCATCTGCTTAAAACCATTTTATTATTTGAAATCAAGCTGCTTCTCAGACAAAGATTTATGCTTTTGTTATTTGGTTTTTTCTTTTTAACCGGGCTTTATAGTATTTATTATGGTCACCAATTTATACAAAAACAATTGGTAGCCATTGATAGCCTTGAAAGTGGATATCAAAAAAAACATAAGGAAGCTGTGACGAGCTTTTTAGCTGATACCACTACTGCTGCAGGCAAAACCTTATATAACCAGGCGGGTATTCCTGCAGTAATCGAGTATAAAAATCCATTACATGCCATTTATTATCCTCATCCAATCAGCGTATTATCGATAGGACAGCGCGATTTACAACCATATTACGATGTAATTACACGCCGGCGCAATTTTATGCAGGCACCTAATGCTGAAATTGCAAACCCTGAAATGCTCGCTTCTGATAATTTCGATCTCGCTTATGTTATTATTTATCTTTTGCCCATTCTGGCCATCGCTTTAACTTACAATACCTTATCAAAAGAAAAAGAGCAACAAACCGATAAACTACTGGCTTTACAAGGGTTTTATTTTGGGCAAATTATCAGTTACAAACTCGCTTTCAGGTTTTCGCTTGTGAACATAATAGCTTTTTTGCTCAGCCTCATTGGCTTTATCAGTTCAGCAAGCTTGATTGCTTTTGATCTGACAGCTGCAATTTTATGGTTACTCAGCATAAGTGCTTATCTTTTTTTTTGGTTTTCAGTTGTCTGGTTCTTTATCCGATTAGGTAAAAGTTCTGCGCAAAATGCACTTTACTTATTGGGTATGTGGTGCTTCTTCCTTATCCTGGTACCTGCTGTTAGCAATGCCATTGTTCGGTTATATTATCCAATCCCTTTAAAAACCAATGCAGCAGTTGCACTAAGAGAAAACAGTGAGGCAATATGGGCAATGCCCCGTAAATTATTAATCGATACTTTTTACCTGAATAATTCAAAATACAACAGCTTAAGAGAGCCTGCCGATACAAGTGAAAACAGCAACAAGCGATTTGCAGCTTATTACGACCTTTTGGGTAGGCGGATGACACAAACCGTTAAAAATTACAACCAGTATCCCGCAAGGCAAAATGCCGCCACAACAAGTTTAAGCTGGCTTAATCCAGCCACAAAAGCACAATATATGCTGAACGGAATTGCCCAAACCGGACTTAAAGATTACCTCGCCTATCAGAACCAGGTAAATGCCTTTCAGAAAACATGGGTTGACTTTATGAACAATTACATTGTAAAGGATAAAAAACTAAGCTTGAACGACTTACACCACCTGCCGGAATTTAAGTTTAAGCCATTAATACATAAAAACACAGGTATTATTTGTGGCATTTTATACCTGGGTGGCATTGGCTTATGCATCATTCTTCTTGCCATAAAAATCCGGAATAAAATTTAACACAAACGTTCACATACCAATTACTTAAAAAATGAAGAAAATACTTTACCTTATTTTATTTTTACTGATTTACAGTCCTAAAATTTTTGCACAGCACGAAAAGCGCAGCAAACCCAAACCAGACTCAACCGCCAGGGTACGCCAGCTAAATGAAGTTAGGATTGATGGGCAAAAAGCCACCAAACTTAAAAAAGACACCTTATCTAACGGTTTGCGGATGCAGGTCCCGTTATTGCAAATGCCTCAAAATATCATCAGTATTTCTGCTGCGTTAATACAACAACAGGGTGCACTACAGTTAAAAGACATGGCCCGGAATGCGAGTGGTGTATATTTCGGTTACAACAGCTCGCCTTTTGACAATTCTGCCTCGATAAAAGTTCGGGGATTTAACGCTTCAACCACAATTAACGGCATGCCCAGCCGACTGGTGTTGGGTGCAACACTTGATGATGAAGCCTTAATTGAAAATCTTGAGTTTATTAAAGGTCCGGCAGGGTTTATAAGCGCATTGGGCGAACCAGGCGGAACGCTTAACATTGTAACCAAATCGCCAAAAGAAAAACTGTTGAATGCACAAATCACTGGCGGTAACTATAATCTCTTTCGCGCTACAGCCGATATTGGGAGCAGTTTAAAAAGCAAAGGCTTTTCTTACCGCTTTAATACTGCTTTTCAAAACCAGAATTCGTACCTCAACTACATGAAAACCACTAAATATGTAATTGCCCCGGTACTGCAATACAACTTTAGCCCAAAAACTTATTTAATTGCCGAATACAATTACATTCGCGGCGAAGTAAAAAATGGCTCATCCATTAATAAACTGCGTCAGGATAAGGATGTATTACAAGACCCTATCAGTTTAAATTACAGTGCCGGAATTGGTTTACCTTTAAGTGTTTCGCAAACCCATACTTTCAGGTTTAGTGGAGTTCATAAATTTAATGAGAACTGGCAACTTACTTCACAATCTAACTTTGTTAGAGCGCCAGCCCATCAATGGTATATGGTATCGGCAAACAATAGAACTTCGATCAGTTTTAATGATCAGGGGAAAACCAACCGCATAGCCAGCAACTCGAACCTATTTGGCGAAACTTATAATACTAACCTCTTTTTATCGGGTAAATTTAAAACAGGTACTCTTAAACACAATTTATTAATTGGAAGTGATTATACCACGGGTAAAGACTCACTGGCTACTTATTACGGAAGCAATCCGACTCCTTTTGACCGCAATCGTCCCGATTTTTATGTAGACCCCAATGTGGTAACCATTACCAAAAGATCGATCAGGCAGGAAAATAAGATCCATTATTCGGCAGCTTATGTTTACGACAATATTACTTTAGATAAATTTTTACTAACCCTTGGTGCGCGCTATACCGATTATCGCAACCGGAATATTTTAACCACCACCAGAGGCCCACGCACTCCCGAATATTACAGACAAAATGCTTTTTCGCCAAGGGCAGCTTTAACTTTTATGCCCGATTCTACCACTTCTGTTTATTTCCTGTTCGATCAATCTTTTGTGCCTAAAACAGGACAGGTGGTAACTGAAACAATAGATGGGCCACAGGCGGGACAAAAAACCGTAACCGCATCGAAAGCTGTAGCGCCCGAACTGGGAAATAATTTTGAACTCGGTTTTAAGAAGAACTGGTTTAAAGGCAGGTTGTTAACCACAATAAATGGCTTTCATTCCGTAAAACGAAATGTTGCTGCAAGAGACTTCGGAAGTTATGCGGCCGCTGTAGGCGGAGTTATTTATTACCTCCAGCTTGGCGAGGTTGTGAGCAATGGATTTGAAGTAGATGTAATCGGTAATATCACCGACCGTTTCTCGCTCATTACCAACTATACCTACGTAGATGCCAAAATAACTAAAGATAATAACCTTAATCCAACAGCAGATAACCCTTCAATTGTGGGACAAAAGATGCCCGATATACCACAACAGGTATTTAACACCTGGTTACAGTATAGTATTCCGTTAAAAGGATATCATAAAATTTCGATCAGTGCCGGGCAAAGCACCATTACCAGGCTTTCTGCTATAAGCCAAAAGGATACCTATCTTCCAAATTACACCAAATTCGATGCGGGACTGAGTTTTAGCAACCCTAAATACATGTTCAGGCTAATTGCTGATAATTTAACCAATAAGCGCTATATGGCTTCGGGAGATATTACTACTGATTTTCCTTATACAGGCAACAATTATTTCTTTGTAGAAGGCGAACCATTTACCATCAGGCTTTCCTTAGGTGTAAAATTTTAATTTTCAAGCGGTTTGATTAGCAATCAAACCGCAATAACTTTTTTATTATTTAATATGCTTGAAGCAATCGGATTAACCAAAAAATACCGGGACCATACAGCCTTAAACAACCTGAATTTAAAAGTAGGTTCAGGAGAAGTATTCTGCCTGCTCGGACAAAATGGTGCAGGAAAAACAACCACAATAAACTTATTTTTGGGGTTTACTACGGCAAGCAGTGGGCAAGCCAGGGTAAATGGCTTGGTTGTAAATCATCAAAATGGGGAAACCAAACAATTTTTAGCCTACGTCCCTGAAGTGGTAATGCTTTACGCCCATCTCAGCAGTATAGAAAACCTCGATTTTTTCAGTCGCATTGCTGGGTATACCTATAAAATAAATGAACTTGAAGAGTTTCTGCTCCAGGCAGGTTTACAACCAGATGCCTTTCATAAAAGAGTAGGCCATTACAGTAAGGGAATGCGACAAAAAGTGGGAATTGCTATTGCTGTTGCAAAAAATGCCAGTGTGATTTTAATGGATGAGCCCACAAGCGGCCTGGACCCTAAAGCTACTGATGAGTTTAGCGAAATTGTAAAACAACTTTCAAAAGATGGTCGTAGCATTTTCATGGCTACACACGATATTTTCAATGCTGTAAATGTGGGCACAAGAATTGGAATTATGCGCCAGGGTTCGCTTATCCATACCCTCGATGCAAAAGATATTTCGGCGGTTGACCTGCAGAGGTTATACCTCGAAACCATATAAAGTTAACTTTGTAGCGCCAAACATATTGCTTCATTTACAGGTATGCAGCTCTAATGGGCTTCTCCAAATTATTTGCTCAATATGGTAGTCACAGATTCGGCAGGGAGCAAGATTTGCTTAGTGCTGTTGTATTGTTTAAAAGGAGACAAATTATAATTATCGGAAGTAACATAGGTTTGTGCCCTATTTTGCCCCTTTCCTTTTATGTCTATATCCAGCATAATTTCCTGTTTAGTAGGATTAACTGCTACTGTTACCAGTTTCTGATTTTGCTTATACGATGATACATAAACTTCAGTATTGCCTGTTGAAATGTTATTTACCTGAACACGCTGGCTACCCGATTTAATGAAACGGCTGTAATTGCCCAATGCCCACAGCATTTTACTATCGTACACTGCTCCATCGGTTTTATTTTTATCGATATACACCAGCCCGTCTTTATAATCGCCGGATGATATGGCCAGCCACCATTGCCATGATGCAGCGTTTGATATAACCAGATCGTGGTGAATTAAGCGGGCAATAAACAAAGCAGTAACCATGCCCAGATCGCGTTTTTCGCCTTTAAGTATAGCGTCGCCCAGCACGCAGTACTCAGACATCCAATATCTTAAACCCGGCACCTTAGCTACTCCTTCTGCTGTTTTTTTACGCGTATTGATAAATTTATTTACCGGACTTGTGGTAAAATAGCTATGCGCAGATATCGATTGATCGATATGCGATAAATTGCCCACATAGTTTGGAGATGCGGCATTAAAAAACTGATAAACCTGATTCCCTTTTAAAGTATCGCCGTTCTGGTAAAGGTAATCGAGCTGACCAGCTTCGCCAACCTGTATTTTGGTGGCAATTTTGTTTTGTTCAAATGCCTGATTAATGCCTTTGTATAAACTGGCCAGTTCGGTATTGTTGTAAGGGCAACCTTCCTGGTTGTGCTCGTTCCACTTCCACTGCGGCTCATTTGCCGGACTTAGATAATTCAGCGTTATACCCGCTGTTTGCTGTAAACCTTTAACTGTAGCAACGATATCGGCAGCAAAAGCCGGTAATTTTTCAAAATCGAGGTTACATTTCCCATCCGTAGAGTAAGCCTTGCCATTTTTGGTAAACAAAACATTAGGGCTATTTACAAAACCAATAAACTGATTTACTCCGCGCACCTTAGCCGCTTTTAAAAACCAGGTTTGCCCGGGCATGGCATTCCAATCGTAAGTACCATTGGGTTGCAAAAAAGCATACTGCCGACGCCACTCATCACCAATATCGCTCAGTTTACCTTGTGCTGCACTTCCTGCCCCAATACTAAAACGCCACATGTTTAATCCGATACCCAGGGGTTGATCGTTATTATCAGTAGCAGTGCTAAACAGTAAATCGGCCATCTTATTCTTTTTAGCATCGGGCCAAAGGCCTGCAAACTGGCACGACCATGCATCTGACGCGCCAAAACCTTCTATGGTTTGAAAGATGATAGCCGGATCGATCTCTACTTTTACAACCGTTTGTTGCGAAAAAGCAGTATTATAACCGAAAAAAAGCATCATATTAACGAATAAGGGCTTTAGTATAGCAGATTTTTTCATTAGTGTGGGGGAATGATTTGCGCCTACAACTTACTAAATTATTACCAGCCATTTTAGCCTTAAAAAACAAAAGCTCCATGAATTAACATGGAGCTTTTATACGGTGTTTATTTATGTTTAGAACTTAACACTATTCAATTGTTTATCTACCAACAATCCGTCAGTTAGTTTAAGGTTAAACTGTACTTTGCGTTTGGCCTTTAATTTTATGGTAAACAATTCGCTGCTGCCGTTTAAGGCTTCTTTGTTACCCAGATTTACAAATGTTGGATAAAGCACCTTATCGCCATTGGTATGTAAACGATCGTAAGTTAAATTATCCATTTGTTTTACATTTAAGCCTTCTACACCAACAAAATCGTAATCCTGAGCCAGGTAAGGTAAAGCAAAACTTAAAGCATTTACCGATTTAAGGTCTGTTCCTTTTACTTTAACTTCGATAATATCGCCTTTATTGTAAGCCTGCTTGGTTGTGCTAATTTGTAGTTTACCTGCAAGTTTTTCTATTTTGGCATTACCTACTCCACCTTCAAGCTGCGTTGCTACTACCGAAATGTCGTAAGCATCAATCAGGTTGTTCTTATTGATATCGCCATTGCTGATGTAACCTTCAAAATCGGCATCACCTTTTTTCAATCCGGTATAATTAATGTACGAAGTCAAATCGTTTTTATCAATTAAGCGGTCGTTGTTAATATCGCCCGGAAGGTAACTTTCGGTACCTGGCACTTTAAACACGTACAGTTCTCTACCCGATCCGAAACCGCCAACACCATCAGCAACCGAAATTTTAATGTAACGGGCGCTTGGATGGCCATTGAAGTTGAATATTTTCACATCGCCATTGTTAGCCCATTCAAAGGTTCCGGCGGTTGTCCAGCTTTCTTTGTTGTTGCTGTAAAATATGGTTCCTTTAAGTAAGTTACCGTTTCCTCTTCCATTGCGTGGCAGGTAATGGAATTTATCGAGCTGATTAATGGTTTTCAGGTCGATAAGTATATCAAATGGAATTGCTTTAGCACCCCATTTGGTATGCCACATATTGCCTTCATCAAAATCAAACAAATCGGCAATACCCGATCCACCCTGGTTCTCGGCTGTAGTTTCGGCCGTTATGCCCTGAATGGCAAATTCGAGTGGATTTGATTTAGTAGTAGCTTTAATTTCAGCCCAGTCAGAAACACCATCTTTATTTACAGCACGCAGTTTAAAAGCATACGACGTTTCAGCCAGTAAACCGTCAAAAAGCAGCGTGGTATCTTTAATGGTGGTGTAATGCATCCCGTTAAAATCGATTTCGTAATAATCGGCATGATCTACCTTGCTCCATGTTGGTTTAAGCGTATAAGCTTCGGTGTTTTTATCGGTAATGCGTGCATTTACCGGCGCATTTAGTTTACCGGTTGACGTACGCTGCTTATCTGCGGGCTCGAATTTAAACCCTTCTACGTTAACTGTTACCGGATTTACGGAGATATCAGTCGATGCAAGTTTAACCAGTAGTTGAGGATTTTTAGTCATCACAACTTTTTCAAACTCGCTGCCTTTGGTAGCAAACTGGTTTAAATTTGGTGTTGCATTATAGAAATAAACATTCTCCTGTTTCAAAAATTCTTCCATCGAAGTAACTTCTGTCAGTTTGGTTTTATTGTTTCCAATCTTTGCTGTCAGGCGTTTTGGTTTTTCGGTAACATTAATGATCAATTCTGTTGATTTCTCTTTAATAAAACCATCAAAATCGCCTTTTACAGGTTGAATGCTAATAATCGCATTGCTTTTTTGATCAACTTCAGATTCAATTAAACCTGAAACACCTTTACCTAATTTGTAAGCTTCTGATGTACCATCATCATCATATTCGGTAAAAGTAGTTTTGCCTGCAGGATAAAGCTCGTACATGCGTCTGGCTTTATTAATTTCCGAAACATTGTTATTTGCATTTGCCATCGGAATAATAGCACCCGTTTTAACAAAAACCGGCAGTTTCCAGATTGGTGCATCGAAGCTGTTTACAATGCTGTTTCCGGTGTATTTATCTCCTGTAAAATAGTCGAACCAGGTTCCCTCGGGCAGGTAAATACCGTTACGGATATCATTTCCCTTATCATCGGCTTTAGTTTCCTGATAAATTGGAGCCACCAAAAAGCTTGGCCCGTACAAAAACTGGTATTGCGTAGCGCTGCCTAAAGTGTAAGTGTTAGGCGCATTTAAAAACATAGCCCTGATAATCGGTAAGCCTGTTAAAGCTTCCTTAGCAATGCTGTAGGTATAAGGGATTAGTTGCGATTTTAATTTCAGATAATTACGGTTAATAGAAGCTACAGGTTCGCCCAGTGCATGTGGATATTTCTCGTTGGCACCCCAGCCATCCATATTCAACTGCATTGGGGTAAAGGTTTTCCATTGAAAATCGCGGGTATTGATGGTTTGGTTTTTACCTCCAAAAATACCGTCCATATCTGAAGAAATGTTTGGCTGACCTGATAAACCCGAACCAATATAAGTTGGAATATGGAAACGGATATACTCCCAAACACCACCGGTTTGATCGCCTGACCAAATACCGGCATAACGTTGTGTACCTGCCCAGCCATCTAACGAGATGATAAAAGGCCTGCTGTTGTTGCCATAGTAAGGCATAATCTGCGCTACATCAGCCACACCATTAAGCCCGAACGAATAACCGGCCCCTACCCAAGCTACATCGGTTTTTAATACACGAACACCAGCATCACGTGCTTCTTTAATAATATCACGTTGCAACAGCGCGCTTATTTCGGATTTAGGGTGAAGGTCGGATTGCGTCCACAAGCCGATTTCCACACCGTTTTTACGGGCGTAATCGCCAAAGCTTTTCAGGTTCTGGATATTGCCATCTAAAGTTTCGGTTTGGCCATAACCTGCACCGTAACCATCGTTTGGTAGCAGCCAGCCTAAAGGCATATCGTTCTTTTTATAACGATCAATCACCGCACGGGCCGAAAACTGATAATTATTTTTTTCTCCATTAAGCGATTCTTTTGTACCACCATCGTTTTTCTGGCTCTCTTTGTAACGTTTACCATCTTCAAACAAGATCCCTTTTTCGTCTTCTTTCCAAAAATCGCGGTTATAAGCATTAAGGTGGCCCTGGTAAAAACCAAACTTTGGTAACAGTACAGGGTTTCCGGTTAACTGGTAAAAATTGTTTAACAAAGGCACTGCACCATCGCCCACCATAAAAAAGGCATCTAAATAATCGGTTTCGTGCGCCAGTTTTACTGTACCTTTTACTTTCGAACCAAAATCGTAACGACCTTTTGCAAAAGTGTGCCAAAGCACAGCGTAACCACTGGTAGACCAATAATAAGGCGTTGGCGAAGCTACACCTCCATCTGTCCAGCTGTTTTGGTTTTCGATAGCAATGCTTTTTCCTTTATGTGAGAAACGGCCGTTTTGAACACCGCCACCGTAAAAATATTCGGCTGTATTTTCTTTTAATGTTAAAGTTACTTTGCCTTTTTCGAACTGAACCGGTGCTGTTTCCTCCATTACAACAGCTTTTGTGGCCAGGTTAATAATTTTAATCAGCGATGTGTTTTTATCTACCTGAACAGTAATCTTATCGGTTGAGATACTGATCTGATTATTTTCATCAGTAATATTTAATTTGGCTACAGGCCGGCGGGGATTTTCAACCAAAATTTTTGCTTCGGGCTTAGCCTCTGGATCTCTGATGAAGCCACCATTATGATCTTCGAAAAGCCTGAAAATATTTTCGCCATAAAAATCGAAGGTTAAACGCTGCCCATCCGATAATGACAATTCGATTGTGGTTGGGTTAATTTTTTTGGCGGCAATTACTTTTATCGCATCAGTTTTGATCTGCTTTGTAGTAATACCAATCGCTTTGACACTTGTGGGCAATGCAGCTGAGATAAACATCGGAGCTGCAGCCAAAAGAAGTGCAGATGCAAAAGCAGCCTTCTTATGCCGGTTTCGGTTTGTATTCTTTTTATTTTTCTTGTAAAAGGAATTTGGGGTCATTAAGAATTTGATTTGGTTAAAACTTATGTGTTAAGCGGCTTTAACAAAATGATACCTGAAAAACCACTGTGGGATAAAGTTAGTAATCCCTTCAACAGAAGCCTTGTTGTTAAGGTGACAAAAACCGCGCAATCGTTTGATCAAACAGCTTTTTTACAGAAAACACAAATAAAAACAATCAGGCAGCTGTAACCCGCGATGTCTAAGCCGCCAATATCCCATCTTCTTTTTATTTATAAGTTTAAGTCTTTCGGTAACGAATGAGTTTTAGCAGACAAACTGTGGAAATTTTTCTACAGTTTAAACACCAAATTGGGGAATTTATTCTACACGTTTTACGTTCACCTGCCCATTTAATGCGTTTTGATTGATCAGTTTACTAACCAGGGAGCAAAAAATTCTAAGTGGCAGGCATTTTGCATGGTTAAATTAAAATGAGCCAAATATGAATCCATCCGCACCACAACCTCATAGCTGCGTAATTGTAGACGATAATCCGCTGAGCATAAAAATCCTGGAACAATATGTATCCAAAAACCCAAAACTTAAGTTAAAAGGGAGCTTTACCGATCCTATTGCAGCTATGGCTGCCTTTTGGCAATACGGTAAAATAGATTTTCTTTTGCTGGATATCCAAATGGAAATATCTGGAATTGATGTGGCCAGAATGCTGAGGAACAGGGTTAAATTTATTGTTTTTGTTACTGCACATAGCCGTCACGCCATTCATGCCGTAAGTGATGGCGATAGTTTCCTGCTAAAACCAATTTGCTATCCTACTTTTTCAGCTACCATTGAACAATTGATTGGCCGCACAAGGTTGCAAAAAGAATGGCTTTCGTAACTTAAATATCAGAATAATCGGTTGGGTATATAAATTTAGTATCGTTTTTAGATACATTGTGCTGATACTGTGGCATGGTAGAGAGTTTCTTCCAGTAATCGTCTGCAGAAAAAGCTTTCCAATGCGCTTCGCGGTCTGCCCGGTCTTCGAATGTTGTTAAATACATGAGGTTGGGCATGCGGCTACCGGCAATTACCGAAGCATAAAAAACGGCATTAAAATTTAAGCGCTTAAATAAACCAATCTCATCACCTTTGTTAAACATCTCCACTTTATTCTGAAAATATTGTTCGCTTGGCGATTCGTAGCTTCTCAATTCGTAAACCCGTTGAGCCATTGGCGACTTTAACTTAGGCAAAACAAAATGAGGTGCATCATCAAAAGCTTTTAATAAAACAGACTCTAAGCGCTCGTAAGCAGCGTTATTGTACAAAGCAGTTAAATAATCCTTTCCATCTGTAGCATACTGCTCATCTTTAGCCAGTTTTTGTTCGAGCGCCAAAACACTGTTGAACGATTTATAAGGAATAAAAACATAAATCAGTTTTTCGGCAAGCACAGTAATTTCGTTAACAATGGGCTTAAAAACGCCTATTTTTGCTATTCCACAGCGATGCAATGCAGGTAAGTAGGCTTTTTCCAAATAAGCATCAACCGTTTTTTCCTGAGCCTCTGTTTTTAGATGGTATATTTTAAGCTGATAAAACTCTGTTTGTGCAGCATTAACCTGCACAACACTCGCTATTAAAACCAATAATATTATAAACGGAAAGCTGATTCTTTTTAACATCTTATTTTGCCCCTGACTAATTAATGTAGCGGTAAATCTATGCAAAAAGAAATCTGCTTTTATTTCGTAACAAGAATATTTGGGTTGGGTGGTTCGGCATTAAGCAAATGCTTTACAAAAAAGTCGCGTTTACGCCTGCGGCCATAGGTACCTCCATCACTATGCCCCATTCCCGGAATGCTTAAAATATCAAAATCTTTATTGGCCTTAATTAAAGCGTCGGCCAGGCGGTAAGTAGATTCGGGTGGTACGTTTTCATCAGCTTCGCCTACAATTAAAAACAAATTACCCTGCAATTTAGCAGCATTGGTAATGTTCGATTGTTCGCCATAATGCGGCCCGACAGGGTAGCCCATCCATTGTTCGTTCCACCATTGTTTGTCTATCCGGTTATCGTGGCAGCCACAGGCCGAAACCGCAGCTTTATAAAATTCGGGATGGAACAATAAGGCGCCAGTTGAATTCTGCCCGCCTGCCGAAGTGCCATAAACCCCTACCCGGCTAATGTTAGCATTGGGATATTTTACGGCCATTGCTTTCATCCACAAAATCCTATCAGGCAGACCTGCATCGGCCAGGTTTTTCCAGCATACATCATGAAATGCTTTCGAACGGTTTGCCGTTCCCATACCATCAATCTGCACCACAATAAAACCAAGTTCGGCTATGCTTTGCATTTCGCTTGCAGGAAGGAAATTTTTAGGTACAAAACTATCTTGCGGACCGGCATAAATGTTTTCGATAACCGGGTAGCTTTTGCTCGGGTCCATTTTAGAAGGCAAACATACCACTCCCCAAATATCAGTTATCCCATCACGCGCTTTGGCAACAAAAACTTCGGGCAGCTTAACACCGGTGGCCAAATAGGCCTCGACAGTGCCATGCTCTAACTCCGTCACCTTACCGGCATTGGCTGTTAACCTTAATTCGCTAACCGGCGGTACATTAACCTGGCTATAGGTATCGATATAATATTTACGATCGGGCGAAAAGCTGAGACTGTGGTTGCCTTTTTCGGGTGTAAGGTTTACCAGTCCTTTACCATCAAAACCAATGCGGTAGTAATGGATAAAATAAGGATCTTCGCCTTCGTGCATGCCACTGGCCCTAAACCATACCTGCCGCTTAACCACATCAACGCTATCAATATCGCGCACTACCCAATTACCATTGGTTATTTTGGCTTGTTTTCCCGTTAGTGTATTTATCAGGTAAAGGTGCTGCCAGCCATCCTGCTCGCTGGTCCATAACATTTCATTTGTTTTGGGCAGGTAACGTGTATAAATGCGGCTTTCATAAATAAAGGTATTTGTTTTTTCGTCGATGATGTTTCTGGTTTTACCAGTTTGCACATCTACTTCAATTACCCTAAAGCGCTGGTGGCCGCGGTCAACTTTTTCGTAGGTATAATACCGGTTGTCGTTGTTGCGCCAATGCAATTCGGGCGGTCCGAAAAAATCGATTGGGTCGGCATCTACTTTGAAAGCCGTTTTAGCAGCTATATTAAAAATGTAAGGCTGGTACGACGTAAAACCATCGCCGGGCTGGGCATATTCTCTCGATTTTAACTCGCCACGGGTAGTACCGGGAACAGAGCTGAGTATGTAATGCACTTTTTTAATTTCTTTGGGATCGGTTTTATAGGCAATTATATTTTTCCCATCGGGAGCCCATACATAATCGCCATAAGGTTTTGTTTCGGTACCATCAGTACTGAGCTGTATTTCTTTATTGGTAGTATTATCTGTTATAAAAATATTTCCGCCACGAATCACCGCTTCATATTTACCATCCGGCGATTTGCGTACAACGCGATTCCATTGCCAGCGCGATCTTTTTTGTTGCAAAGGCCTTTTGGCATTGTACCTATAAATGGTTGTATCTTTTAAATCAGTTACATTATAATTATTTAAGTTAACGGCATACCATTTACTGTCCACTTTAATTTTAGCGGCATTGGCATCGGCGAAGTACAAATCGGCAAACTGTAATTTTGCTGCATTTTGTTTCTTTCCGGTTGTTTGCTCGAGGCTTTTGGCCAGTTTCTCCGAATCGAAAGCCAGTTTACGCTTTCCTGAGGCTGTTTCTACATAATAATATTCCCAGGTTCTGTTTGGCAGGTTTTTCCGGTACCAGAATGCTGTTCCATCTTTTTTCCAAAACGGAATGATATCGTTATTGGTAGGAATATTGCGCAGGGCTGTATCCAGCTTATTGGATAACTGATAACTATTGGCAACCTCCGCCGGACTTGGCGCATAAGGTTGTAAAGGCATTTGCTGTGCCTGCGACTGAAAAAAAGCAAAACTGAACAGCGCCGAAACCAGCGGTTTTCTGACCGAAGAATACATCATGACTTGGGATTTTTTGTAAATGTAATTGTAGTAAGGGGAAGATTAAGCTAAGATATTAATCGATAATATGAACATTTTAACTTTATGCTTCAACTGCTTCTTTTGCCACTACATTTTGACGGTTAATGCTCCCTTTAATTAAATAATAAACCGGAATACCAATTAGCGTAATAATTAGGCCAGGCCAGGTAAATTTGGGTTTAAATATGATTAGTAGAATACAAAAAGCCAGCCCCATTACAATATAAATAACAGGAAGTACCGGATAGCCAAATGCTTTATAAGGCCTGTCGGCATCGGGCCGCTTTTTGCGCAGAATAAAGATTCCGAAAATGGTGAGCATGTAAAACATCACCACTACAAAAGAAATCATATCGAGCAAATCGCCGTATTTACCGCTAATACACCACAATGAAGCAAAAATACACTGAATCCACAAACCGAAACCGGGTACGGCGTTTTTGTTCAGGGTGCCAACTTTTTTAAAGAACAGACCATCTTTTGCCATCGAATAATACACCCGGGCACCAGCCATAATTAAGCCGTTGTTACAACCAAAAGTCGAAACCATAATCATCACAGCAATGGTAATAGTCCCTGCAGTACCAAAAATATGGTTGGCGGCCGAAACGGCAACCCTGTCTTTATCGGCATAGGCAATATCGTGTAGTGAAAGTACGCCGGTGTACATTACGTTGGTAAGTATATAAAGTACAGTAACAATAATGGTTCCCAGCGCTAAACTCAAACCAATGTTACGTGCCGGATTTTTAATTTCGCCGGCAATAAAAGTTACATTGTGCCAGGAGTCGCTACTGAATATTGAACCCACCATAGCCGCTGCAATGGCTCCAAAAGCTGCCAGAGTGGTGTACGAGGAAACCGATCCGCTGGTGGGCAAGGCACCCAGTTGCCACATGTTTTCCCAGTTGCTTTTCCAGATTCCTTTATCTAAAAAGAATAATCCAAACATAATTAAGCCAAATAAACTTAAAAGTTTAGCCACCGTAAATGTGGTTTGAATAACCTTACCTCCATTTACGCCCCGGTTATTGATATAGGTAAGCAAAACGATAACGCCGATAGCCAGTAGCTGTGCAGGCGAAATGGTTAAAAAGCCCAGATCTATTGCAACCAAATCTTCGCTTAAAGCTGGAATAAGATAAGCCGTAAACTTGGCAAAAGCTACCCCTACTGCAGCAATGGTAGCGGTTTGGATTACCGTAAAAAAACTCCAGCCGTATAAGAAACTGATGAGCGGATTATAGGCTTCCTTTAAATAAATATACTGGCCGCCGGCTTTTGGAAACATGGCACTCAATTCACCATAGCTTAAAGCCGCGGTTAAGGTCATAAAACCCGTGATGAGCCAAACCACAAGGAGCCAGCCCGAGCTGCCTACATTGCGGGTAATATCGGCACTTACAATAAAAATACCTGAGCCAATCATGCTTCCTGCAACGAGCATGGTGGCATCCATCAATTTAAGCGAAGGTTTAAACTGGGTGGTTTCTGCTTTCATAGTTTTGTTTTGTGGTTCGAAAAAAGGTTTAGGGTTGTGCTAGCGTGATTGATCGTAAAAATGCCACGAGGTGGTAAAATCGCGGTTAAGGTTTTGATTGGTCAAGGTAGCGCGAATCAGTTCTACCGGAATCAGGTTTTGTTTAATTACAGCATCGTGAAAAGCCTTAAAGCTCATTTTACCACTATCTACCAGTTCCTTTTTCAAGGCAAAAAGCTGTAAGCCGCCGGTAAGGTAAGCCACCTGGTACAAAGGGCTGTAACCTCCCTGAAACGACCTGCGTACTTCGCCTTCGGCATTGGCGCGCTCATGCCCTACACGGTCGACCAGAAAATCGATACATTGTTGTGGAGTCCATTTGCCCAGGTGGTAGTTGAGCGAAAACAGGATCCGGGCACAGCGGTGCATCCGCCAAAAAAGCATGCCTATTTTTTCTTCGGGTATTTTGGCAAAGCCTTTATCATACAATAAAAGTTCCCAATACAGCGGCCAGCCTTCTACACTAAAAGGGGTTTGAAAAGGATCGCGGTAACCCTTGTAACGACTGTTCATAAAATACTGGTAATGGTGGCCCGGTAAAAGCTCGTGTTGTACCGTTCCGCGCGAAAAATAAGGGTTGTTACCCCGCATGCTCATTAGCTTATCGTCTTCTTCCATGGTGTTGGTAGGATAAGAAATACTAATTTCGCGACCACCGGTAAAAAACGGATTTACCAACTGGCGCTCTGCAGACATCATCACCATGCCCCAGGTTTCTTCGGCAAGTGCCGGAATCTCGATCAGATCGTTCGCTTTAATGAAAGCCAAAGCATCGTCCTGCAGTTTTACAATGAGTTCGGGTTGTTTACCTAAAGGCACATAACTGTTTTTTACTTTTTCCTGGGCTTTTTTCCAATCGTTTCCGAAACCCATTTCGTTCGATGCTTTTAACAGTTCGGCATCGCAGTATTTAAATTCTTTTTCGGCCAGCTGAATCAACTGCTCGGGTGTGTAAGGTATAAATTCAGTATTTAATTGCCTGATGAGTTCGTCGCGGCCAATTGGATTACCTTTAATAGGTGGTTTATTGTTTTTGGGTTCGGGTGCATCTGTTTTTTCCGCAAACAATTTAGCATAAGCGGTAAGCGCAGCATCCAGGCGTTCGTAAGGTTTTGGAACCCACCAGGTAAAACCAGGTTCGTAATTCATGTAAAACTGGTAAAAACCTTTTAAGCGCTGCTTTAAGCTTGTTGTTATCGCCGTCCCCATTTTAAGCTGATCGGTTTTAAGGTCTTTTGGCTGGGTATTACCAATTAAAGTTTCAATTTGTTTAGCTGTAGCATCTATTTGCGTGGCCAGTAACGAACCTTCATGATAGCTTCCCCTTCTTCTCAACTTTTCGAGGGCATAAATGGCATCAGCAAAAGGAAAATAGCTCGCCAGGGCTTTATATTCGGTTTCTTCTTTATTTAACAGGTATTTCGACGATTCGATCTGTTTTTTGAGCAAAATATAATCCACTTTTCCGTAAACACTAAAGGTTTCGAACTTAGCCGATTTGAGTCTAGCAAGGTAATCGTTATTGATATCCTGCAGGCGTTTGCGCTGTTCGGGGCTTTTAAACGTATTTAGCGGACTGGAATAATATCCCCCTGCCGAATAAGGATAATAAAAATCGTTAATGGCATCTACATCGCGCTGGTAGCCCACAACCCAGGTACCCATTTCGCTGGTTTGTTCGTAAAGACTTTCGTTTGTGGTCTGAGCCCAGGTAGCGCTACTGGATAACAGGCTACAAGCAAATAAAAAAGCAATAAAAAGTAATCTTTTTAGCATTTCAATTGATTTAAAAATGAGCAATAGCTTTAGCCTCCATTCCGAAAAATGGCTAGCTTTTTATAGTAAAATGAATTCTGACAATGCTTAGGCGCCTACGTAGCTTACCCTGCTTACATTATTATAGGTATCGATATAAGCGCGTGGCGATTGACCGATAATACTTTTAAATACGCGGTTAAAGTTGGTAATGCTATTGAAACCTGCTTTGTAGGCTACACCTGAAATACAATCTGCTTTTTCGCCGGAAATAAGGCTTTTGCAGGCATCGTTAATGCGCACTTCGTTTAAAAATGACACAAAGGTATGACCGGTATGTTTTTTAAAATACCTGCAGAAAGCCTGCGGGGTCATAAAAGCCGCATTGGCTACATCTTCCAGCGAAATCTGGTTGTTGTAGTTTTCGGTAATAAAATTGATGATCTTACTCAAACGCATTCCTACATTTTCGGTTACATTGGATGAGTATAGATCTGAACACAACGATTCTACATCATCGTTTAAATCCTGAAGTCCGTTAACCAATTGCAAAAACTTAAACAATACATCTACGCCTGTGGCATGGTGCACATCAAAAAGTTTGTTTACAATGGCTTTATTGTAACGCTCTGGAATTTTAAAGCCGTGTTTGTTTTTAGCCAAAAAAGAACTGGCCATCTTCATTTCAGGTAAGTTGAACAATGCTCCTAAAATTCCGTTTGGATTGAAATAAATTGAACAGGCCTTAATTGTGCGGGTTGAATTGGGTAAAAAATATTCCGGATTACTTTTGAACAGGTGTGGAAGTTTGGCTCCAATGACAAAAATATCGCCCGAACGGAAAGCATGCATGTCGTTCCCAGCAATTAGCGTTCCTTCTCCCCTTTCTACGTAAGTAATCTGCCATTCATCATGGCGATGCAAATATTGATAAAAATAAGGCGATTCAATATGCTCCGATATCACACTCTTGTCGTCGGGCACAAGCATGGTAAATGGTAATACTTTCATAAGGATAGTCCGGTTGGTTTAGGTTGTTGATTCTGAAATGAATGTAAGGATATTAACTCTTAAAAACCAATAAAAAGCATAACAAGGTTAAAATTCTGCTACAAGTTGATAAAATAACACCAAAATAAAGGTAATCCCTCAGCGTAACAGGCTACTTAAAAATTAGTTAGATTGTAAATAGGGATAATAGCAGTAGAAACTTAAAGGATAGTTAATAGTTTGCCACGGAGGCTCAGATTTGCACGGAAATAATTATAAATTAAAAGTAGTATAATTTCATCCCCCTGCCCCCTTCAAAGGGGGAAATGATTTGCTTTAAAAGTATGATGAGGGAAGTAATCTCAAATGTGGTTTACTTTCGAGGGAATCTCGTCCCCCTTCGAAGGGGGTTGGGGATGAATGAAGTAGTGCCAGATGGAAACATCTGACACCACAAGACGAGAGATTAAAATGCTTAACGCTCAACTGAGAAAGGTTCCAATTTCAGCACTTTGGCTTCTTCTGCCACAATCTGGCTTACCAGTAAACCAGTTGCAGGCCCTAAACTTAAGCCCATCATACCATGACCGGTAGCAATAATTAAATTTTCTCTTTTGGTACTTCTGCCAATATAAGGCAAACCATCTGGAGATGAAGGCCTGAAACCGTACCAGATATCTTTTTCGGCAGGTAATGCCGGTTTTAAATCGGGGAAATAATTGGGAACTGATTCTACAATACCCTTCACCCTTTGCATATTTACGTGGGTATTAATTTTATCGAGCTCCATGGTACCGCCATACCTGATCTGGCCGTTCATTGGAGTAATGGCTACCCTTGCCTCGCATAAAAGCGCAGGGATAGTTAAGCGATGTTCGGGCTCTGGCTCCATAAACGAATAGCCTTTACCTGGCATTAGCGAAATTTTTAAATCGGCCATTTTAGCTACCGCTGGCGACCACGAACCTGTAGCCAACACATACTGATCGGCTTCCCAGGCCTGATTGCCTGTAAAAACCTTCATGATGCGATTACCAGCAACTTCAATTTTATCAACCGCTTTGTTTCTTTCAATTTTAACCCCGTTATTGGTTAAATAAGTCAGCAAGGCATTCATCAGTTTAGTTGGGTACAAATGCGCATCATCACGGTAGTGTACAGCTCCTAAAACATCGAGTGCTAAGCCGGGTTGCAATGCACGGCATTCATCGGCGCTTAAAACGGCCATATCTAAACCCAGATCAATGGCTTTTGCGGCCAAATGGGCTTCTTCTTCGCCTGCTTTTTCGGTTTTATAAAATGCGAGGATACCGTTGTTGGCGAGCTCGAAATTAAAATCGGGTTCTTTGGCTAAATCCTGGTATAGTTTTTTGCTAAGCAAAGATAAATCGCGTAGCGGAACTGCAGCGGCTTCAACATGTTTTGCCGTGGCATGTTTCATAAATTTCAGCCCCCAGTTAATGAGGCTGCCATTTAACGATGGCCGCACATAAAACGGGCTCTTGCTATCAAACATCCACCTGATCCCCTGTTTTATCATGCCTGGCGCAGCCAGCGGCACAAAATGACTGGGCACAATCATACCCGCATTACCAAAAGAGCAATTGTCGGTAATATCACCCTTATCTAAAACGGTTACTTCGTAGCCCTTTTTCTGCAAATAGTATGCAGAAGTTAAACCCACAATTCCGCCACCTATTATTAATACTTTCGACATTCTTTTAATTTTAAAACACTAAATCACCTGAAATCCGTGTGCATAGGGATCATCCTCGGCATCGATTTTAATGGTATTGTAACCATACACTTTTGCCCAGCCTTCTACGCTCGGAATAATGGCTTTAATTCCGTTTAAATCTACTACCTCTTCTACACGGCCAATAAACTTGCTGCCAATAAAACTTTCGTGGATAAAATCTTCACCCTGTTTAAGTTTTCCTTTTGCAAACCATTGTGCCAAACGGGCGGAGGTGCCTGTTCCGCATGGCGAGCGGTCTATCGCTTTATCGCCGTAAAAAACGGCATTTCTGGCAGTTGATGTAGGGTCGATTGTTTTTCCGGTCCACAATACATGGCTACAGCCGTTAATGGTCGGATCTAAAGGATGTACAAAAGTATATTTTTCGTTAATGCGTTTTCTGATGGTCTGGCTCCAGGTAATCAGTTGCGAAGCGGTATAATTTTCGAGCCCGGGAAAGTTCTTTTGCGGATCAACAATGGCATAGAAATTTCCACCGTAAGCTACGTCAAAAGTAAGCAATCCTAAATCGGGGCATTCTACCTCCAGGTTTTCTGCAGCAAGGTAAGAAGCCACATTTTTAAGCTTCACCGATTTTACTTTTTTGCCTTCTTGTTTGTATTCAATTAAAACCAATCCTGCAGGTGCCTCCATTCTGATTACGCCCGGTACTTTGGGCTTAATCAAGCCTTCTTCAACAGCAATGGTAATGGTGCCTATTGTACCATGGCCACACATGGGCAAACAACCGCTGGTTTCTATAAACAGCACAGCAACATCATTTTTCGGATCGTGAGGCGGGTAAAGAATACTACCCGACATCATATCATGCCCTCTTGGCTCGAACATTAAACCTGTCCTGATCCAATCAAACTCTTTTAAAAAATGTTGCCGTTTCTCACTCATGTTGGCACCAATAAGCTGTGGGCCGCCACCGGCAACCAACCTAACCGGATTTCCGCAAGTATGTGCATCTACACAAAAAAATGTTTTACTCATAAGATTTCGTTAATTTCT
Organism: Pedobacter sp. KBW01; assembly: GCF_003852395.1. Classification (NCBI taxonomy): domain Bacteria; kingdom Pseudomonadati; phylum Bacteroidota; class Sphingobacteriia; order Sphingobacteriales; family Sphingobacteriaceae; genus Pedobacter; species Pedobacter sp. KBW01. The sequence goes on from NZ_QAJQ01000007.1 coordinate 512,028, forward strand.
GGTTCACCGTTCTGAAAATACCTAAAGGATTCTCGTTTTTCAGTTCATCTGGTAATAAACCTTGTTCCCAATCCTGGTAAGCCAACGGACGGGCAAAACGGTTAATAGCGGTCGAGCCTACCGAAGTAAAGCGGCTATCGTTCGTGGCCGGAAATGGTCCACCATGTTGCATGGCTGCACAAACTTCTACCCCTGTTGGCACTCCATTCAGGATGATCCTTCCGGTTTTATCGGTTAATTTATTAATCAAAGCCTGATAATTTTGAAGTTCTTCCTTATCGGCCATCAAAGTAGCGGTAAGTTGCCCTTCCAATACCTCAACAGCGTTTTCAAGCTCTGCTACATTTTCTGCCACTACCAGTAAAGAATACGGGCCAAAAATTTCCTCACGTAGTTTCGGGTTACTGATAAAATCGCTGGCACTTACCTGCGCAATTTTAGCTTCCGATTGATTTTGAAGTTCATTGTTTTTCACCGTCGATGCCGACAAAAGTGCAACACCACCTTCATTTACAATACCTGCCGAGAGTTTACTATAGTTTTGGGCAATACCTTCGGTAAGCATGGTAGCTGATGGAATAACAGCAATGGCTTCTTTTAAAACGGTTTTAAAATTTTCCAATTCGGGCGATTGTACAGCAAGCAGCAAACCAGGGTTGGTACAAAACTGACCAGCGCCCAAAGTAATGGATGCAGCATATTTTTTAGCCAGTTCTTCGGCCTGGTTTTCGATCGCCTTTGGCAAAAAGATTACCGGATTAATACTGCCCATTTCGGCAAAAACCGGAATAGGCTGCACGCGCTGCTGCGCAAGGTTAATCAAAGCCATACCACCTTTAAACGAACCGGTAAAAGTAACCGCTTTCGTTAAAGGATGCTGCACTAAAGCTGCGCCAACAGTATAAGCATCATCGTACAGCAAAGAGAAAATACCTTTAGGCATACCCGTTTTTTCGGCAGCTTTAACAATTGCACCACCTACCAACGCGCTTGTACCCAAATGCGCAGGGTGTGCTTTTACCACTACCGGACAACCGGCAGCCAATGCAGATGCTGTATCGCCCCCGGCCACAGAAAAGGCTAGTGGAAAATTACTCGCCCCAAAGACCACTACCGGACCAATTGGAATCAACATTCTTCTGATATCTGGTCGTGGTAAGGGTTGGCGCTCGGGCAATGCTGTATCAATAATGGCATCTACCCATGAGCCTTCGGCTACCACATTGGCAAATAACCTTAACTGACCTGTAGTACGCCCCAATTCGCCCTGTAAACGCGCCAAAGGTAAACCACTTTCGGCCGAAGCCCGGTTTACCAGTTCTTCGCCAATAGCTGTAATTTCATCGGCTATGGCATTTAGAAAAGCGGCTTTAAGGTCTTTATTTAAGTTTCTATACCCCTGAAAAGCACTGGTTGCTGATGTTAGTGCATCATCAACAAGGCTTTGGCTGGCTTTAAAAAAATCGCCTTCAAGCGTTAATCCTGTTGCAGGATTAACGGCTTTAAGGCTTTTTTCATTAATTTCTGAATAAGTACCGGCTACAATATTTTTTCCGTTCATATCTGGTTATTAAAACTATTTGCCCCAGCTACCTGTAGGTAATACCGGACGAACAGCTAATGCGTCGTTAATAATTTTAAGTACTTTTTCTCTTTCTGCACCGCTGATTGGTAAACGTGGCGCCCTAACGGCTTCAGTTCCCAATCCGGTAGCCACTTCGGCCAGTTTAATATATTGTACCAGTTTAGCGTGAATATCCAGCTCAAGTACAGGTAAAAACCAACGGTAAATGGTTAAGGCTTCGGCAATGCGGTTTTCTTTAATTAACCTGAAAATTGCAACTGTTTCTCTCGGAAAAGCATCAACCAAACCAGCAACCCAACCGTGTGCCCCCATTACAATACTCTCCATTGCAAGTGGATCTACTCCGGTAAAAATTTTAAAGCGATCGCCAAAACGGTTAATTAAACGGGTTACGTTAGATACATCTCTGGTCGATTCTTTAATCGCCTGGATATTATCGTATTTGGTTAACACCTCAAACATATCCAGGGTTACTTCAATTTTATAATCAACCGGGTTGTTATAAATCATAATTGGAAGGCTGGTGCTTTCGGCTATGGCGCCAAAAAAAGCTAAAGTTTCATCGGGAGCAGCATTGTAGCGCATTGGCGGCAACAACATTAAACCTTGTGCACCCAGCGATTCGGCTTTTTTAGCCACTTCAATTGCTTTTTTAGTGGTAGCCTCGGCAATGTTCAATAAAACAGGCACACGACCGTTTACCAATGTTAAGGTATGCGATAACAATCCGAATTTCTCTTCATCGCTCAATACACTGGCTTCGCCAAGCGATCCGCCTAAAATAATTCCTTCAGCACCTGCTTCTAATTGTGCTTCAATATTTAAATCGAAGGCAGGAAAATCTAATTCGTCGTTTGCTGTGAATTTTGTAGTTACAGCTGGGAAAACCCCTGTCCATTTGATACTCATTGTACTATTATGTTTTTAATAATTAAGATTTAAAAAATTAGCGGTTGTCTGTAAACTTCATAGGTTAAAATCGCTAAACATTGGTTAACGTTAATAATTAACCCATTAAACAACATTCAAAGGTACTGGATCGTGCTGCCCCCGTATTATTGGATATTAACCAATATTGGCTATAAATATGCAATTTGGATCAGTCGAGGGAGCAGGAACAAATGGAAGCGTATCATCAAAACCGGATGATACAAAAAATGGTATCCTTTTTTAAGGATACCATTAAATCTTAACTGCGGATGTTTTTAAATTTTACTTCGTGTTTTTTACATCGAGGTAATACATAAATTCGATGCCGGTTTTGGTAAACAACTCCTCCTGGCTTTTAGCCAGCACAACCTGCTGCCAGCTTTGCGAAGGGATAATTTTTAAGGTTTTCACACCTGCTTTGCTTAACGATAAAGGCAGGTTGAAGCCCTTTACACAATTACTATAACGGTAAAAAGCCTTACCATTTTCTACATAATACTCAAAGGTTGGTATTTGTGTAGTGCGCAGGTATTGATCAAAAACCTTGGCATAGTTAAAGCCTGTTTTTTTGGAAATATAGTTTTCTATTTGAGCAGTAGTAACAGTTTTATGGTAAAAGGTTTGGTTAAGTCCACGCAAAACCGACCTGAAAAGGGCATCGTTATTTAAACTGTGTCTGATGGCGTGCAGCATATTGCCTCCTTTAGGGTACATATCGCCACTACCCTGAGCGTTTACACCATAAGCCGGAATGATTGGGCTATCGTTGCGAATGCCTTTTCTAATTCCGAAATTGTATTCGTTACCGGCTTTGTTGCCAAAAATATAATCAACAAACAGGGTTTCGCTGTAGTTCGTAAAGCCTTCGTGTACCCACATATCAGCCAAATCGTTGGTGGTAATGTTGTTGCCAAACCACTCGTGACCACTTTCGTGGATGATGATAAAGTCCCATTTCAGTCCCCAACCATTGCCAGACATATCGCGTCCCATGTAACCAAATTTATAGCGGTTGCCATAAGAAACGGCCGATTGATGCTCCATTCCGGTATGCGAAGCATCGATTAACTGGTAGCCATCTTCGTAAAAGGGATAAGGGCCAAACCAGTGCTCCATACTCTTCATCATTTTATGTACCTGATCGGGCATGTAAGTTTTGGCTTTGGGATAATTGTAATCGAGCACCCAGTAATTTACATCAAGCGCACCTTTTTCGCCGGCATATTTTTCTTTAAAATTAACATACTTGCCAATGTAGGGGATAATGCAATAATTGCTGATTGGATTCTGCACGTTATACTTGTAAGTTGCAGTACCATTGCCATTATTCTTTTTAAATACCAAACGGCCATTCCCTACTGCCACAAGCGTATCTGGCACTGTCATGGCTAAAGAAGCACCGCGATCGGGTTCATCGCTCTGGTGGTCTTTATTGGGGTACCAAACCGAAGCGCCCAGGCCCTGGCAGGCGACTGTCATCCATGGCCGCGAAAGCGAATCGGTTGTAAAAATAAAACCGCCATCCCAGGGTGCCCGTTTAGCCTGATGTACCTTGCCATGATAAAATAACTCCACATTGTTGAGCACCGATAATTTTTGCGCAGGAACATGTACATACCAAACGCTTCCGGTATGCTCAAATTTTAGCTGTGCTTTTCCGTTATACAAAACACTGTCAATAATTAAAGGCTCCTGCAAATCGATCTGCATACGCGTTTTACCATTGTTAGGCTTTACTACCTTGTACACAATTTTATTCGAACCGGTAATGCTTTTGTCGTTATAATCGGGCGTAACCGAAAGCTCATAGCGTTGCACATCCCACCAGGTACGTTCTGCATTTAAACTGCCCCGTAAAGTATCGGCCAGTGTGTAAACCTTTTTAGGCGTTTGTGCAAAAAGCAGGGTAGTAAAACAGGCAAAAAGCACTGTTAAATAACAAAATGTTTTTTTTTTCATATCATTTACCGGCATCAGCCAATTTATTTTGAGAAGCGATTGCAGTGTTTCATCGGTTAGTCCGGCCCTGCTATCTCTCCTGCTTTGTTAGTAAGCTTCACTTCTCAGTGCTTCTACTTCATCAGTGGTAATGGCCAGATGTTTGCCCAGCATGTTACTCCCGTTATCGGTAATCAGGAAATCATCTTCAACCCTAATCCCGCTAAAATGTCTGAACTGCTCCAACTTATTGTAATTAATGTATTCACTAAACTGATTTTCGGCTTTCCAGCGATCTATCAACTCTGGAATAATGTACACACCAGGCTCTACCGTTAATACATAACCGGTTTCGAGTGCTTTACCTAACCTTAGCGATTTTAAGCCAAATTGTGTGGTGTTTTTAAGCAAATCGTCGGTGTATCCCACATATTGTTCGCCCAGGTCTTCCATATCGTGTACATCGAGTCCCATCATGTGACCTGTTCCGCACTGAAAAAACATCGCATGTGCACCAGCGGCTACAGCATCTTCAACATTTCCTTTCATCAAACCTATATCTTTAAGGCCTTGTGCCAGTGTTCTGCACGAGGTTAAATGCACATCCAAGTACCTTACACCGGGAGCCAGCATGTTTTTCGCATCGGTGTAGGCCTTTAATACCACATCATATACATCTTTTTGCTCGGCGGTAAATTTCTTACCTACTGGAAAGGTACGGGTAAGATCGCCGGCATAACCCAAAGCAGTTTCCACACCCGAATCGTTTAAAACCATTTGGCCATCCTGCAACTGGTTACCGTGAAAATGATTGTGTAAAATTTCGCCACGTACGGTTAAAATAACCGGATAGGCAATATTTCCACCCGTAGCTAACGCAGCACCTTCAATTTTTGCGGCAAGCTCGCGTTCGTACATGCCAGGTCTGGCTTGCTGCATCACCATTAAATGAATATCGGCCGATAAAGCTGCCGCATGGTTTAACTCTGCTATTTCTTCAGTACCTTTAATTGATCGTTGGGCTACAACCGCTTTAATAAAAGTTAATGATGCCTTTTCTTTTAACTGACCGATTGGAATATTTAACCAATGGCTGAGTTTAATTTTATTTTCGGCACGGTAAGGCGGTAAGAAATGTACCTCCTGTTTTTTTTCTACTGCTTTTTGAAGATAATCATCTAGCTTATCGAGTGGCTTCACTTCGGTTAAACCCGAATCGATGCTTTTTTCTTTCAGGGTTTTCTGCCTGCCCATCCAAACAATATCATCAATACCCATTTCGTTGCCAAACAAAATGGTTTTATCGGTATCGAGGTCGATAACCGCAGCCAGTAAAGGTTCGTTTATACCGAAATAATATAAAAAAGTACTGTCTTGCCTAAAGTGGTAGGCATTGTCTTTATAATTCATCGGGCTATCTTCGTTACCCATAAAGAGTAAAATACCCGAATTTACTTTTGATTTTAGCGCTGCTCTCCGTTGGAGGTAAACTTCCTTTTGAAACATATTTTTTGTTGTTAGGCAAATATCCCAAATGCAATTTTCATTCAAACAACTTAACAATTGAATGGCTAAAATATGGGCGGTATCTGCAAATTATAAGCTAGATTTTGGATGTAAAAATCACAATTAATTTCTTTTAAGCGAAAAATTGCGGCAAAATCTGCACAGCAATGACAAACTATTGGGGTGTTAATTAAGGGGGCGGCTGCAGTTATTGTACAATATTATCCTAAGAATAAATATTTATGTTATAATCAAAAATTTAAACACATAAAATTAAAGTATTGATATAAGTAATTTGAGCATATAAAAAGCATATTTTACCCAGATCGTGGTCAGATATATCAACAATATGGCTGAAAATTAAATTCTTATAATATTGTTTAATAAAAGAATATAATAAGATAGGTCAATTAAAACTACAATTAATCATAACAAGATATTGATTATAAAAACAAAATGAAAAAATAAAGCCCCGTAAACAATTATTTACAGGGCTCCAAGCGTTGAGAAATTGGTATTATTTTTTAATGGTTACTTCCGTAGGTTTATCTTTATTGAGCTGAATTTGATAAGCTCCTCTTTCATTAACCTTATAATCTTTTACGGTATAAACGGTATTATCTTTAGACTTGGCCTGTTGCGCTAACCTAAGCAATGCAGCAGGTGTATAGGTATTGGCTGTATTCAGTTTGAGTTTAATCTCTCCATTCTGTTTATTGTAGGTAACTTCATCTATTGTACCCGCATCGAGTGTAATGTAAAGGCCTGCAGCAGCAATGTACACCGCCGATTTTGCAGCAATGGTTAATTTAATGCTAACCGTTGTACCTGTTTCCTTTAAGTTTCCACCGAAAGCCAGCCAGCCAAATTCGGGGTGTTTGATTACATAAGCCGAAGTATTAACTGCATAACCAAAAAATCCTGATCCATAATCGCCTGTAATACCATCGTTCTTTAAGGTAGAGGGATAAGCATGAAAGGCAGCTGGTGCAAAACCATCCTGTGTAATGTTCGAAATGGTACCCATTAAACCACCGTATCCAGCACGGAGCAGGTAAAAATCATCTGGATTTTTACGGTAATCCATCAGTACCGGTATGGCATTCAGGCCCGATCCGTAATGGTGAATCATGCGTTCTACACGCGTAAGTTTACCGCCATACAAGAAATCCCAGTAACGGCGGGCATTACCATTGTAGGCCCAATGTGGCAACACAGGCATGTAAGCCAGTATGGCATTTAGCGTTACATTGGCCTTATCGGCATAGCCAAAATAGTTAGACCATACGTAAACTTCTTCTTGACCTGTAGAGTCCCAGGGCATTTCACTACCAAAGGGATATTGCAACGAGCGCCAGTGATTGGCACGCTTTTTCATTTCGTTTTCCAGTTTGCTTGCCTCCTCTGTTAAGCCCTCATTTTTAAGGTCGGTTAAGATGAGGTAAAAGATAGTACCTTCCATTTGTCCAAACTGTGCATAGTAAGGTGCAATATTAACCATGGCCATGCCCGTTTCGGCGGCATCAATGAGGTGCTGTTTCCAACTCCCCTCTTCTACCAGTCCGGTGTAATTGCGTGCCAAACGGTACATTACCCAATGCGCAGCAGCCACATGTGGATAGTTGTAAGAGCGGCCAAGGTTATCGGCTTCTTTTTTAGGCCATGCCGACCAGGTTTTAAAGTTTATATTTTCAGCATAGGTGCCTTTGGGCAGTGAATCGGGAGCGTAATAAAACAAACTCTTTTTCACCCCATATTTCTGAGGCCCATCTTTAAGCTGTATATGGCCAAACATTACCGTATCTACAAACTGTTTCAGTTTGGCTACTTCTTCTTTTTCGGGATGCACCAGTTGTTTCATCATGGCGCCCAGCCACGAACCTGCGCCACCCTCATCACTTAAACCTGCAATCCAGGCACGGTTATCCTGCGTTACCTGTTCTTGTTTTTCATAATCGTAGGTAATGGCCGAAGGGCTTCTTTTAAAAATAGGATCGGGCTGATTGAACCATTGTTTGGTGGTTAAAAAATGACCATAACTGGCAATCACCTCATTTTCGGGTTCAATTACTTTATAGTTTATAGTTTGCTCCAGGCCATCTTCGTAAACAACCGATAAGCGCGCTCTTCCCCAGGTATTCGCTTTTACCGAATAGCTTTTCCAGCCATTTTTGGTTACGCCAACAGCTTTTACAGTTAAAGCATTTTCTGGTTGTACGTTAAGCGATTTAATTTTTTTAGCGTAATTGATAAATAATTTGGCGTCTACATCTTTCGGTAGTACATAACCCGGTACCGATATGGCCACTGGCCTTTTATTTTCAATCAGTTTGCTTTCTGTATTTTTTGCGGTACCCGATAAAATAAACTGAAGCGCATAACTTTTACTTTCACCAGGTTTTAAAAACGCACTGCTTGGTTTATTCCATTGTTCGGCATTTTTCCATTCGTTTTCGGCATAGGCTTTACTGTGTACCATCCACTCGTAAAAGCCCTCAAAAGCAATTCCACGGGGAGTACGGTCATCGTTTAGTGGGTTGTATGCTTCGAAAGGGGTATGCCCCACCGGAGCCACAATTAGCGAAGGTGCCTGACCACTTAAGCGGGTTACCTGTAAATAACCGGCATCCTGGCCGATGTAAGGATCGTAAAACACATTTTTGGCATGGGTTTGCTCCAGGGTTCTGCCTTCTAAAATGTTATCAAAAATCATCGGGATACCCAATGCCCCAATTTCTACGGTTTTACTGCTTTTGTTTTTCAGTTCGAAACGAAGCACTAATTTACCCTGCTGCATTTCCCAGCTACGGATAATTTGCAGGGGAATATCGGCAGGGAATGTTGCGGCAAGATCGGCAGCTGAGAGTACATTTTTACCTGCAGCGATACTTTTAACCTCAACTCTTTTGGCTGCAGTGCTATAGCTTGTCCAGGCTTCATTACCAGCGCTTCGCAATTTCAGGTTAATATCGCCCAAATGGTACAAACCATCCGAACTGCGCACTTTTAAACTGTCGCTGGGCACAAAATCGAAACCATCAACCATTTTGGGCTGTAAACCCGCTACCGTTTGCGATGCTTTAACCAGTTTGAGTTTAAACGGTCCTGCATCAAACTGCGAGAAACCTTTTGTTAAACCCAGTGTGGATGGCTTTTTACCTAATGCAATCCATGGAGATTGGGCTAAAGTTACCTGAATGTGTAGTAGAGATAAGGCTAAGCAAAATATTGCTTTAAAAGCTATTACAGCAGATGTTTTTGTTGGTTTTATATTCATCATGATGAAAAAAACGTATTTATGACGTTTTATTCAAAAATATATTTAAAAAAGTAAAGCGCATACCATCTTTAGAAATAGCGCAAAATCGGTAAAGAATTGGTGCATTTATGGCAAGTTAGGCTAAGCCTGTGTTTTATTAAAGTCAGCTAGCAAACTGCACACCATCTAATGCAAAAAAGCAGCGCCCTAAGGTAAATAGGGCGCTGCTTTTCGAATATAAAAGATTATGAATAACTATATCGGCTGGCATTTCTCTTTTAGCCAATTTGCTTCTCCGGCTGTAAGGTGCGGTTGAAGCTGATTAAACACCTTGCTATTATAGTATTTAACCAGCGAAGCTGATCGGCCTCTAAAAGTGCTTTATTTATAATCCGGGTATCGATATAACATAAAGTAAGGGTTTCGAAACTTAGAAAATTGCCAAACGCACTACTGCTGTGGTTAGTACACAACACCAGATTTTCGATCCTTACACCATGTTCGCCTGGTCTATAAATCCCCGGCTCAATGGAGGTTACCATACCCGGTTTAAAGGCTACATCAACATTGGCGGGGCTAATATTCTGAGGTCCTTCGTGTACGTTAAGAAAAAAGCCAATACCGTGGCCTGTTCCATGACCAAAGTTAATGGTATGCTCCCACAAAGGTTTCCGGCAAATTGAATCGATTTGGTAGCCTTTTGTACCCTCCGGAAAAATCAGTTTCGATCCTTCAATCAATCCTTTTAGTACCAGGGTATAATCATCGGCTTGCTGTGCTGAATAATTTGCCATAGGCATTACCCGGGTAATATCGGTTGTACCATATAAGTATTGCCCTCCTGAATCGACCAGGAACAAACCATCTGGCTGTATTTCTAGACTACTTGCCAAACTTACACTATAATGCGGCAAAGCACCATTGGCATTAAAGCCGGCAATGGTATTAAAACTTAAGCCAGCGAAACCAGGCTGCTCGGCCCTGAAAGTCGCCAGTTTCTCTGCTGCCGACCATTCTGTAATCTGCTCCTCCCCTAACCGTTCTTCCATCCATTTAAAAAACCTGGTCATGGCCACCCCATCTTGTACCATAGCCTTGCGGATGTGATTAACCTCAGTTTCGTTCTTTAAACTTTTTAGCTGCGTACTTGGATTGGTCCCCGAAATTACTTTAACGGTAGCAGGTAGCAGTTGATACATTCCAAAACAGTTGCGTTTAAAATCGATAAAAACAGCTGTATTGGGCAACAGCTCTTTTAGTTCCTCAGTGATAGCAGCGTATGGATAAAGTGTTACACTTTGCTGCTTTAAGGTGTTTATATCGCTTTCTGATAGCTTTTCAACATCAATAAAGAGTTTCACTTCATTGGGTGTAATTAAAGCAAAGCTTAAGGCTACAGGATTATAATCAACATCTTTGCCCCTGATATTAAAAAGCCAGGCGATATCATCGAGCGAAGAAATCAAATGGCTATCGGCTCCATTTGTTTCTAACTGTGCCTTTACCTCTGTAAGTTTTGCTGAGATGGATAAACCAGCGTCTTTTTCTTCGATTAGAAAGGCTTTTTCGGTTGGCAAAGCAGGCCTGTTTAACCAAATGGCGCTTAATAAATCGGCATTTACGGTGTTGATTTGATGCTTCCCGAAGTTAGTCTGTATTTCTAAGGCCAGCGATATTGAAATGAGCTGGTAATTGAAAGCAACTGTTGAATTTTTGGGCATAACTTCGGTTAACCACTCAATGTATTCGGGGGTATGTGGTACTTTTAGCTTTACCAATTCGTAACCAGAACCCAATAACTGTGTTTCGGCTTGTGTAAAATACCTCGAATCAGTCCAAAGACCGGCAAAATCTTGTGTAATTACCAAAGTTCCGGCCGAGCCTGTAAAACCGCTCACGAAAGGGATCGCCTTATAATGTGCTGGCAGGTATTCACTGATGTGCGGATCGGCAGCGGTAATGATATAAGCATCTATTTTTTGTTCGGCCATTAAGGTACGCAAGGCCTGCAGTTTTTCTACGAAGGTCATGAGGGGAAAGAATTTTATCGGCCAAATTTAAATATTCTTTTTGACACCGTTTATTTAAACAGCTGCTCCAGATTATTAAATCAGTTCTGATAAATTGAGGTACAGCTTTTATAAATTAAGGTGCAGTTCGAATCAGGCCATAGCCCTGGCCTGAATGAGTCCACACTTTCCCATATCGTCATGCTGAACTTGTTTCAGCATCCCTAATAAGAGTCCCTGAAATAAATTCAGGGTGATGGAATAACGGAGTTTCCCTGATTACATATTCTCTCACCCTGTCGCAAGTTTTATCACTCCAACCCAAGCCCTGACCTGAATGTGCCTTTGTTAAATCAAAAGATCAATCTCTATCCTCCTCTTTCCTCTAATAATCTATAGGGCCACTACGTTGCGCTAATCAGGTTATAAAGGGATTATCAGATGGTATTGTCCTACTTTGATGATGCTGTACCAAATTTTAGCGAAGCAACAAAGATCTTTTGTATAATCGGGTTAAATTATGTTTAGTAATGGTTAATTTCGGTTACTAAACAAAAGTACATTGTTTACATTTTTACCAGCTGATATTTAAGTTTTTCGGGCGCATTGAGGTATGTAGATGCTTAACCTGCCCAAATGCTTATATCTGCTACAGAACCCTACCAAAAAACAGGTTCATTTAAAAGAATTATGAGCAAAAAACAACTCCACCTATTTTTACTATCGATGACACTCTGCGCAAGTACTTATGCCCAAAAAACAATCGAAATTGCTACAAAGCACAACGTACTCATTTTAGAAACAGATCAGGATCAATCATTATTATCGACTTACCTGGGCAAAAAACTGGCCAACAGCGACGAATATCCCGGCATACAAAAGTTAGATAAGTATAAACCCGGATCTGACGACCTCTTCAATAAACGCGAAGCCTACATTGCATCGGGCTCAGTTAACTTACTCGAACCTGCTTTGAGTGTAACCCATGCCGATGGCAATAAATCAACTGTATTAACCTTTAGCGAGGTAAAAACAGAACAGCTTGATCAAAACCGAAAGTTAACGAGTGTGGTACTGAAAGATGCGAAATACAATTTCAGGGTTACCTTAAAATACCTGGCCTACTACAACGAAAATGTAATTGAGCAATGGACCGAAATTACCCATCAGGAGAAAGGCAGTGTGGTGTTAAATAAATATGCTTCGGCAAACCTAACCTTAAGCGGCAAAAAATTCTTCTTAAAAAGCCACTACAGTGGTGCCACACGCGAAATGCGATCGGAAGAGCAGCAGCTTTTACATGGTATTAAAACCATCGATTCGAAGCTGGGAACCCGCACCAATTTACTTCACTCCTCTTCGTTTATGTTGTCAATCGATCAGCCTGCTACCGAAGACCTGGGCGAGGTAATAGCCGGATCGCTGGAATGGACCGGTAATTTTAAACTCGAGTATGAAACTTTCGACGAATATTATGTTCGCGTTACAGCGGGGATCAACAACTTTTCTGCTAATTACACACTTAAATCGGGCGAAAATTTCGTTACTCCACGTTTTGTTTATACCTACGCTAACAATGGGAAAGGCGAAGCCAGCCGTAACCTGCAAAACTGGGCACGCACTTACCAGCTGGCCGATGGTAAAGGCGAACGATCGACCATCTTAAACAACTGGGAAACCACTTACTTCGATTTTAACGACGAGAAATTAAACGACCTGACCAAAGACACCAAAAAACTTGGGGTTGATGTTTTCTTGCTTGATGATGGCTGGTTTGGCAACAAATATCCGCGTAACGGCCCAACATCTGGCCTGGGCGACTGGCAGTACAACAAGCAAAAATTAAAAAATGGCATCAGTACTTTGGGTAAAGAAGCTACCGCAAAAAGTGTAAAATTCGGCATCTGGATTGAGCCCGAAATGGTGAACCCCAAAAGCGAGCTTTACGAAAAACATCCCAACTGGGTTATCAGGCAGCCCGAACGCAAAGAATATTACATGCGCAATCAGCTGGTGTTAGATTTAAGCAATCCAAAAGTTCAGGATTTTGTGTACCAAACGGTCGAAGATCTATTTAAAGAAGTACCCGAGCTGGCCTTTATTAAATGGGATTGCAATTCGCTCATCTACAATGCCCATTCGCCAACTTTAAAAAACCAGGATCATTTTTACCTGGAGTATATCCGCGGGCTGAACAGTGTATTAGAGCGGATCAGAAAAAAATATCCTAAAACCCCAATGATGCTTTGTGCCGGAGGTGGTTCGCGGGTAGATTATGCTGCACTGAAATACTTTACCGAATTTTGGCCTAGCGATAACACCAACCCTTACGACCGTATTTTTATCCAATGGGAATATTCTTATTATTTCCCTTCAATCGCAGTTGATAATCACATCACCGATATGGGTAAACAGCCAATTAAATTTAAAACCGACGTAGCCATGATGGGTAAACTGGGTTACGATGTGCGTGTAAATGAACTGAGTAAAAACGATCTGCTTTTCAGTCAAAACGCAGTGCAAACCTACAACGGTTTTAAAGACATTGTTTGGCATGGACAGCAATACCGCCTGCAGGATCCGTACGAAAATAAAATCGCCTCAATTGCCTATGTTGATGATGCAAAAAACCAGGCGGTAATTTTTAACTATTATGTGGCTACCCTGTTTACCAATGGTGTTATTTTACCCATTAAATTAAAGGGTTTAGACCCTGCCAAAAAATATAAAATCGAAGAAATTAACCTTTATCCCAATACCAAATCGCCTATTGATAAGGATAAAGTATATTCTGGCGATTTTTTAATGAAAGTTGGTTTTAATCCGGAAGTTAACAGCAACAGAACCAGCGTGGTTTTAAAGGTACAGGCACAATAACAATAGCCAGAAACCGGCATTTAGCGCTATATTTACAGCGAATTGTTGATGTAAATGAAAAGAATACTGCTAGCTGCCCTAATCCTGTTGTGTTTAAATGCCAGTGCACAGATCATTAGAAAAAGGACCACACTTTTAATGGGTGGCCGCTTCGATATTACCATTTCGGCCGGAGATGCTCTTTCGGCCGAAAACAACATTGATACTGTTATTGCTGAAATTAGCCGGATAGAAAACCTCATTTCCGACTGGAAAAGTACTTCTCAGGTATCGGCAGTAAACCGAAATGCAGGCATTGCACCGGTAAAGGTAGATGCAGAACTATTTGCCTTAACCGAGCGTGCCATTGCCCTTTCTAAAGTAACCAAAGGTGCTTTCGACATTAGTTTTGCAGCTATGGACCGCATATGGAAGTTTGATGGCTCTATGACCAAAATGCCAGATCCCGAAGCAATTAAGCGATCGGTAGAAAAAGTAGGCTACCGCAACATCATCTTAAATAAACAAAACTCCACCATCTTTTTAAGGTTAAAAGGAATGAAGATAGGTTTTGGTGCTTTAGGCGAAGGTTATGCTGCCGATAGGTGCCGTAAAATGATGCTGGCCAGAGGCATAAAAGCAGGTATTGTAAATGCATCGGGCGATATGAGCACCTGGGGCAAACAGCCCAACGGCGACGACTGGAGCATTGGCATTACCAACCCTATGAAAGAAGATACTTTACTGGCTGTAATTCCGCTTAAAAAAAATGCGGTTGTAACCTCGGGCAGTTACCGCAAATTTGTAGTATTTAACGGCAAAAGATACGCTCATATCATTAATCCGGCTACAGGTTACCCAGCTACAGGTTTAATCAGCGTAACGGTATTTGGGCCTAGTGCTGAAATGGCTAATGGTTTAAGTACCTCAACAATGGTTTTAGGTAAAATTGCCGGCTCCCAACTGATCAAAAAATACCAGCAGTACAGCTACATTATCATTACCGACAAAGGCGAAATTCTGACGTCGAAGGATATTAAATTGCCAGGCCATGCGATTGGCAGGTAGTAATAAATTAAATCCTCAAAAGAAGATCGTCATCTCGACTGAAGCGTAGCGGAACGGAGAGATCTTTAATCAGATTTAGCTTCGCTGAGCACTGCGTGGTTCTCAATTACGTCGAGTTTCCCTCGAAATGACGAATCATCTAATAACAATCGGTTAACACCTGGTTACGCGATTGATAAAATGATAATGGATGCCCTGTTTTTTCGTGGCAAATTTCTTCCAGTATCTGCACAATATCTTTTTGCATGGCCAGCGACCCGCAGATCATTACCACAGCTGATTGCATGAGGCTTTCGGCTACAAAGTCGGCTTCGGCACGGATCAGATCGCTCACATACTGCTTTTCACCTTCGCGCGAGAAAGCAATATTAAAATCGCTCACCTTTGTATCAGACTTCATTTCTACTAAAAACTGCTTAAAAGGTTCGAATGATGAATTCTCCCTGAAACCACAAAACAAGTGACATCGTACTTTAGCAGCATTCTGGTTAATCATCCCTAAAAACGGGGCAATACCTGTACCATTCGAGATCATAATTACTTTACCAGCCTTTGTAGGGAAATGAAAATGTGGGTTTTTAACCACTTTGGCTTTCAAAACAGCTTCAGGTTTAAGATCATGTAAAAAACCAGATCCCAAACCATCGGGATGCAAACGCACACTTAGTTGTATTGCATTATCAATCACGCCAATGGAATACAGTCTTTCACGATGATCGTTTGCAGGATAAATAGCCAGCAAATCGCCTGATTTTGCTTGCAGCTTACCTACAGCATTCAGTTTAACCTGAAAAACACCTTCCTTTTTGGCCTGACCTGTGTTCGATTGAACGGTGAATTTTTTTAACTTTTTAGGCTTCGCTGCTTTTTGAGTTGAAAGTACATTCACCTCGATACCACTCATTTGCGACCAGGCTTCTTCCCATAATTGTAAATCCTGAGGCGATTTATCGTTCACGGTATGGATGTCGATCAGCGGAGTGGCCCAAGACTCCTTAGCAAGACTGTTGTGCACATCAAAAGCGAACTTACAAAAATCGGGATAGGCTTTTGATCCAAATCCCAAAACCGAATAATTCACGGCTTGGATTTGTGGTGTTTGAGCTAACTTTTTCAAAAACCTGCCACCATTAGCAGGTGCATCGCCCAATCCGTACGTAGAGGTAAAAATAATCAGCTGCTCTGCTTTCGGAAAAACGGTATAATTGTTTAAAGTAGTGATGTACGACTTTTTGCCCTGCTTAAACAACAGTTTATGGAGGGCATCGGCATAACCCTGGGTGCTGCCGTTTTCAGATCCGGTTAAAATAATATAGGTAGCATCAGCAACCTTGTACTTATTCTTACTGCGTTTAGATATCCTTTTTAAAGTAATGGCAAAACCCGAATAGATAAAAAACAAAATCCCGATCGACGATATGCCCAATACCACCGCCCAAAGCACATTGGTTCTGCCGGTGTGGATATCGAGACTTAAATTACTAAGCAATAAAGTAAAAGGATATTTATTTTCGGCCAGCACCTCGCCGGTGAGCTGGTTTACGGCAATTTCGCGGTCTTTAAGCGTTAGGATAAAATAATCCTCCACATCTTCTGAAAAAGGGAATTCAATGGATTGTACTTCGGCCAGGCTGATACTTTTAAAAACTGTAAAATCTTTCAGGCTTTTTACCGGAGTAGCTTTAAGATTATCAAGATTAACATCAACACTGGTTTTAACCGTTTTTAAAATCCCCAGCGTATTTAATGAAAGATAAGTGCCACTGATGGCAATAATCAGAATTGGAATGAGTAAAATGCGCCCTAAAATTACGTGGTAATACTGCGAAAAACCATCCTTTTGTATTTTAGCGAAAAAGCGCCTGATACCCCTTTGCCTTTGGATGGTAAGCAAAATACCCGAAATGGCAATGAGCGAAAGTAAAAATGCAGTTAAACCAATAAAAAAACGACCGGTTTCGTGCAGAAAAAGCGAACGGTGCAAAGTGGTTACCCATTGAAAAAACTCATTCTTTTTTCCTGGTGTTCCTAAAACATTGCCCGTTTTAGGGTCGATATAAGCTTTTACATCATCTCCGTTGTTATCAATAGCCTGCAATAATACAAATTGACCGTTCTCTACCGTGATGCTGGTAATTTCGCTGTATTTGGTTTTAAGAATGGGGATAACCGTGGCTACATCGGTACTTTGGAGGTTACCTACCCCGTAAGGTTTCATTTTTTGGCTGATAGGCTCAGCTGAAAGGATAATGCCGGTAACAGAAGCAAGTAATAGAAAAATAAAAGAAGATACAGCCAGGGTTAAGTGACTGTATCTCCAAACTTTAGTAGTCATAGTTTTAACTGAATTTTAATTCGCGCTAAAACGTACGTATCTGATAAATCCTGTACCATCTGTTTTGGCAGAAAGTGCCTCGGCAGTTAATGGAATTTCGAGATCTTTAACGAAATATTCTTTGTCTTCAACCGCAGTTTCGAAACGCAGTTTGTAACCGGCATTGATTTTAGCTTTTTCGATTTCGATAACAGAAACACCACGGTCGCCACCTGTTAATGAAGCACCGGTAACAGCGCTGATATTGGTTGGTTTTTGAGCGTAAAATTTATGCCACTCTTTTAAGCTGTTGTACCATTTCTTATCAGAACCCAGCACATAAAGCGTTTTGTTATATTGTCCTTTGGCATCAACCAGCGAAATAACGATATAAGCACCTTCGCCCATATAGCTCTTCATCTGGATCATACATTTGTATTTCGCGGTATTTTGTGCACTGGCCTGTGTCGGTTTAAAAAATGCAAGTACGCAAAAAAGTAGTGTTATTTTAATTAAGTTGTTCATATTCTATTTTAAAAAGCTTAGTGATACATTTCCTTTGGTTAGCGATTCATTTTCGCTGGCCAGGT
Organism: Pedobacter sp. KBW01; assembly: GCF_003852395.1. Taxonomy (NCBI): domain Bacteria; kingdom Pseudomonadati; phylum Bacteroidota; class Sphingobacteriia; order Sphingobacteriales; family Sphingobacteriaceae; genus Pedobacter; species Pedobacter sp. KBW01. The sequence goes on from NZ_QAJQ01000007.1 coordinate 530,083, forward strand.
CAAAAGCACTCTCATCGAAACTGGTTTTAGCTTCTTTTTTAGCACCAATGGTTAAAAGGTATTTTAGCATCACATCGTCTTTAGAGATCATTGCAGCTTTATGTAAAGGGGTTATGCCTTCTTTATTTGGGCTGTTTACGTCAATTTTGAAATCCTGCAAACGTTTAACCAAAGTTAAATCGCCTTTGGCAACGGCTAAATGATATAGCGTATTGCCGTTTTTCTGCGCTGCAGCCAGATCGAAACCTTTAGCTTGCAATAATTTAAGTTTACCTTCAAATTCTTCAGCTTTAGAAGGTCCGCCAGGATTAAAACCACGGCCTGCCTCTGCACTGCTATATGATTGAATTAAATAATAAGCCAGATTGTTGCCATCCTTATCAGTTGTTTTTAAATCGGCACCTTTAGCCAGCAAATAAGCTACTACTGCCGGTGAGTTACTGTTAACCGCCATAGCCAGGGCACTTAGTCCTTTGGTATTTATCTGGTTAATGTTTTTCACTTTTGGCAATAATAAAGCCAGCACTGCGGTATCGCGATTAGTGGCTGCAGCATACATTAAAGGTGTGTTGCCATCGTTATCAGCTTTGTTTACATCAACTCCCGCTGCAATGAAGTGGGCAATAATATCGTTTTGTTTGGGTTTACGAACCAATGCATGCAATACATTACGACCTTCTTTATTCGTATTGCCTGGCTTAATTTTCAGGCTTTCTAAATATTGGTAAACTTCAATGCCGTTGCTGCCCCTGCGGCTGCCTTCGCTTGCAGTAATCAACGCAAACTGATCAACCGGGATGCCTTTTGCAAGTAAAGCTTTAAGCACTTCGATATTACCACTTCTGGCTACATAACCGAAAGCATTTAAACCATCTGCATCGGTACTTTTTAAATCAAGTCCTTTGCCAACAAAATAATCGGTCAGTTTAAAATCTTTATCACTGCCAATTGCAAGTAACAAAGCATTTGCACCACTACCGTTTACATCGGTTTTTAAATTAGCTCCATTGGCTAAAAGTAAATCGTAAATTTTGGTATTTTGCTGACCAGAACCGGCGGCAAAAGTTAATGCGGTAACACCGTGGCTATCTTTTAAGCCTACGTTAATGCCTTTTGATAATAAATAACTTAATATTTCGTCGTTCCCTTTGTTTGCAGCCCAGTGTAAGTAAGTACGGCCATCGTGTGTAAGTTTGGTTACCTCGTTTCCTGGCTGAACCAATAAAAATTTAATGGTTTCGTTAGGTGCATCGGCATTAATAGCCATCACCACCGGATCAAAGCTCGAACCGTTTAACTGGGCAGGCTTTGCTCCTTTTTCGATTTCGGCTTTAACACTGTTTACATCTGGTTTGCCTTGCCAGAAAGCCTGATCGAGCAAGCTGTTTTTTTGTGCCTGTGCAGAAACAGACCATAATAAAGTTAGGCCTAGTAAGAGTTTTTTCATTTTGGGGATCTACTGATAAGATTTAACGCCTCAAAACTAACAAGAATTAGTCTAAATAAAAACTCAAACAATAAATTATTTGTAGGAAATTAAAGAATGAGAGAATTAATAAATTAGTGAATGATAGAATGGCTTTAAATTCACTCATCCTAAATTCCAACATTCAATCAATAATTACCTTTAGGCATACCTATCTGCGGTACGCGATTTAACTACCTGATAATGGGTTGAAGCCTTGAAATGACGTACCTTAAATACAAGTTCTGTTTCACGTTTGGCCAAAGCATGAATACCTGGTGTGAAACGTTGTTTAAAGCGATCGGGACATACATCTTTATGGCAAAGTACTTCGTAATTTTTTTCGCTCTCTACAATAACTTCCTGTACATACTCGGGCCATTGTTTTTTAATGAGCTTTGGTAACCAGCTAAACTGTTGCATGTCAATCAGCTCTCCCATTCCTTTAACAGCATCGGCAGGCATCTCCTCGCCTTCAATCTGCCTCCAGCTTTCGCTATCATCCTGATTTATTATACCAACCACATCACTGCCCGAAAGTACCAGCCAGGGATCATTCATGCTTACACGCATTAATTGATAGGTAGTATTGGCTAAAAATTCATGTTCAAAGGAGTAAGAGAGCTCAATCATAATTTTTATTTCAGTTTTTTATGGGCAGATTATTCAGCCGCATCAATGTTTCTATGGTACCCGAAAAGCGTTTCATGGATATGGGTTTCCCCAGATAACATTCAAAATCCGAATTGGTTTCCTTTACGTCATGCTCCAGATTTGAAGAAGCATAAATAATAAACCTGGCTTTTGATCGGAGATGTACCGAGAGTTCTGTGCCTGGCATCCCGTCCATATCAATATCCAGAAAAAGAAAATCAACTTTATCGCCTGTACCGATACTTTCGAGGGCATCAATCGGGTTATTAAAATTTTTGGTTACTCTTAAAAAGCGGGTGTCGTTAATGTAATCCGTCAACACATCAATAGCATGTTGCTCGTCATCAACAATCGCACAAGTGTAATACATATGAATAAGTTAAGATAGACAATACAAATCTTGTCAATGTCTGTCTAATTTACAACAGTTGTAGCAAAAAAGGGTAAAAGTACGGTAGCTAAACGTCTTTTTAGCGCCAATAACCTACACCTAATAGTTGTAAACACTTATTCAAAAGTAATTACCTCCTTAAAAAAGAAGGTTTTAGCCACATACCAAGGGTATATGGCTAGATATTTTAAAGTTTAATTTTCACAAAATACAGGCGGTTTCGATCTACGGCATTGGTTAATGGCAAAATTTTCTGTGCAAATCCGCTTGCACCATTATCAACCACACCAAAATCATCATCGTTAGAAATCACCAAAATATTGCCGGGAAGTAACGCCAAACCTTCAGCTTTATCGTGCGGATATACTGCTGGCAAATCTTTCAACAAATCTAAAACCAGTGTTTTGGTTACGGGTACAACACCTGCAGCACTTAAACCAGCCGCATTGTTAAGTTCCTCGACAGTTTTTCCGTCGTAAAGTTTACCTGTAGCACCATCAGCGGCATCTGAAATATCGGTTGCGTTACTGATATCAATTTTAAACACTTTTTTAAAGGCTGCCGGATTAGTTGCAGCACCGCCAAAAAGCCCATCACGTTCGATAGTTAAAAATGTGGTGCTGTTTACTGCTACAATATCGCTTACCCCGGTTAAGGATACATTATCCATTAAGTAAACGTATTGTTTGGTTGCTCCGGTTGCAATATCGAAGGTTAAAATCCTTAGCACTACCGAATTTGCAGTGGCGGCTTTTGTAGGATTGTACATTGGCGACTGCATCATGCCTACCAAAGTTTTGCCATCAGGGGTAATGGCTAGTCCTTCCATGCCACGATTGGCTCTCCTATTAGTGAACACAGCCGGAATTTTACGACCGCCGGTACCTGTTCCAAAAGGATTAATACGCTCGATGGTTTTACCTGAAGCATCGAAGTGGGCAATATGTGGCCCGTATTCATCGCTAATCCAAAATGAACCATCAGCAGCCCTTACCAAACCTTCTGAATCAATTCCATCAGCGCTTGGTGCAATTACCTGTCCGTTTAAATCGTAGGCAACCTCACCCGAAGCGCCCATACCGGCAGGGTTAGGAAGACCGTTTAACTTACCACCCGTAGCATTTTTCAACTCGATTACCTGTTCCAATACCAGTTTACCGTCTTTAAGCCTGAATTTACCAATCTGTGGATCAAAATCGGGTTTACCGATAATGATGGAATTGGCCAGTTGTCCGGCAACGTTCGATCCCCTATCGGTAAGCATGTAAAAAACATCGGGTGCATTTGGGTCGGTGGCAACAGCCGAGCCAAAACCTCCATTGTATACTTTTACACCAGCAGCCGTGGTAAACAAAACCGAAGGATCTGAAGCTTCAGCCATATCGGGATAGCTAATGTCAGTGGCAGGTTCTTCGTGGTTCTTTTTGCAGGATACCATGCCAATGGCTGCTGCTGTAAATAGAGTAAGTAATTCTTTTTTCATTTAATCGTTTGTTTAAAAACAAATGAACCAAGTGAATATGAAACTACTGTTAAGCCTGCAACAAGAATCTAATTTTGGCCAAAACGTCTTATTTAACATGTTCAGTTACAAAATTATAAATCACAATGGCTGGCAAAAACAAAGCTGCCGTTCTGCTAAAGCGGGCAATATTTAGTCCACAGAAATTGCCTTTGGTATCAAACACCGGGCTACCATTTAAATCGGGTGTGAGTGCCAGATCGTTTGCATACACTGCGTTAAAGCCATCGCGCCGCGCCGATTTACCTCCAGCAAATTTTTCGGCCGGATGGTTTGAACTTCCCTGCCCAATTCCGGCTAGTTTTACGGTTTTAACAAAAGGCTTTCCTTCTCTCGTCCATTTCAGGGTAATTTCATCATCAGGCCAGTATTTTGCCATAAAAGGTACGAAATCTGTTGATTTAGCAATCGCCTGTCCATCTATGCTTACCAATTCATCGCCCATTTTTAATCCAGCCAGTTCGGCGGGGCTTTCGGCTTTAATAAGCGAAAATACCGCCGGACTGGTATTGTAAGCCACCATTGCCCCAAAATAAGGCATGGCCGACACCTTGGGCAGGCTTAAAGTTGTACTACTCCATACACTCTGTAAATAAGTTGCATCGTATTTCGCTGTAAAGAGCAATTGTCCGACAGGGTTTTCGCCAATTGCAGGTTTTATCCCTTTCAAATCAATTCCACCTTCAACGGCCTCATTCAAGCCCAGCAATATCAAATCGTTCTCTTTATCGCGTGCAATTACCGACAGATTAAGTGTTTTATCGTTAAATTTAAGGCTAATGGCTTCACCAATCATGCTGTTTTTGGTAACCAATACTTGTTTGTGCGTCCCTGTAGCATCAGTTAGGTTAAAAAGTATAGCACCAATCGTTTTCACCTCACCATTAAACCTGCTGCTTACCTCGAAACTGGCATTTTTGAATTTTGGACTAAACTTTACTTTAGCAAAATCAATCTTACCGCTCTCGGTATCTTTTTTAATCTGCTCGGCGAGGTTATCAACTTTAACCAGATCGGTTTGATCGGGAAAGGCGGTATAAATTTTCTCCTGTTGCAAAGCCGACCAATATTTACGGTACAAATCAACAGGAATTTCGAAATTCATGTCTTCAGCTACATCAATGGCACTGTGTAAACCAATTACCCGCCCTAAATAATCGAACAAAGGTCCGCCTGAATCGCCAGGCTCCATTTTACAGGTTGACTGGATGAAACCATAAGTATTTTTCACCTCGGCAATCTTCCCCAGTCTTAAGGTGGGCAATTTCTGGTTTAAACTTTCCGGATAGGCAATGCTGAGACACATTTCATTTTTAACAAGGCTTTGCGAATAGCCCATTTCGGCGTAAGGCCAGTTGCCTTTGGTTAAAATCTTCATCATGGCCACATCGGGTGCACCCGGAGTTTCTTTCACTTCAATTTTGCCCAAAGCTTCGGCAATGGCTTCGCGGCCATCGGTAAAAAAAACTTTGTAATTACGGCCGGGCTGTACGGTATGTGCAGCCGTTAAAATATAACCATCGGCACTTACCACTACGCCACTAAATTGTGCAGAGGTACGTTCGTTACGCGTAGTATCAAAGCCCCACATCCTGACGCTTGCGGGGTAAGCCTTTTTAACTGCAGCAGAAATGATGCTTTCTACCTTTTGCTGTGCAAAAACGTTTGTAGAAAACAGCAACACGCATAAGGCCAGTAGCCTAAAATGTCTCGTCATAAATAGTATGTTAGTTTTTATTGTTCCTCAAAAAAAGAGGCCATCCAACTTGCGGACAGCCTCTGAGCGTTATTAATGGATGAATAATTAGTTATTGAAAATTTCGGCCAGTTTTTTATTTAAAGGTTCGCCCCTTAAGCCATTGCCAATAATTGTTCCGTCACGATCAACCAGGAAACTGGCAGGCACAGCCCTTACACCATATAAACGGCCTACTTCGTTGTTCCAACCTTTTAAATCGGAAACATGCAACCAGGGCAAACCATCAGTTTCAATGGCTTTTAACCAGTTTTCTTTCACATTATCCAACGAAACAGATAAAATCTGGAAGCCCTTATCTTTGTACAGGTTGTACTCTTTAACCAGATTGGGGTTCTCGGCACGGCATGGACTGCACCAGCTTGCCCAAAACTCTACCAATACTACTTTACCTTTTAAACTTTCTAAAGAAACTGGTTTTCCCAGCACATCGTTCTGTGTAAACAAAGGTGCTTTGGCTCCAATAGCCGTTATGCCATTGGCTGCTATGCGTTGCGCAAGTTCTTTTCCCAGATCGGTAGCATGTAATTCTTTACTTAAGGCGTTGAATACGGGTTCTACTTTCTTTACATCTACTTTTGCCCCTGCCGACTCGGATAAAGCCACTAAACCAAAAAATGAATTGGGATGATCTTTTGCAAATTGGAACTGTTTCTCCTCGCGGGCTTTGATGTTGTTGCGGTAACGGGTATCAACCGCTTTCATATAGGCAGGATCTTTTTGCTGCTCGGGTGTTCCGCTATTGAAATCTGCATTTACTGCTTTGGTTAAGGCCATAATGGTGCCGCCAATGGTTTTGTTGTAAGCAGCATATTCGTTATATACTTTCGAACCGGTAAAGCTTGCATTATCTAACGAATCTTTTGAGCTGATTAAAACCTGCTCTTTGCCAAAGTAGAAATAGATTACATCGCCAGTATATACCGCGCGTTGTTTGCCTCCACCGGTATGATCGAGTGCCATACGGGCATAAGAAATACCTGAAACATGGCCAGTAAAGCGGAAAGTTCCGTTTACCAATACAGTCGAATCTTCGTGGCTCACACCATTGTCCATATAATCGATGTAAGCTTTTGCCGGGGCATTCAGGGTGCCTATTTTGCCGGAAAGGCTAAAGTTTGGTGTTTGTGCCCAGGTTAAAACCGGGAATAATAAGGCCAGTACGGCTAATTTTATGATTTTCATTTGTACGTTCTTTATGGTTAAAATTTCCATGCCCGACCTTTTTAAAAGCCACTCATGGAATGAGGTTATTTTCTGATTGCGATGTCTACAGGAGCACCTGGAATGCCTTCGATCTTTTTAATGAATACGCCGTTCATTCCGGTAGCTATGTTTAGAAAAGAAACGGTCTGCTCTGTTCCTACCATCAACGTTTCTTCGTCATCGCTAAGTTTTAGCATGGAAATCGTTTTCCCGGTAAAGCTTGTGGCGAGTTCTCTGAGTTCTTCATTTACAGGATTATACCGATAAACTTTACTGCCATTGGCAATATAGATTACTCCATTTTTAGCACCGCTCCATTTTGTATTTTCGTTGATCAGCTCCTGGCGCACAAAAAGGCGTTTATGCTGAGGGGTAAAAGTAAACGGACCATTAAACTGAACATTAAACTTAAGTTCGTAAATCTTTCCGTCGGTTCCCTTGCAAAAGGCAAAACAATCTGCGTTATTGAGCTGCTCTAAATGGACAAGATCCATACCTACATTGGTAGGATCGAAAGCAGTTGTTGTGCTAACCGAGTATTGAGTACCAAAATAAACAGGCGCTCCATATAGATTGATCCTGACAAATTGTTTCCTGTTCCGGTCGAAACCAATAAAATAAGTGGCTGATTGCGTAAAGCTCATTACAAAGGAAGAAGCCAATTCATAATCGCCATCAGCAGGTAAACCAAACATGCCATATGTAGCAGCCTGGTCCCAGGTACTGGTGGTGCCTCCGTAGAATTTGCCGTTTACCACTCCCATCATTACCCCCTGAGGGTGTGATATCAGGGAGCCGACTTCAAGATTATCAGGTGTGGTAAAAAAGTTATTCTTTAGTGTATTGGGATATTTCGGATCCTCCTGCATGGTATTTGGCTCCAGCCTGATACCTCCATTTTTTGTAATAATCCAATAGCCCAATAAGGTACCTCCGGTAAATATATTTCTAAGCAGAAATAAATTTGTAGGGTTTGGAGGCAGATCCTTGCCTTGCATGGCCCTGTATAAACGTGCCTGCACACTACCGTCAGGTTTTACAAATGAAAACTGCGTTGTTCCGTTTTCTATACTCAACAATGTTGTACCGCTGGCAAATTCTGTCCCGCCATCTATGTAAAACTTATGGAAATATTTCATTCCGTTGGCTTTGTTGAATACGGTTAAGCGGGCAGCATATCTTTTAGCCTGCAAACCAAATATGATTTTTAATGCGGGTCCTTTATAAAGCACATCGTTTCCTTCAATTACACTGATTCGCCATTCAAGGTCTACATTGGCAGCATCGGTGCCTTCTATTTTTGGTTTGATGATCAGACTATCGCCCACACTGGCTGTATAAACAGAATCGAGATTAATCACCTTAGGCTCGACAGGCATATTGATTTCGTAATTACCCAGGTCTTTATGACATGCGGCAATAGAAACCACTGCTACAATTAGCAATATTATTTTTTTAATATCCATGTTCTTATATTTAAATAACCTCATTGCCGTTTTCATCTATAAAATAGTATTTACCATTTTGCATATTTTTCCGCAAAAGTGTTTTTTTGGCCGGATTCTTTTTATTGTAGAAATAGTATCTATCTGTATTACCGATAGTTACTGCTTCAATCACATATCCTTTTGCTTCATTTTTGGTAACCCAATTAAAAGGATTGTTTAACATCGTGGTTAACAAGCCTATATAATAGAGGTTTTTTGGTGCGTCCAAACCGTCGGTTGAGAGTGAGGTTTGTCCGGTCACCAGAATGAACAATTCATGTTTGGTTCTCGAATAAGGTGGAAGCGGCCAGGTATCCCACCAACCTGGTTTTTCGAGTTTGGCCGAGAATACGACTTTTGCCCTAATCAGGTAAGGATTTTCTATGCCCAGATCGGGTGTACCAGTTAATTTGATCAGTATCGAAACCGATCTGTTTTCGAGCTCCTTATCCTTATTATAAATTACCAATGGAATGTATCCTATTCCCCTGTTAGGAAGAATGGAATATTGGGGTTTTAGTGTTTCATAATGAACGCCAACAGTGGCTGTAGAAGAATCAGCGTCTACCCGTGCACTAAACTTCCTTTCTTCAACGGTCCTGATTCCTGATAAACGCACTGGTAGCCAAACAGTATCCTGAGCTAATGTAGGGTTGTAGGCAAAAGTTCTTACGATGCTGTCTTTATCACCATTATAAATATCGAAATAAACATTGGCGTTGTGATCAAAACGCATCTCTTCTGCTTTTTTGCAGGAAGCAAGGCAGAATACCGCGAATATTAATATATATTTTTTCATAATTTGCTATTCAAAAATTTCACATGTTTTATCTGCCACCATAAACGATTTCATCGTTAGGCAGTGGAAGTACGAAAATATTATCGGAAGGAGGAATAATTATGCCGGTTTGCCCTACAATACCCCTGTTTAGCCTTTTGTACATATAAAACAACTGCCCTTCTGCCAGCCATTCTTTACGTGCATCTTTAAGTAGCTCTTTTAATAAATCTTCTTCACTGTTTATGGATAAAGGATCGCCAATTTGTCTGGCTTCACGAACCTGCGTAAGGTAATTGACTGCGATTGCAGGATTGGTGGAGTACGAACACTCAGCAGCAATGTAATACATCTCACTCAGCCTGATTGCAGGTGCCATCAGGTAATGAAGATTTGCGTTCACCTCAGCACTTAAGGGGTTTCTGCGGTATTTAACAATATCATAAGATCTCGACGATTGATTTGAAGTAGCAGATAGCCAGTATTTGTAGCGCGAATCACTCGCGCCAGCTGTTGCCTTTTCATAGATATAATCAGCAGCATCCTCAATTAAATAAAAACCTCTGGTACCACTTTGAAACCAATTGTCTTTTATTTCTTTTGCAGCACCAGGTATATACCATCCGAAAACAAGTTCCTTGTAAAGGATACGGTCTTTTTTTGAATCTTCAAAAGCCTCAAAATCACTTTTTGCTGTCCATGGGAATTTTTTAGAATCGATTACCTCCTTAGCATTTGACAAGGCTTTCACTTTATCATTTTTATAAAGGTAAACCCTGGCCAATGTTCCGCATACTGCGTAATAATTCATACGGTGCCTTCTGTTCTGTAAAAAAAGACTAGCGTTTTTCTCCTCTGTATTTTTCAGTGTATCGCTAACCAAGGGGTAGTTTACAATATAACCGGCGCTCCGGATGGGATCTGCTGTTAAAAGCTGTTTTGACTCTTCCAGATCTTTGATGATTAACTCGATGGCTTGCGACACTGTAGACATAGGAGTAATTTCCTTTGTATACTTGCTGGCATACGGAATTCCTTTTGCAGCAGGGTTTCGCAAATACGATGGAGCAAAAAGACGAAGCAGGTCAAAATGTAGGTAGGCCCTTAATGCAAGTGCTTCTCCTTTTACAATGGCATAATTTGAACCGGTAAAAACATTCCTTTTCGCATCAACATTTTCAAGGATCAAATTACAGTTTACAATGGAATTATATAAACCAGCCCATATTTTATCCTTCCTTTTGATAAACTCGCCATGTTTATAATTGTACAAGGAGGTCTGCCTGTAATCCTGTCCGTCATCACGCATCGAAAAATTTTGCGCCAATACCTCGGTTGTACCGAAGGTAAGTTCTTTACCATAAAGATCTGATTCGGTACTGCGGTTGTACACGCCATTTATTGCTTCCATGAAACCGTTTTCGGTACTGAATAAAATTGGGGCGGCGATTTCTGATTCCGGCTCAATTTCCAGCCATTTCTTACAGGAACTGAATAACCCTGTTACTAAAATAAGGCAGATTAATAATCTAATATTCATGTTTTTTATTTTAAATCTGTGATTAAAAAGTTTAAAAAGCTGCTCTAACAGAAAAGGTTAAACTCCTGGTAAATGGGTAATTAATACCTCTTTCTTCTTTCACCGACGACCAACGTACAAGGTCGTTTGCAGTTACCTGAAACATCAAACTTGACATTGATAGTTTGGATGCTATTTTTTTACTCATGTCGTAAGAAAGGTTAACTGATTGAAGGTTGATCAGATTATCAGGCTGTATAAATCTTGAACTTACATCGGTCTCGCCGATATCAGCTATATTTTTGTAAAAAGAGAGGTCACCAGACTTCTTCCATTTTTCTTCAAACACGCGGCTGTCTACATTATAACGTGGATCTGCATTCTCAACACGCTCTACCAGGGTTAAATTATATTTGTCGCCTCCGAAAAAGGTTTGAAACTGCACATAAAGGCTAAATCTTTTGTAGTTAACCGTTCCGCCAAAGTAACCGCTCACTTTAGGGTTAGGATCGCCAATTACAACGTAATCGCGCTTATCATAATCGTAGGTTATGCTGCCGTCTTTTTTGAGGTATAACTCACGTCCGTTTTCCGGATCGATACCCAATGAACGTACGCCATAAATAGCATTGAAAGGTTGTCCCTCGCTAAAACGAAGTAATGGAATACCCCTGTAGCCGCCTTCTCCAGGTTTTACCGACTGCAGTTCATCGGCCCTATCGTTATATTTCTTTAAGGCATTCGAGATCCTTACCACCTTATTTCTGTTAGAAACCATACTGGCATTCAGGTTTACCGACCAATCTTTGCTCCTCACCGCATCTATTGTAAGCCCTAATTCCGCCCCTTTGTTCTCCATATCTCCAAGGTTTTCTTTATAAGATAAGAAGCCTGTTGATGGAGGTAAGGTGATATCGGCCAGAATATCTTTGGTAAACTTCTTGTATACCCTTGGCGTAATCATGATACGGTCTTTAAACAGCCCGATATCTATACCAATATCCGTCATCCGTGTTTTTTGCCAACCCAGGTTTTCATTACCATAACTGTTTACACTCGCACCAATGCCTGATGAATACCAGTTTCCGGTATTATATTTATAAATGGTCCGGGATAAATAAGGATCAAATTCCACAGAACCAGTGAGACCTGTAGAGGCCTTTATTCTCAATTGACTGATTACTTTATTATCCTTAAAGAATTCCTCCTGATGTACATTCCAGCCTAATCCGAACGACCAAAACGGAGCCAATCTGTTGTTCACACCAAACTTCGAAGAACCATCCACACGAACAGTTCCATCCATCAGGTAACGGTTTTTGTAGGAGTAGTTCATGGTGACGAAAGAACCGAAAAGCCGTGCTTTTTCGAGCCTGCTCAATGGTTTTCCATCTTCGGCATATCCTTTGGCAAATCCTATACTGGTAAAACGATCGTTCGCAAATCCGATTGCAGTAAATTCTTTTTGATCACGAAGTTCTGTCCTGGCGTTTACACCGATCAGTGCATTAAAATAATGGCCGCCTATCTGCTTTAACCAGGTTAGCCTGATATTACTGTCCCAATAGGTTTCTTTCATCTCCCTATTCATGTACTCTCCCTTTTCGTCAATTTTATCTGAAGTGTACAGATAATATTTATTAGCCATGGGAGATGTAAATACATCATCGGCATTTGATCGCGTGGTTACGCTCATCTGAGCCCTTAACCTCAGATCCTTTGCAACTTCCAGATCGGCAGAAAGGTTATCAATGATTTCGGTATACTTTGATTTATTAAAACTACTTAAACTGGCATCATACAGTGGATTAAACACATATTCTTTTGATCGGTCCTGTTTTTCGTAGACATCCGAAATTCGCATAACCATGCCATTCGCATCTTGCAAAGGGTAATAGGGATTCATCCTTACATAACTTGAAAAATCACCGTATGGCGATTCGGTAGCCCCTACCTGGGTTACAGATAATTCATTTCTAAACTGAATTTTCTTAACGTTGTACTGGAAACTCATTCCACCTGAATACTGGTCTCTTTGAGATCCTTTCATTGCTCCAGGTCTTGTTTGGTAGCGTAGGTTAACATTGTACCGAAAGGCTGATGAACCTCCATCAAGATTTACAGCATGCTTATTCCCGATCGTATTACGTAAGGGTTGAGAAAGCCAGTAACTGTTAACACCACCCACAACATTGGCTTTTTTGTGGTAATAAATTTCATCCAGCTGATCCTGAGATACCTGTTGCTTAGCAGAATTATATAATCCTGCCAGAACTTCATAATCCAGTTTTTGAGCTGCATCTAAAACCTGATAATCGCTTAGATCTGCCGCAGTTAGATTCAATTCGTAATTGTATTCAACCCTTAGTTTGCCTTCCAAAGGTGTTTTAGTAGTGATCACAATTACGCCATTGGCTGCGCGCGAACCATAGATAGCGGTAGCAGCAGCGTCTTTCAATGAGGTAACAGAGGCAATTCTGTTAACATCAAGGTCAAACACTTTCTGCACACTTACTTCATATCCGTCAAGCATGAAAACCGGCATATTGGCTGTTCCAAGAATTTCATCTCTTCTAAGTACCTGACCATCACCACTAGGTAATGCTGAAGCGCCTCTGACATTAATAGACGGAATTCTATTTGGATTGGAGCCGGCAAGGTTATTATCAATTAGTTTAAACGATGGGTCGAATGTGCCTATACTTTGAAGCAAATTTTGCGGATTTACCCTTTTCAGCTGATCTCCGGATATCGTAATGGCATTACCGGTATAGTTATCTTTCTTGATGGCCTGATAACCGGTAATCACCACATCGGTCATCTGCGTCTGTTTAGCCGTGAGCCTAATATTCAGTGTTTTGCCCGCGCTTGCTTTAGCTTCCTGTATTTCGTAGCCCACATAGCTAAAAACAAGTGTAGCGCCTTCGGCAACCGTTACTTTAAACTCGCCTTTCTCCTTGGTTACGCCAATACTAGCGCCGTTTTTTACGGAAATATTAACACCTGGCAAGCTTTCGTCATTGTCTTTATCTACCACTTTACCTTTAACTTCGATCTGGCTGGCTACAGCAAGCGATTCCAGGGGTTGGTTCTCTTTATTGCTGATTACAATGGTTTTGTTTACAATATTAAAATTGAGATTTAGCCCTTTTAACGACAAATTTAAGGCCTCGGTTAGACTGGCATTTTTTAACTCTACAGTAACCTCGGGCTTGCCTTCTAAAAGCTGACCTTTGTAAAAGAAAAAGTAACCGGTTTGTTTTTTAATCTCCTTAAATATCGTTTTTAACGGAGCTGTTCTAAGGGATAAGGTTACAGTTTGCGAGAATGTGGCGGCAGAAATATGCAAAGCGCCGACCAATAGTAATATAGCAGTCAATTTCATGACCAATAAAAATTTAATCCTTACCCTCCGTATAGCGCATACGGGGTTGTAAAGGGTTGTTAATTTCATACCTTTGTTTTGAATGAGGTTAATAAATAGCAGCTGGGTTTCGAAGCAAGCTGCTGTGTCCAAAATTTCTACCGGAAGCGTTGCTGCGCTTTCGGTTTTTTTTTTGCGGTACGAAATTAGATTTCAGGTAATTTTTTCATCATACAGTTTAGTTGAATTAGTTGATTAATTGTTTGGTTTACTGCCTTTTTAGCGACGGGCAAAGTCTATCTGTTTTTACTGCCAGATACAGTGAGCACTTTACCTTTGGCATCAATATGAACGTGGTTAAGTTCCAATATTTTGAATACTTCGGATAAATTGCTGTTTCTTGGGATTTCACCCACATATTTTTCGTCGGTTATTTTGCCCTGATATACCACATCAAGATCGTACCAGCGCGATATTTGCCGCATAATGGTTTTCAAATCGTCGTTATCGAAAGCAAAAAGATCGTTTTTCCAGGCCAGCTCTTTATCCACATCCACATCCGGGTTTATGCGGAGTTTTGCATCGGCAAGGTTAAATAGCGCCTGCTGGCCAGGTTTTAGTTTTAAGCTGTTTGTTCCATTCGAAACATTCACGGCTCCTTCTAAAAGCGTGGTTTTAACCAATTCTTCATCACTATAGGCATTGATGTTAAAATGTGTACCCAATACTTCTACTGTTTGCTGATTCGTGGCAACCCTGAATGGTCTGTTTTTATCTTTTGAAACTTCGAAATAAGCCTCGCCCTGAAGCGTTACCCTCCGTTCGTTCTTAGCAAACGTTGAAGGATATTTTAAAGTGGAAGCTGCGTTTAGCCAAACTTTTGTGCCATCGGGTAAGGTTATCTGATATTCGCCTCCTCTTGGGGTCGAAATTAAATTGTTACTAATAGTTTGATTGGCGTTACCGGCAGCATCTTTAATGATATATTCGAGTTTACCATTAGCTGTTTTACGTACAACAATACCATTCTGCATGGCTATTTGACCGGTTTTGGCATTATCCAGATCAATAACAGAACCATCGGCCAGGGTTAAAATGGCTTTATTGCGACCTGGCTTAACATCGTTTAAAGTACTTACTATAAGCTGTTGTTGCACATTGATGCGTGTTACCAGGTAAAGACCAACACTCAGGCACAACAAGATACTGGCCGCCACTGCAATGCGTTTATACAGCACCAGCTGCTTTGCCTTTTTTCTGCCCTGTTGCAGCTGTTGCCAAACCTCAGCCTGGGTAGCGGTAATGCGTTGTTGCTTTGGCGTATCGCCCTCAAAAGGAAGTTGCTGATACCATTGTTCTACAATGGCTTTTTCATTGGGGGTACAATTACCTGACAAGTACTTATCCAACAATCTTTTCGCATTTTTCTCCATTAACAACAATCTTTTAGGGTTGATTAATGTATATACGGCGAAGGGTATAGCCTGGGGGTACGCGGAAATATATTTTTTTACATTTTTTTCAGCAGACACAAAAATTGATTGCCCCATTTCACAAATCTTACACCCAAAATCTACGAATTACTACCTTCACCCGACCTAAAAGCAGTTTTTTGCTTTAATGATAGGTTTTAAGCATAAAAATAAGATAGGTAACCAGTCCCAAACGCGAACGTAAAATTTTAAGTGCTCTTTTCACCTGCGTTTTTACCGTTAACTCGGAAATTTCGAGTAATTCGGCAATTTCTTTATGGGTTTTATTCTCCATGCGGCTCATTAAGAAGATTTCGCGCATTTTAGGGGGTAAAGCATCTATTTCGCGTTCTATTAAAGCAGCCATTTCTTTTTCACGCACCAGGTAATCGGTTAATACATGTTCCTGATCCAAATAGCCCTGTAAGGAACCAATATATTTATCCTCCACTTTCTGATGTGCAAAAACATCAATCACCCTATTTCGGGTGGCCGCATACAAATAGGCCGACAAATTACCATCGGGAGCTACCTTTGCCCTTTTGATCCATAAAGTTTCGAATAACTGCTGTACCAGGTCTTTGGCTTCTTCCTCGCTGTTTAAGCGTTTACTGGCGTGGATAAACAACAAGCCGTAAAAACGGTTGTAAATTTCGGTAAAAGCCAGCTCATCATCCTTAGTCAGTAAGAAAGCTAGTTCATTATCTGAAAATGAGCTGTAAGTGTCCATCGCAATCGGTTGCAAAGATAATACTATTAGGCCAGTTTGTACTGAAATTAACAGTAAACCGAATGTAGTTTTATATTGATAGGCAAGTAATTAAAACAAAAAAGGTTAAAAACTTTAATAAATCAGTTTCAACAATCAATTATCTCTAAATATTAATCCTTACTGGTTGTATTTTTAAACCTTTAATATCTTTCAACAACAAAAACCCCTTAAAAAGAAGCAAAACCTTGCCATTTACAAATATGTTATCGTTTTTCTGCATTAACTTCGGCCAGTTGTGCCGATAAATATCTGTAGGCACCCGGTATTTCTACCGCAGCATTGCCAATGCTTCCTTCAATAAAAATAAGGCCTTTGTAATTAATGTCGCGCAAGGCACGAAAATACGGCTTAAAATCATCGCGCATTACCCCAGGTAGTGTACGTTTTTCTTTTTCGGCTACTTCGCAGTACCCTACCAAGCCTTTTGCAGCCCGTATTTCATCAGGCGATTCTCCTTCGCGCATCATGTGAAAAATATCTACATTGAGCCTAAAATTGGGATGATTTACCCTTTTTACAATCTCGGCAGCCGATTTAAGTGAAGTAATAAAAGTAGTTTCAGTAGTTTCGAGATTTTCGAGCGCTATTACTACTTTATATTTTGCCCCAAGCTGCCCTATTTTTTTACAGAGTGCCACAAAATCTGTTTTAGCTTTAGCCAGATCGTAACCTACCGGAATGTTACGCGAACCTCCACTGCCTAAAACAATCAGCTTTACACCTGCCTGCCCTGCCCTCGAAAATACCGAATCGGCATACGATAAAACCCTGGCTTCTACCACATCGGGACCTGCTATTTTAATGTTCCCCGGAAAAAACAGGTTACACACAGTTACTTTACATCTGGCAGCCTTTATCTGTTTCAGGTTGGCATTAAAAGCATCGTCGGTTAAGCCCGGGGCAAGCATTTTCCTTACCGATTCGCCAATCATGGTAAAACCGCCGGCATGGGCAATGCTGTCTTGCCCTAAGCCCGACATAATACCTAAACGTTGGGCATACTGTTTATCAGGTGCAAAACTGGAAACGGTTAGCAGTGTTAAAAAAGCAAGAAAAGTTAAATAGCTAATTCTCATATCAATTTGGTTAGGGATGGTTAATGATAAAATTAAAGATTAAATTATTCAGTTTCATCCTGTATTGTCCTGCTTCCAAAAAAAAATCTGTTAAAACTTCTTTGATCCGTTTGCAAACCTATCTTTGCAAAAAAAATTAAATACATGTCTGAAATTAATCAATATCCGGTTCTCGATTATCTGGTAAACGTATTGAAAAATGCCATCGCCGATTCGAAAGTTGAAAAACAATCACAAAATGTATCTGTAGTTAAAGATGGTAACGATATCATCCACGTAGAACAATTGTTTGATGAAACCGGCAACCATGCAAAAATTGTAATCACAGATAAAAAGTTAATCGTGATCAGCGAAGATTTACTTGAACCTTTGCAAACCATCCACACAACAGTAAAAGGAAACGAGGACCTGAAAAAAGAATTGCAGGCTGCTACAATCGTTATAAACGGCTTGGATATTGAAACTGAACTTGTATTTCAGGCTGCACGCGATTGTTTTGACGAATTGAGCGATAGCTATGAATTTAGCAAAAACGTTGAAAAAGAGGTTTCTAAATTAAAAGTAGCGTTAAAATTTGGGGCTAATCCGCTCGAATTGATTATTGTAAACGATACTACAGCCATTCATGTTGCACCCAATTTTACCAAAGCACTTGATGCCGGCGTAAAAAAAGCCATCGAAACTGATGTGGCTAAAGTGCAAAATGCATTGAACAAACATTTCAAAAAAGGATAATTGCCTTTATAAATTAGCGGAACTCCCTATCCAGGCGAGTTCCGCTCTTCTAACCAAATATAACCTGCAGAAAGCAGGGCTTCTTTAAGCCATTCAAATGGCCTTGTAATCAAGTTAATCTGCCTGCTACTACATCCCAATCTACCACATTCCAGAAATTAGCAATATAATCGGCCCTTTTGTTCTCGTATTTGAGGTAATAGGCATGTTCCCAAACGTCGAGCGCGAGTAAAGGAATGCCTTTCACTTCTGCCGAACTAAACAAGGGATTATCCTGATTGGCCGTAGAGGTGATTTTAAGCTGCCCTTTATCATTAACCAGCCAGGCCCAGCCGGAGCCAAAACGGGTGGCTGCTGCTTGTGCAAATTGTTCTTTAAAACGATCAACCGAGCCAAAAGCTTTATCAATGGCCGTTTTTAATTTCCCTTCGGGTACTGATGCACTACCGGGCTTTAGCGTAGCGAAAAAGAAATTATGGTTCCATGCTCCGCCACCGTTGTTGCGCGCTTTAGCCGAAAGACTGGCTGCATTTTCGAAAAAAGTTTCGACAGTAGTGTAAGGTATTTTTTCGGCCACAATGGCTTCGTTTACATTTTTAATGTAAGCCGTATGGTGCCTGGTATAATGGATCTCGGTGGTAAGCGCATCGATATAAGGCTCGAACGCATTAAAGGGATATTTTAATGGTTCCTGCACAAATTGCAAAACTGCTGGTTTAGCAAAAGCATGCGATAAAGCCGGACTTAAAGCTGCTCCTGCAGCAAGAGTAAGGAATGTTTTAATGAAATGCCTCCTGTTATTTGTTCTCATTAGTATCCATTATTTAGTGTGTACAATCAGTGTAGCTTGCAAGGCTGCATCGGTAGCGAGATTGCCATTGATAAACAGTGTATAGATTTTACCTTCTTCAAAATTAAGGTTGCTCAAAGCCGCAGTTTTTACCGGTACTAGCGTACCTGTGCTGTTGTTTCTAAGCTCGAGGTTTTGTGCAGCACCTGCAGCAATTTCCTTAAATGGTCCCAGTGTTTTCCAGCTCAGCCCCGAAATGGTGGCTGGTGCTTTTCCATTGGCATCGTAGCTTAGCTGCACCTGATCGCCAAAGTTACCGTAGGCCACATTGGCAAACCAGGAAGTGCCTCCGGTAGTTTTTAAATCAAGGTTAGGTGCATCGGGTGAGAAATTGGCAAACCTGATTTTGGCTTTGCCGGCAGCCGGTGCAGTTAAATCGTCGTACACCAGCACCAAACTATCGCGGTTACCCGGATTTAACTTGCTTGGTTTACGCTTGGCAACGGTAAACAAAGTATGGTAGTAACTGGCAATTGGTCCATTTGGCCCTGCGAAGGATGCTTTATCTGTTTCCTGTGCAAAAGAAGCCGCGCCGCCAAAAATATAGGAAGATTTATAACTGGTATTGCTGCCTTCGGTAGTATTGTACTGTACTTTACCAAACTGGGTATCGAGGTAAGTAGTAGCCACATTATGGGCAACCAGTGTGGTATTAATTTGCCGGGTAAAATCCAGAAAATTAACAGGCGCAGTAATGCTTAGCGCATTTACCAACTTAACTTTTGCGCTCAACGGCTCGCGATCGGCATTATCGGTATCGAGGTATTCAGTTTTCTTGCACGAAGGTAAAACCGCAATTAAAATCGAGGCTGCCAGTACCAGTTTATTCGTAAACGTTAAATATTTTAACTGATTTATGTTCTTTAAAAATTTCATGTGTTTGTTTTAAGAATTAAAATTTGGCCGATAATCTCACAAATGGCTGAATGCCGGCATTGGTACCTGCCTGCGCGCCACCAGGGCCAGGATTACGGGTAATGTTGCTGCCCGGTGCCGGAACGCTATAATCGCCCAGTACGTTAAATAAATTATTAGCGCCCACAGTGGCCAGCAAATTATTGGTTAATTTATAACCAACCGAAATATCGGTTACCCAAATCGGGCTAAATGTTTGATAGTAGTAATCGGGTTTAGGGAAATTGGCGTTGAGTTGCGAAACCGACACCACCGAGCCAAAATATACTGTACGCAGTAAGATATTTAATTTTTTATAACTGTAGGTGCCCTGTAAACTTACTTTTGTTGAAGGAATATTATTGGTTACACGTGCCTGTTCCGACTCGTCGAATATGATGTAACGGTAGGCTTCCAGTCCTTTGGGGGTATTTACATTGGTGAGTTTGGTATCTAAAAAGTTGGCGCTGGCCAGAAAAGAGGTATTGCCACCGTTCTCGAAAAGAAATTTATAGCTGCCGGCTACTTCTATCCCTCTGGTTCGGGTACTGAAAGAATTATAGAAAAACTTAGCCTGCACGGTTCCGGTTTGTACAAAAAGTGCCCGTACATCGGCCGGCAAATTGGTATCAGTTGCCGAAAAACGCCCGGTGTTTCCCACTCTGTCATTAATATCAATCTGGTAGGCATCGACCGTAAGTTCTACGTTAGGCAATGGCGAAGCGGTAAAACCTGCGGTGTAACCCTTCGATTTCTCGGCCTTTAAGGCAGGAATACCCAAGGCTGTAGTGGCCGGATTTACGTTATTGGCGGTAACCTGATCGATAGCTACCCCATTCTGAAAAGTGGTAGAGGTTTCGGTATAGTAAAACTGGGCCAGATCGGGCGCGCGGAAGCCCGAATTGATGGAAGCCCTTACGCCTAACCAATCGGTAATGCCAAAGCGCGAAGCAGCTTTATAGGTAAATACACTACCAAAATCCGAATAATTTTCGACCCTTAATGCACCAGATACCAGCCATTTAGGCGTAATATTCAATTCGGCATCTAAATAAGCCGCAGAAATAGACCGGCTTACATTAACTTCGTTTGAAGGACGAAAACCGGCATGGATTTGTGAACCCGGAGAAAGCCCGTTTAAAGGCGTTAAACCCAGCGAAGTAGTGTAAGGAATACCGGTTGCAGTAGTATCGATGCCATAAATGGTACGAAGATCGGCTTTTGAATACGAACCGTCCTCACCAGCGATAATCTGATAGGTTTCTACCCGGTACTGGCCACCAAAAGCAACATTCAAGCCGCTCAATACCTTGTCGAAATAACGGCTAAAATCTAAACCGGTAGTATTCTGGCTGGCATTGTAACTTCCTGCATCGAACTTACGCGGACTGCGCTGGCCCAGGCTGGCATTGAGCGAATTGCTGATTACATTCGAAAAATCGTTGATGCCATACACGTTGGAAATATCCACCTTCCAGTTTTTCACTTTGGCTTTTATACCAATTGCCAACGATTTATCGGAAAGAATGTTATCCATAGCTGGTAAAAAACCATCGGGATAAATAAACGTATTGTTACGCTCAGTCCAGCCTGGCAGACGGTAAACTGCAGTAAATTGTGAGGTGCGGTGACTGATGCCTCCGAATGAATAAAGTTCTACATCATCTTTTAACGGAACAGAAGCATTAAAAAACAATAAACCGTCAATGGATTTGTTGGTACTTCCACGCTGATCGAAATAATGGCGGTCTATACCCCTGCTGGCTAAAATGGCATCGTCTATTTCTTTGGTATAAATCTGGTCGAACCCTCTGGTATTGGCACCACCACCGTAAGCAGGGCCAATGTACAATCCCGACTCAGAATTACCAACAGGTAAGGAAACTGCCTGAGTGGCAAACTCGCCGGTTATGTTTAAATAACCGCCCTTATTACCCAGTTTAAGTCCGTAATTACTGCTGGTGCGGATAGTTAAGCCATCGCCACGTTTGCGCGCACTCGCGGTTGAAGTAAGCGAAAGTTCCTCTGTACTTTTCTTCAGTACAATGTTAATTACACCTGCAATGGCATCAGAACCATATTGTGCAGCGGCGCCATCGCGCAGGATTTCGATGCGTTCGATAGCTCCGGTAGGAATGGCATTCAAATCGTAACCGGTAGCACCATTGCCCAGACCTCCCCAGCTAATGTTGGAACTTTTATGACGTCTTTTTCCGTTAATCAGCACCAATAACTGATCGACACCCAAACCACGCAACTGTGCGGTTGAAGTAGCCGAGGCTGCATCGCCTCCACCCGAAACCGACGAATGGAACGAGGGCGATACATATTGCAGCAACTGGGTTACGCTTACCTGTGGTGCCGACTCCTGCAGCGCCTTCAAGTCAATAATATCAACCGGGTTGGCCGAGTTTAATTTGGTACGGTTGGCATTGTGCGAACCTACAATACTCACTTCATCCAAACTGCTGGCCAAGGGTACTAAACTAATATTGATGACCGATTGCTGGCCAATTTCTACCTCTTGTGTTTTGTAGCCCACAAAAGAAAACTGCAGAATTTTACCATTGCGAATGGCTACCTGGTAACTACCGTTTTTGGTAGTAGAGGCACCTTCATTAAGACCTTTCACTTTTACCGATACCCCGAGGATGGGTGTTTGATCGTCGGCCGAAGTGACCACACCGGTTATGAGCCTTTTTTGCGCAAAGGTATTGATTGCAAAAAAGAGTATTGTGGTTATTAATAGTATGTTTTTTTTCATTTTATGTGTTAAAATTTGGGCATAACAAGGGCTGTTGCACTTTTTTTCTGCGCAAAAACGATGTGCCGTTCCTTTAATTATCTAGTTTTTGGCCGGGTTGTTTTTGGCGGTTAAAAATCTTTCATCAGTAAGCGCTTTCAGAAATTCTACCAGGTCATTGATATCGCCATCGGATAGATTGAGTGGTTTATCGAGTGATAAGTCGCGGTTAAGGCCATCGTGCACCACTGCTGATGGATTGTTGTAGTAGGTAACCACCTCTTTAAGCGTTTTAAACTGTCCGTTATGCATGTAGGGAGCGGTTAAGGCCACATTGCGCAGGCCAGGTATTTTAAATTCGCCAATGGCCGTGCTGTCTTTCGTGATGGTAAAACGTCCGGCATCTTTGAGGGTTTTACCATTATAAAGGCCAATATTTTTAAAACGATCGGCGGTAAAATCTTCTCCCGAGTGGCAGTTATTGCAGTTGGCCTTACCAATAAACAACAGCCGCCCGCGGGCTGCCGCAGCCGAAAGGGCATTATCATCGCCATTGATGTAACGATCGTAAGCACTGTTATTGGTTTCTAAGGTCCGCTCAAAAGCAGCAAGTGCTTTTAACAGGTTATCTTTGGTAGCCGGCGATTTAAATACTTTTGCAAAAGCCTCGACGTATGCCTTATCCTTGTTCAGCCTTTCTACAGCTTCTTCAATGCTCAATCCCATTTCATCGGGTGAAGTAATGGGGCCTAAAGCCTGCTCTTCGAGCGAAGCTGCCCTTCCATCCCAGAAAAAATGTGTGCGACCAGATAAATTGGTTAAACCGGGCGAATTGCGTGCGGTTAGTTTACCGCCAATACCAATGCTAAAAGTGGCCGTATCAGCAAAGGCAAATTCGGGCCTGTGGCACGATGAGCAGTTAATGGTTCTGTCTTTCGAAAGGATGTTATCGAAAAATAAACTGCTCCCAAGTTCTTCTTTGGTTTGGATTTCGCTTACGCCGCCTCCAACAAAAGCTGCCTGGGTAAGCAACAGCGCAATAAAGCTCAGTATGATGATAGCACTTCTTTTTTTCATCGGTTCAATTCTGTTTCTTTTAGCCCTGATTAAGCTTATAAAATCGTTTGGCAGTTTGTTTTAAATTGGAAAGGCTGTATTGTGAACTTGCTTTGAGCCATCGGCTTCGCCATAACGATCCGGCAACAATACAGCCTTTCTTATTAAGCGTTTTAGTTTAGGTTGGTTTATTATCCGGCATTCGCCACTAAGGCTACATCGATATCAAAATCATCGTATATTACTTTATCACCAAGGTTTTCGAAAAAGTTTTTTGATCTGAACTTGATATCATATTTCGTACGATCGATGGTAATTTTAGCTTTGGCGGTTAACTTTTTACCAGCAACATCAATTGCCGCCGGAAAACTTACCTCGTTGGTAATGCCTTTAATTGTGAGTTTACCGGTTAAGCTATACTGGTTGCCACTTCCTTTTTTGGCAGATGTAATTACAAAAGTTGAAGTCGGGAATTTCTCAGTACTGAAAAAATCTTCGCTTTTTAAGTGCCCAAGCAACTTTCCGTTTGTGGTGGCGTCGGTAACATCGGTTACGGTAATCGATTTGGTATCGATGGTAAAACTGCCTGATTTAAGTGTTGTACCATCAATTACAAATGTTCCTTCGCTCACTTTTACGTTGCCACTGTGTTCGCCAGTAGCTTTTTTGGCCAACCAGGTTAGTTTGCTGCTGGCATTATCTACTTTGAACGATTGCGCCTTTGAAGCATGATTAGGTGTAACAATTATTTTCTTTGATGCAGATCCGTTGTGGTTTGCCGCAGCAAAGCGGTTCGACTGTGATAAAGCGCCTAAAGAGGCCAGGGTTAATAGCGAAATGGTTAATGTTAGTTTCATTTTGGATTTATATTTTTTAGATAATACCGGTTAAACCATCAGCTTAACCGGCGTAAGGATATGATTATTTGCTTTTTTGCGTGTTTTTATCGCCTGTTGCCGAGGCAGTAGCCGTAGCATCTTCTGCAATCAGTTCATCTAACAAAGCGTTAAATTTTTTCTCGTATTCTTTATAGTATTTTCCGGTAACGGTGCCGGTATAACCCGTATAAATTTCTCGTACTTCGCCTTTTCTGTCGATGATAATGGTAGTTGGAAAAGCAATAAATTTATTGAGTGCCGGCAATTTCTGCGATACCAGTTTTTTATCGGCCAGGCCACCAAAAAGGATATCGTATTTTACATCGTATTTATCGCGCAGTTTGCCCAGTGTGTATTTGGCGTACTCCAGGTCGTCTTTTTGTTCAAAGCCAATGGCAATGGCCTCTACTCCTCTTTTCTGGTTTTTGTTAAACCATGGCGAAAGAAATACCGTTTGATCGGTACAGTTCGGGCACCAGGTACCCA
Organism: Pedobacter sp. KBW01; assembly: GCF_003852395.1. Taxonomy (NCBI): domain Bacteria; kingdom Pseudomonadati; phylum Bacteroidota; class Sphingobacteriia; order Sphingobacteriales; family Sphingobacteriaceae; genus Pedobacter; species Pedobacter sp. KBW01. The sequence goes on from NZ_QAJQ01000007.1 coordinate 555,187, forward strand.
CAATTTCTACAATTACCACTTTACCTTTGTACTTATCGTCGCTTAGCGAAACCGATTTCCCGGCAAGATCAGGGAAGGTAAAATCGAGCTTTTTATAACCTTCTTTTAAGAATGTAATTTTGTAGGGATCGGGCAATTCGGCTTTATCGTCTTTTGCACCATCAAATTTGGTATTATCGTAAATTCCGGCCGAAATTACGCCGCTGATGGTACCATCAGGATTGATTTTACCTTTGTAAATTTTAGGACTTGGGCCCGTAAAGCCCGAAAGCACAAACTCATCACCTTGTACAGTACCTTCCAGTTCGCGGCTATCGCCGGTTACCTGCATAATTACCCCGGTTAGCTTGTTTCCGTTTTGTTTTAGTATCGCCACCTTGTCAGGCACCTGTTCTTTTGAATAGAACTTAAGCTCCCATTTGCCCGATATATTGGCCGCCGGTGCCACATCTTTACCCGGCTCAACAAAGCGGTACTTTTTGCCATGCTCGGCAGTAAAAGGAAGCGAATTGCCCCTGAAACCCGGCACCAAACTGCGATACTCGCCTGATAATGTACCATCATCATTTATTTTGGCTACCAGGGCTGCATCGTAAGTATTCATTTTAATAAATACCGAATCGGGTGCAATGCGTTTTACGTGGAAATCATCGCGACGGGTGCCATTTAACAGGGTAAAAGTAGCATGTTCGAAATCCTTGCCTTTAAATTCGAAGTTAAAAGGCACCTGGGTTTCGCTTACATTAAATACACCGCGCCAAACCCCTTCTTTTATTGTTTTTTCTACAGCTACCGGTTTTACACCATCGGCCAAAACCTGTCCACCAATAAACAGTGAACTGAGCAAAACTGCTCCTTTAAAAATTTTATGTACGCTCATTTTATTTTGGTTTTTTAATGATTATTTTCCTTTTATCGATTCATTCTTGTTTACTGCAGCAGTTTCTGGTGCTGGTTCAGCAATCAGTTCGTCTAGTACGCGATTAAATTTCTTCTCGTAATCGTCGTAATATTTACCTGTTACCGTGCCGGTGTAGCCGGTGTAAATTTCGCGTACCTCTCCTTTTCTATCGATGATAATGGTAGTTGGGAAAGCAATAAATTTGTTGAGTGCGGGCAGTTTCTGTGCTACCAGTTTCTTATCGGCCAGCCCACCGAATAGGATATCGTATTTGATATTGTATTTATCTCTCAGCTTTCCGAGCGTGTACTGGGCATAGGCCAGACTGTCTTTTTGTTCAAAACCAATGGCAATGGCTTCTACTCCGCGTTTTTGGTTTTTGTTAAACCAGGGCGAAAGAAAAACAGTCTGGTCGGTACAGTTCGGACACCAGGTACCCACAATTTCTACAATTACCACTTTGCCTTTGTATTTATCGTCGCTCAGCGAAACGGCTTTACCCTTAAGATCAGGAAAAGTGAAATCGAGTTTTTTATAGCCTTCTTTTAAAAAGGTTAATTTATAGGGATCAGGCAGGTTGGCATCGTTGTTTTTAGTGGCATCGAACTTGATGTTTTTATAGATACCAAAACCCTGATCTCCTGATAGCGTGCCATCTTCATTTACTTTTCCTTTAATAATAAAAGGACTTGGACCGGTAAAGCCCGATAAAGCGAACTCATTTCCTTGTATGGTGCCTTCAATTTCACGGCTATCGCCTACAACCGTCATAATTACGCCCGTAAGCTTATTCCCGTTTTGTTTCAGCACCGCAATTGATGCAGGAACAGCTTCTTTACTGTATAATTTAAGTTCCCATTTGCCCGATAGGTCGGCAGTAGGTTTTACATCTTTACCGGGCTCTACAAAGCGGTAGGTTTTACCAGGCTCGGCCGTAAATGGCAGAGAGTTCCCCCTGAAACCTGGTACCAAACTCCGATACTCACCACTTAATGTACCATTGGGTTCTATTTTGGCCACCAGGGCTGCATCGTAAGTATTCATTTTAACGAAAATCGAATCCTTTCCAAGACGCTGCACATGGAAATCATCGCGACGGGTACCATTTATCAAAGTAAAAACAGCGTGTTCAGGATCTTTGCCCTTAAATTCGAAATTAAATGGAACAGCCGATTCGCTCACCGTAAATACACCGCGCCATATTCCTTCTTTAATAAAGGCTGCGGGTGGTTTAACTGTTGCCGAAAAGGCCGAACTACTGATCAATAGCCCCAAAGAGAGGCCTTTTAGTGTGGGTAGATAGTTTTTAAAGTTCATGTTTATGGTTTTAGTTTAGTAATTCTGTTTTAAAACCCTGTGGAGCAGACATACCATTTCCATGACTGGTAAATTACCAGCCGCTTAATCAAAAAAGAAAAGCATGTTTGAAGCTGTAAATGCTATTTACAACAGCAGGAGTTTTGTAGTTTAAGTGTTTTCATATCTTAGTTAATTTATTTTTCCCCCGAAAAATTTCGGACGAATGAGTAAAGCACTTATTTCATTGCTGAAAAGTTGCTAGAAGATCGACGAGGCTCCCTCTCCCTTCTTCTGTATAAATCATCTACTAGTATAGGGCATAATACCAGACTTCTATAAAAGGCAAAAAGGAAAAAAAGGAAAAAACGGCCTTTAGCATATCGCTAAAGGCTTTTTTTATGGTTTATAGGTTGGTAATTATTTTATTTCCAAATTTCCAATCTACCATTTACTACCAGAATACTACCATTTTGGAAAGGCAAGATGATATTTTAAAGGGAGTTGCTACCATTTATCACGAAAAAATAGCTTAAAAGGTATTTAAAAGCTGTTTATCCAGAATTTAAATTTCTTAATATGGCGGCCATAGGTAAGACTATTTTACTGTAAAAAAAGTTAGAAATATAAGAAAATTTTACTCTTTTTTGGGTTGGTAATGCAGTTGGTTGTGCAGTTGGTTGTGCAAATCGATGTAGTTTAATGCATTGTAAATACCCGTAAAAAGTATAAAAATAGGCTAAAAAAGCTTATAAATCGAACAAACACCCCCCTATAATGCAATCAGCATATTTATGGTCAAGTATTTAAATACTTGAATACTAGCTAATTAAGGTTGAATAAAATTGGTTATTTATAAAAAGATATGTGTGCGCGCCGGTTAGCTCATGCTATTGATTCTTATACTAGCTTTGATCAATGCCATTGCTTTAACCTTCTTTAGCTTAATATCTTTAGGTGCATGGTGTTGGTTTTGAGAAACCAATTTGATATAATCATCCCCTTTGTCTGATTTCTGCACGTACTTTACTAGGGTCATATCATCGCCATGCTCGTTTATATAGACTAAGTACATTTCGCCCCAATAAATACCGTCTTGAAGGTCGTTTATAAGTTTATACATCACAATATCACCACTTTTAAGCAATGGGTACATACTGTCTCCAATAATTGGTAACGCCCCGTCACATGAAGGCATATTTGGGATAGTTATGTAGTCTATAATATTGTGCTTTCCATTAAATGTAGGAAGCACACTCGCAGCAGCGTTGGTATCATAAAGCGGTATTCGTTGCAATTCTCTCTTTTTATCCGTCTTTAATAAAAAAGTCTGCTCAGGCTCTACAACAGATTCATTTATATCGGATGCAATCATTTTTCCCCTACCTGTCATAAGCCAAATAGGATTAATATCAATGAATTTGCTAAGAATATTTTCTAATACATTAGAGCCGATACTCTTATTTTCTTTAATAGCTTTTGAGATTGAGCCGCGTGAAACGGCTAATTTATTCTCAAACGCATAAAGGCTAATGCCTTTATCTTCAATATACTGACTAAGTCTTTGTGCTACCATATGAAAAAAATCTTACAATAAATTTGGTTATAAGAAAATAGTCTTATACCTTCGTGTAAGTATTTACAAATATGTGAACAAGCATGGAACAAACAAAACCAAAAGTAGATTATCCTGAAAATCTTTATTTACGGGAAGCCGTAAAACAATCAGGTATTTCAATTACACACTTAGCAAAAAAGCTGGGCTTCAGCAGGAAGGTGGTGAGCGACACCGTTAACGGAAAATACAAAGGCTCAAACATCATCCCTTCTTTAAAAGAACTTCTAAACCTCAAAGGAGAATAACAATGCCTCAATTATGGAATAACATTTTGGTAGTAACCAAAGATGAACTTGTGCCAAATTGGTACAAAAAGGAAAATACCCTTTATAGCGAAATTACCCGATATGCTAACAAAGCGTACGGTATTAAACGTGTTCAGCTGGGCGGTAACGGCCGTCAGATGTTTATTTCTTTCGATAGTTTGCCCCCAGTTGTTCAGGATGGCATCGGTGATCCCCGGAAATTAAACCATGTACTTGACCAGTTTTATAAAGTTGATGGCGAAGCCGTAAAATTCTTTACAAATTTCAAATTTGAAGACGGAACTTACCTTGATACCGAATTTCAGGAGCGGTATATCATCAATGCAAGCGTTTTAAAGGCCATAATTTCGCTTAGAAGTGCCAGGGAAAACGAACGTAGGACAAAAGGTAATTTTAGTGGTGCGGGAATTGCTCAAACCCTATTATCTGATGCACAAAGCTTCAATGATATACTAGAAAAAAAGTACAAAGTTAGGCACACTTTGCCACCAGGTGAAAAGCAATTTAAAAAGACTTTAAAGGACTTTGAAACCATTGGTTATGCTGGCATTATTTCAGGAAGGCATAAAAATGCCAACCGTCGTAAAGTTGATGATATTACCATTGAGCTACTAAACAATCTTTTTGCCGGACAGCCAACCAAACCGACTGCTACAGAAGTTCATCGTCAGTATGAGGCTTTTTTGATGGGTTATTTGGAGGTGATCAATAATGAAACATCTGAAATATACAACCCTTCAGACTTCAAAAAGCTTGGTGCTACAACAGTAACCAATTACATAGCACAATGGAGCAATAAAATTGGTACGCACGGCAAACGTAGTGGTGACCGTCAAAAATTCATGCAGCAGTTTAGCCCTTACCACTCTTTATTGAAGGCGAAATTTGCAGGTAGCATAATTTCAATAGATGATAGGCAACCGCCTTTCAAAATGGCAGATGGTAACCGTGTCTGGTTCTATAACGGCATCGATTTAGGTTCTGAAGCTTTCACCTGCTGGGTTTATGGGAAGAGCAAAGAGGGCATTATCATGGAGTTTTACCGCCAGATGGTAAGAAACTATGCTGATTGGGGTTTCAACCTTCCTGCTGAACTTGAAGGGGAAATGAGTTTGAACAGCTCATTTGTTAATACCTTCCTTAAAGAAGGCGCGATGTTCCAGTATGTGCGTATTGAAGCCAATAAAGCACGTGCCAAAAGGATTGAAGCTTATTATAGGCCATTGCGTTATAATCTCGAAAAAAAGCGTATTGGATGGCTTGCAAGACCTCATGCATTATCAGAAAGTAATCAACCTGGTTCGCAACCAGCACCCACACTCTCTTTTAATGACATTGTACAGGGCTGTCTGGAAGATATAGAAACATGGAACAACATGCCTCACAGCGTACACACGCACATGAGCCGTTGGGAAGTGTTTTGCCAAAAACAAAATCCAGATTTACAGCCAACAAATTACGCCGCAATACTTCCGCACATCGGTTACAAAACCCCTACGAGCTGCAACGTTGGAATGATACAGCTTAATAACTCATTATTTCTTTTGGGAGATGAAGGCCGTATTGCTACAGGTAATAAGCTTATCAGTTTGATGACACATGTTGAAGGCAAAGATGTAGATGTGTATTGGCTGGATGATAACGAAGGTAAAGTGCTTAAGGCACATGTGTATATCGGTAACCAGCTTATTTGCGAAGCGATAGAAAAACCACGTTACCAAAGGGCTAGAATCGAACAGACCCCAGAAGATTTAGCGAACCGCGAAATCATGAGCGCCTATGTGGCCACTATCGAAGCATACGGCAGAAGACAGAAAAAATCTATTGACACCCTCACAATTATTGACAACACACCTAAGCCTAAGAAGTCGTTTATCATGCCCGGACTCAAAAAGCAGGTTGAAGTAGTAAACTACGAAATGCCTGAGGTTTTTGATGAACCTGAAGATGATGAAACCCCCGTACTTCAGTCATTCGGCCTCAAATCATTAAAAGACAGATTTTAAACCATACAGTTATGTTGAACATTACACAAGAATTTAAAACAGAAGCTTTAAAACAGCTTTTAGAACAACGCCAAAATTTTACCGGCTCCGATGCAGCTTTCGCTAAACAATGGGGGCTTAACAGCGCAGTATTTAGCCGCCTCAAAAATGGCGAAACTGCTAATTTAATTCGTGATACGCAGTGGTTGGCCATTGGCAGGGAATTGGGGCTATCATTGAATGAAAAGAAGCTTAAAACGACTAGAACAGATGTTTTAACGCTGCTCGAAGAGGATGTTACCTTTTGCCAGCAGTATGCTAAATCAAGAATGTTTATTGACGATAGCGAGATTGGTAAAACGGTTGCCGCCCGTTATTTAGCCAAAACGCTTAAAAACTGTTTTTATATAGATGCTAGTCAGGCAAAAACAAAGCAGCTGTTTGTTAGGCTTATTGCCAAAACTATCGGTATCGATCATGATGGAAGGTATGCAGATGTAAAGGCAAACATCAAATATTACCTTAAAATGCTACCTAATCCGATGGTAATCATTGATGAGGCTGGCGATCTTGAATATAAGGCGTTTTTAGAAATCAAAGAATTTTGGAATGCTACAGAAAACGCTTGCGGATGGTATTTGATTGGAGCTGATAGCTTGTTAGCATTGTTTGAAAAAGGCATAAGGAACAAAAAAGTCGGTTTCCGCGAAACCTTCAGCCGCTTTTCAAGCAATTTCACCAAAGCCACCCCGAATAACTTACCTGATAAAGTAATATTCTATCGCAAGCTTATTACCGATGTTCTACAGGGCAATAGTGTGCCGCAAACAAAGATTACCGAGGTGGTTAAAGCCTGTCTCAAACAGGATGAAAGCGGGAATATTTCAGGTTTACGCCGCGCTGAATCTTTACTAATCCTAACCGCTTAATAATATGTCGAGAGCATTAACCATACGCAACATCCTTGACAAAAAGCATCAAACATTCGCTTTTACCGGGCTTTACCATGAAATATTTGGTAACCCGGAAAAATCGGGTGCATGGTTGATTTATGGGAAGGATAAAAACGGTAAAACTTGGGGTACGCTTTTGCTGTCTGCTTACTTCAGCCTGATAATGGGTGTAAAGCTATTATACATTTCAGCTGAACAGGGAATTAGTGCCAGCTTCAAAGATGCCATAATAAGGGCTAAACTAGACCCTTCAAACAAGAATTTTCACTTTAAGGGATATATATCTCTTCAGGAACTTTATGTGCTTTTAGGCAAAAGAAATCCCCCTTTAGTGGTGGTCATTGATAACATAACCTTCTATACCGACGAACTTAAAAACGGTGCGCTTAGAAAGTTGCTAAAAGACTTCCCCAATACCCTTTTCATATTCTTAGCACATGAAGAGCGCGGAAAGCCTTATACAGCAGCCGCGACGCTATGCCAGAAGATAGCTGAAATAATTATACATGTAAAAGGTCTGATGCTAATTGTGAGCGGAAGATGTCCCGGCGGTATGCTGGCCATTGACGAAGAAAAAGCAGCATTGTATCATGGTCAAAACCCTAACTAATAATCAATATGAGTACAATAACAAAAGTTAAAGAAGAAAGTAAAACACACATTGAAGAGTGCAGGGAATTTGACCTGAACCTAATTGAAAATGTGTGTATGCTGCTTGGTTGGTCGACAGAGCAATACTGTGAATACCAGCTTGACAACTATAACCAATTTGTCGATAGGCTTTTTTATGGATTTCCTGTACAAATGGCTAACGAGGTTAAATACTCATCGGATTTTCGGGGATTTTGGAACAATGAAGCTTCATTCCGAAATCAAACAGAGTTTTTACCATTCGCAAAATTTGAGCCTATGGAAAGCCCAGTTATTCTTTCAGAGTTCCTCTATACTCACAATCCTTTAACGCTTATGCATGATGATTTATTCATGATGAAGTACAACAATGTACTTGAAAAGATCAGAAAGGGCAAAAAATGTCAGTAATGGAAGAATTAAAAGCGGAATTGCTGCACATGATGCAAGCTATTCAATACAAGCCTACACCGCCTACACCGGAAGATGAAATCATACAGGGGGTTTGCAATGCGCTTGAAGTTGATTACGAAAGCTTAGCAAGCAAAAACAGGTCTGATGAAAACGTTGAAGCAAGATTTATCATTTTCAAATTACTACGCGAACATACCGACCTGAGTTTAAAATCTGTAGGCGCACTATTTAACCGAGACCACAGCACTGTAACATACGGTGTAAGTGAGTTTTGCGACCTATTTGAAATTAAAGACAAACTCTTTATGCGGAAGCTTGAAAAGGTAGCCGAAGAGTTGCCGGGAATGGCATTTTTTAACCCCAAAAGATACATCAGGAATTAATCAAAAGGCTATAAGATGGAAGAAATTTTAAATCAACTAAAGATTGCGCAGTTAAAGCAGGATTTGCTAAACAACGCAGTCCGAATAGAAAGTAAGTTGATTCTAGCATTAGAAATTGCTGAAATCATGACTAAAGTAGTAAACGACCAAAATTCAATAATAGAAAATTTAAAAAGACAAATAAAATGAACATTGACAAATTAACACCAGCAGAAAGAAAAGACCTTTTAAAACAGTTAGAGGCGAAAGAAAACCAGGCAATACAAAAAAGGAAGGATGATATTGAAGCCTTTAAAGGCATGGTTGATGAAATGGTTGCGGCTAAAGCCCCTATTCTGGCAGAATTTGGTAAACAACAGAATCAGATAGTCGAATCTACCTTTAACGACTTTGAGGCTGTTATAAAGCTTAAAAATGACCTATACGGCACTAAAGACAAACAGGCAAGTCACACCTTTACATCAAGGGATGGTAATGCATCTATTGTAGTAGGCTACAACGAAATTATTGGTTTTGACGGCACGGAAGGCGCAGGCGTACAAAAGATAAAAACGGTTATTGCCGGGCTATCTGCCGACGATGAAAACCGTGAGGTGCTGGCCGATCTACTTAATACCTTTTTAAAGCCGGATAAAAAAGGAAACCTTAACCCTACACGGGTGGCTGAACTGGTTAGCAAGAAAGATAAGGTTAATAACCCGCTTTTCTCTGAAGGTGTAGACATCATTGTTGCCGCGCAGTTTAAAAACCGTTCCAGCATGTACGTTAGAGGCTGGCAGCGCATTCAGTGCGAAAATGGCAAAGAAATCAAACTTCAATTCAGTATCACCGCAAACGAAAAATAATGGCAAATCTATATCAGGTTAAATTAAAGGTTTACGATACCATCAACCCACGCGTAAAATATAAGCCAGGAACAGCAACCGTATTGGTTGCTGTTAAAAACAAAGCACAGGCGATTGAGCTGGCTACGGATTGCATCAAAGACATACTATCGGAAAAATTCCCTACGGCTGCTGTAAATCTATCTGATTGCAAGCCGATAAATTTTGACCATTACATTAACCCTAAAGACCCGAAATAAAATGGATGGAATCGAAGCATTGGATAACAAAAGAAAGCGGTTGGATGCTATGAAAACTGATTTCTATACATGGGCTAAATATTACTTTCCCGAATTTTTCCCCAAAATTAAGGTTTACACGGTTCTAATCAGTGCCGAATTACCTGATATGTTCGAAAAGTTCCACCTGGTAAGTGTAAACGCTTGTAGTCATCAGGAAGCGGCAAATTTAGCCAAAAATTGGCTGTTAAATGATTTGATTATTGAACACCCCTACTTAAGCGAGATTATCGATTTGCAGAGCTTTCAGGCTATTAAAAGCTGCAATCCTTTGGATCAGGTTAACACTGAAGTTGAAACGTTTATAAGGCCGCTATGAAAAATACTCTTAAAATCGAAATATGCGGTACAAATTCGCCCCATAAAGATCAAAACAGGCCAGTTGTTATAATGTTGGATGATATTGACGAATCTGCCAATCATGATGAATACGTTGAAAAAGCAGATATGTGGGTTAACCGGATCATATTTGACCATTTCGGAAATCTGGCAGCTGATCCCCAAACAACTGCCAGTGAAGTTGGTAAGAAGAAAAGTCAATGCGTGCCAAGTCATCACCAGTTTACAGATTGGGAGTTTGTCGAAACTACCCACTACGGAGACAAAGATTTGTACCAACGCATGTGCATTCACTGCGGTATTACTTCAAAAACAGTATCACGGTTACACCCTGATGCAAATAACTAACCTTAAACAGATAAAAATGAAAAAAATAATCATCATCACTGCCGCCTTAGCGATCAGCTTAACGGCTTGTAAGAAAGAAAGTTTCAGCCCATGCAAAAATCCTGAAGGCGTTACACAGGATAGCATACAGCGATTATTCAAAAAGAAGTTACGAGGCAATCAATACTAACCAAATCGGCTAATAACCCGATAATTAAAAATATCGGCTAATTAGCCGATATATAAGTTTAAAATAATGAAAAATTCATATTTAACCTATACAGATCAGTTTTGCGGTGGTGGCGGCAGCAGTCAGGGAGTACGCAATCTTTCCAATAAAATTGGCGGTGGTGTTGAAGTAAAACTGGCTTTAAATCATTGGGATTTAGCAATAGAAACCCACAATACCAATTTTCAGGATACTTTACACGATTGCACAGACATTTCAGCATGTGATCCCCGTCGTTATCCTTCAACAGACTTTTTAATTACTTCACCGGAATGTACCGAACAAACTGATGCAAACGGTAAGAAAAAGCCAAGCAACCAACTAGACATATTCAGTTTGAAAAAGCTTGAACCAGCAGAAGAGCGTAGCCGTGCAACGATGTGGGATGTTGTACGTTTCGCCGAATACCACGACTACAATTCTATAACTGTGGAAAACGTTGTGCAAGCTCGAAAATGGAGGATGTTTGAACCGTGGTTAAATGCAATGCATGTTTTGGGATACCAACATAAATGCCTTTACTTGAACAGTATGCACTTTGCACCATGCCCACAAAGTAGGGATCGAATGTACATCGTATTCTGGAAAAAAGGAAACAAAGCCCCTGACTTAGAATTTACGCCGAAAGCATACTGCCATTGCTGCGAAAAAGAAATAGAGGCTTTTCAATGGTTTAAACCTGGTCAAAGATCATGGAAGTACAGATTTGGATATGTTTACCGTTGCCCTTTCGATGGTACGATTGTAGAGCCTTATTATTACGCTGCATTCAATTGCATTGACTGGTCAGTGCCGGGTCGGAGAATCGGAGATATTAAGCTGTCCCCAAAAACTATAAACCGAATAAAGTTAGGCAGGGAAAAGTTTTGGAATGATGGGATACCAGCATACGAAATGCCAATGGTGCTTAAAACTGAAAATAGTTCAAACACGGGCAATGTACGTAAAGCAACTGAACCGCTGCAAACTCAATGCACCCGCCAAACAATGGGCATTCTTACCCCGATGTTAGTAGAGCTGAATAGAACCGGAAAATGTTTGCCAGTATTTGATAAAGCAGTTACCACCATTACAGCAGGCGCTGTAAAACATGGTGTATTAACAGCTGAAAGTTTCAACTCCTTCATTTCCTACTACAACGGCGGCTCTGATGTTTCAAGCGGTATAATGAACCCTGCCGGGGCTTTTACTACCACTGCCAGGCATGGCCTATTTATAGATAAAATGCCAGATTTAGAAGATTGCTATTATAGGACATTACGGGCGCATGAAGTAAAAATAGGTATGGCATTCGATAAAGATTACATCATTCTAGGTGATTCAAGGCAACAGGTGAAGCAATGCGGTAATGCAGTAACACCACCAGTGATGGAATGGATACAAAGCAGAGTTATAGAGCCATTTATGTAAAATACAATAACATGATATTACTTACCTACAAATTTGCCTTCAATAGGTTTATAGAAGACGGCGAAACCCTAAGCGTATTTAATTTATTGGTGGAAGAAAAATACTTATTTGGTCTTTTCAGTAGCCAGCACTTAATACAAGTCGACATAAACATGTTTCAGAGCATCCCTGACACTACCACCCATTGGGATTGGCTAATCAACAATAAAGTAGAATTTAAAAGAAATCAAATTTAAAATCATGATCACTGTAATTCACAAACACCCCCAACATTCTCATTTCTTCGTCACAGATGGCGTTTTATGCGAATCATACAAAACAATCCGCGGAATGCGCTATCTGGAAATAGCAGAGGTGCAAACAACCGAAATGCTGGCAGATATTACGGAAGAGCAAGCACTAAACCTTTTAAACTCAAATAATCATGCTTAAGGAAAATATAGAATCGAAAACATGGTCGGAGTTTAGAGAAACCGGATTGTTTCTTTTTATCAATTCTATTTTACATGCCTTCGGCTGGGTTATCGTAATTGAGTGGAAAGATGGGAAGGGTATTGCAGCTTACCCTGCCCGTACAAAATTTAGGGGGTTCGATAATTCCGCCACCGACGAAGCACATAAGAAAATAGCTAATTACTTAGCTGAGAATGCAAATAACTTCCCTGAAGAAATTAAATAAAATGGATACTTCACACCCGAAATTTCAACAAATGATAATCCTGTTTAACCAAACGGGTAAATACGGATATCGACACACCTATGCTTTTGACGTAAGCAATGGGCGTACAGAAAGCACGAAGGAACTAACTGAACCAGAAGTGCTGGTTATAATTGAGCAACTTAAACCGCTGGTGCCAGGTGGCAATAAGTTCACTCCACCCCCCGGCGATAAACAAAGAAAAAAAATCATAGGCATTGCCCGTGATATGCGTTGGGATAGTCACGGCGATAAAGAAATGATGAAAAAGATAGACAATTTCATGCTTACCCGGACGAAGTACAAAAAGAAGCTAAATAAATTAACGGTGGATGAGTTAAATAAAGTACTCTACACCTTCGAAAACGAAGTTCAATCAAGTTTTTACACAGGATTAAATAAATAAAACAGATGAAAAAGACACTTATAGTATTATTGGCATTGGCAGCACTTTCAAGCTGCATTAACAAAAAAGGTGATGTTAAGACTGATCCAACTGATTTGGTAGAGATTAACGGAAAAGTAATTCAGGCTATGCAAGTTGTGCCCTGTGATGGATGCAGCGCTATATGGATTGCATTTGCCAAAGATAGTACCGAATCGCCTGTAACGGTTAATTATAAAGTAAGGCAAAATAAAACCTTTGTAAACAAAGCAGTTGTTGTATTTAAATAACCTTTAACAGATGATTTTTAAACACATGACAGCAAAAAGTTATAATAACATTTTTGATAATGACTTTTTTACTCATGCTTTCACGATTGCGGGGCTAAACACGTATGTTTTTTACCGTTTATGCTCTAATTAGGAATTAGTAAGGTTATTCACTATTTAAACAGTAATTAAATGACACTTAAAGAGCAAATAAGCTGGTGCAAATCAGAAATTAAAAAGGGAAACAACGAACAGGTCTTAAGATCAATATTAAAGCGTTTAGAGGCATCAGATACAAAAGAGCCGCCACACCCTTACCATAATGAGGCCGTTGCAGCATATAAGGATTTCTTGAAGGCTCAGGGGCTTCCCCCATTATTCGACTTTAAACAAGGAAAGGCTTTAAAAGAACTCCTTATAAAGCTTCAAAATGTAACAGCAAGCCGAAGCCCAGAAGGTGCGCTAGGAGCATTGAAATTCATTTTTGAAGGTTGGAATAGGCTTTCGGATTACCATAAGAAAAAAAAGACTTTGGTTCATATTAACAATAACGTAGTAGAGATTTTAGACCTGATCAGATATGGAGCAACAAAACAACAAACTAACCTTGATGCAGCCCAACAGCTGGCCAATGCTATTAAGGGAAAACGTAACGGCGGCTCTCAGGCAAATAGCCCGAGTTAAGCCGCACGTTTTTGAGGCCAATCAGGAAGAGCGTAAGAAGCTACTATCTAATTATGATACCCTTAAAAAGTCCTTAAATTTTTATGTATATGGTGATAAAAAGAAAGGTATCAAATATACAAAACCAGATAGGGCAGCATTTATAATGAACATTCTGGCCGATATGGATGCTATAAAACAACAGGGCAAATTATTACCTGAAGCAAAAACTATCGGCCAGTTGTATAAAAAAGATCCCGATCAATGTGAAGATGATATCGTGTTAATCCTGAACGACCTAAGAATGTTTTTTCAAGTTGATAATATCATCAGTAATGATGGGCTTTATTCAGTAGCTTACATTATCATCCATGAATACCCAAGCTTTACCCTTGAAGAGTTAGCAATATGTATGAATCAGGCAAAGCTGGGTAACTACGGTAAAGACGGTAAAGTTTACAACCGATTGGATGCTCCAATAATATTAGGCTGGGTTAAACAGTATTTCATCGACAAACAAACCCGGCTAACCGATAGAAATTATACAGCTGAAGCACATAATAAAATAGGTGTAGGCGAAGGCCGGGGGGCATACATGAATAATAGCTTATTGCTCTTAGAGGCTCAGATTGCAGTAGCTAAAAATAACATAAAGAAAAAAAAGTAACTGATTGAAGTATTGTAATTAACTATATTTAAGCTTTATTTAAAGAATATGAAAAAAACAATACTTTTTTTTGTGCTGGTTTTAACATCGGGATTGGCAAAGGCACAGTTTGAATTAACACCAAATGGATTTGTTGATAAGGAGAATAAAGATAAAGATTACATTGTTTTAGAGGTTGCTGGCAAAAATAAGGCTGAACTTTATAAAAGTACATTACTATACCTAAATACGCTTTACTCCAATCCGAAAGAAACAATCAGCGCGGTAGATGGTGAAAGCATTTCGGTAAATGCAATTGATGATAGCACTATATCGACCGTCCTAAACGGTTATTCATTAGTATTTGAGTTTAAGGACGGTAAAATAAGAATTAAACCATCTTACGCACTTTATTATTATTCAAGTATAAATGGTCTTCGCAACGAGTATGAGATATTTAATGATAAAGGTAAGCTCAAACGAGCGAAGGATAAGGAAAGGCTTGAAGGCTTTTACAATGGTTACGTAGCCATCATAAAAAAGAATGCAGAAAAGAAAGCTGAAGATTGGTAAAATACAAAAGCCCTGTTAATAACGGGGCTTTTTTGTGGTATAACTTTTTTGTACTGATTAATGGCCAGTTGTTAATTTTGTGTTAATGGCCTACAACAGGAATAATCATCTAAAACGCGTCGAATCAGTTGTTAACCTTTACCACCAGGTAAAAGAACAAGATGTGCCAGATACCTACATTTTACGCGTTGTTTTTCCAAAGCACAATATTTTTATTAGCCGTCGCACCTGGGTAAATTACAAAGGCATGAAGCCATCGGAATACAGAACACAATTAGCCTTGTTTTAACTTAAAAAAATTATGACCAGATCAAACTATGAAAAATTAATGGATGCCATTTATTTAGCTATAGATGGATTATATCACCAAAACTTCGATAGCGAAGACCTGTTAATCTATATGCCTGAACATATAAAAGATTTTTTGATATTGGAGTATTTCAGAGAAACCAAATTCCGAATTAAAGGTAATGAGCTTAAAATATTCGGTATTACTGTAGTTAACGGTTATGAAATGTCAATTGTAGTCGCTTCATCCAACAATTCCAGAAGGGGCATTATATCCACTAAAATAAGTATCACGGGTCAAATACCGCTTACTACAATCCCTCATACACCATGAGGGATTTTTTTTGCTAAAAGTTATAGGTATACGGAAACCCGTAATTTTTATCAAAAAATGGTCTGGATATTTGCTTTATGAAGATAACAATCGAAATAAAGGACAGCAGTAAAGCAGAAAGTTTGATGAATGCCATTTATACCCAAATGCACATTTTAGACTATCTTTTTCAGAAAAATGAAAGGCCAAGCACCAAACGCAGTGCTGATGATCTTGAAGAGTTTTACGAATATTTGCGGGCAAAGCTTTATCATTAGCAAAAAGGGTTCAGGTATTAGATACCCGAACCCTTTTTAATTAAGTCTTTGCGCTTTCATCTAACCATACCGTAGTAAATGGAATATTAAGAATGGTTAGGCCATCCGGGCGCGGCTCTTCTGTTGCGCTTTGTCTGTCAAACTTTCCAGCACCGCCAGTTTTGCCCTGAATGGTCAGGTAAACAGCTTGTGCAAGGTCGAAGTAGTCCAGGCTTTGCTGCCTGGTTCCTGCAGGAGTAGCAGCAGATGTTCCACCTACATAATCAAATGCCAACCTGATCGTTACCCTGCCATGACACCGCTGCACATTCCTGCCTAAGTTCTCGGTTCTGGTAATTTCTACCTTTATCAATGCACAGGGAAAGGCAACAGCCGGGCGCACCTCGTAAAACTCCAGCTGTCCTTTATCTTTATCAATCCACTTGATAAACTGAAGCCTGTTAAACCTATCCAGTTCCTTCGGATCGGTCGGGATTTCTGTTGGTGTCAACAGTTCCAAAGTTCTTAAATATATTTCTTTCATATTATTTTCGTAGTTCTCTTAAAATGTGATTCTTTACTGTTTTATTGATCTTTCTATCTAAAGCTGCTGAACGGCCTAAAAAGCGCCTTCTGGGCATCTTGAAGCTGTAGGCTTTAAATGTTAAACCTTTACCCGAGGTAGTTCCTTTCTTAAAAGCCCCCATCCCGCCAAACATTTTCCCTTTTGCACCTTTCTTATACCTATTGCGAACAAATAATTCACTCCTGGCGCTTCGTCTGATTTCCCCGCCGTCATTGTGTACGGCTGCGTAAGGTGCGCTGTTACCTACCTTTACGCTGGTTGGTGTTGTTGAAGTGATCCGGGTTTCCCTTCTTAACCTTCCGCTTTGTATCAGTATATTCTGGTTTCCTGCACCGCGCCGACTTTTGGTTTTGCGTTTTGGCCACGGCACACCATCAAAAGACTGTGTACGGAAATTATCCAATGCATCATTAACTACCAGGTTACCCACGATCAGTGGCAGCTGTGAAGTCGCGTTGCTGATCCTGTTTTGAAAAGCCCTGAAATATTGATCAATTTTTTTGTCATTGTTATTTGCCATAAAAATTCTATATTTGTGATGTCCAGCCCGAGTAGTTGGGCAATCCAAAGGCGGTAAATTAACTTTTATCGCCTTTGGTCATTTTTAGGTATTCTGTAAACTCACCATCCTTATTTACAAAGGTTATTTTTCTCAACCCCTTAACATTTCGGAAGCGTTCAGAAGCAAGCTGTTTTAATGTATCGGCACTATAATCCTCTTCTAAAAGAATGGTCACATTTTCGGCCTGTTTTGCTCCGTGTGCTATCCTTTGCTGAAGCTTCGAATAGTTTAGCGGGATGGTTGGTTTTTCTACCTCATCATAAAACACCCCTTCAGCTGAACTCACCCGTCTATCAGGGTTCATATTGGCTTTTACACCTTCAAGCAGTTTTGCCCTTAACCGCTTTTCAGCTGCATGTATTTCCGGCAGAATATCGACAGTAACGCCGCGGTCAACATCGGCCTTGCTCACTTTGATCAGGTCGGCCAGATCGGATTTGCCTTGCAGCTCGGTCTGCCTGTGTATTCTGAGTATATGGCCATCAGCAGATTTATACCTGATCAGGTATTGTTCGCCTTCCGGCATGTAAAGCGTGGCATTGTTTACAATGTGCGCAGGGATATCCTTATAATAAGGATGATCCAAAGGAAACACCAGGCCACTTTCAGCCAGGTTGGTAGAAAACATTTTTGGTATATCCGGTTGCGGTGTTTCGTTGTCCGGTGTTACCTTACCTTCTGCAAGCTGCCTGATCACCAGCCTTTCGTTATAGTGGTTCGGCGGGTAATACTTTTTAACGAAAGGATCGTCAACAGGTTTAATTATCCCGTCAAGCGAAAGACATAGGTCAGTTGTATGGCCATCAATAACAGCATCAAACATCAGTAACGGTAAAGCAGCTTTTCGGGCTTGAATATCTACCCACTGACCTGCAAACTGGCCGCCACCGATTGCGGTATCATATTCGGTACGCAGCCACGAAACCTGCTTTCCTGCAATCCTTTGTGCCTCAATCTTGAAATCGTTAAAGCTCCGTGTTGTCGTGCCGTCTGGCGCGACCAAAGCCTTACCCATATCCCTAAGTTGGGTATGCGTCTTAGCTGCCGAAAACTGCCACACATTTGTTTTTAACGCATTCAGCATATTGTAATTTGGGGTATCCCAATCGGCATCGGTAACGTTTCTGCCAAACCCTTTTAAAACCGCTTCGGTAAGTTTTCCGGCGTAGTTTTCCAGCAAGGTAACATCAAAGGTTGGGCTTTTCTTTTTATCCCATATTTCCGCAATAAGCTTATCAATGTGAGTGCGGTAATTATCTGGCCACTGATCTGCACTTAGCTCTACAGTGTGGCTACAGCATACATTATACTGGCTGTTTATTTCTGCCTGAAGTGCTGCAAATGGTAAGCCCCCAATTGTTTGAGGGCTTAGCCAAAAAAACCTGTTGAGCCTGCAAACAAGTCCTGTTTCTTAGTTTTCTCTTTTACCGGCTTATCCTTTTTTTTTGGCTTTTCAGGTTCAGGATCAGTTTCCGTTTCCTTCTGCTTATCTTCTACTACCTTTTCGGCCTCTTCAACAGGGATGCCAAATTTATCGGCTAGCCATTTAGCGGCAACAACGTAACCAAGTTCTATCAGTTTAACCACCATATCAAAGAGTTTGTTAAGGTCTTCGGCTTCATCGAAAGAAAAGGTTAAATCACCTGTTAAAATACCATGCTTTTGCAAAGCGGGGATATTTACTGTGTTCCAATACTCTTCTAGCATGGCCAGATCAGACTGCACCAGATACCAAAGTAATTCCTGGTTGGCTTCGTCCTTTGATCGGTTGCCGTTTTTGGTGTCCTGACCTAAGATAACCCCAACGATCAAAAGCGAAAGTTCATTCGAACATAAGTTGATCAGGTTGCTGTAAACATCACCATTGGTGGTAACACCTTCAGCAAATTCAAACTCTTCATCAGAATCAATTACAGCCCATGCAGCAGAACCCATGTCACGCATCATTGCTTCGGCGCGGGCAAGCATGTCCGGGTCTTGTGTATTGGTCTTTATCCAGCGTGGAGGTATACCGTAAATTTCGCATAGTTCTGCCCAACAGCTTTGGGCGAAGCGTTTGAATATGACATGCGGTACGGCCTTGTTTAATAAAGCCCCATCCTGGCTTTTATATTCCAGTAACCAAATGCCATATTCTGGCATATCCCTATAGTTTACCTTTACGGCATCATTGGTATAATCCGGGTAAAACATACCAGTTTGCGGAACTACATTGGTACGTGGCAAACTATCCCCGATAAGCATTGTTTTGCCCATTACATCGTTAACAAACTTAAGTTCTACCATGCTATAATCATGATATGTGGTATCTAACATGGCATGTGTTAAAAACCTGTATAGTGGCATCTTCTTAAGCTTGTTAGTCTGCTCTACATCAATCTCACCGTTTGGCTTCTTAAGCGAAAAGTTAACACTGAACGCCTGCTGTTTACGGTTGTTGATCTGGCTGGTCAAAAGCGCATCACGTTTGGTTTCGTCCAAAATCAATTGAAGGGCGTAATTTTTAGGGTCTTCACCCTGGGTAAGGGCTTCAGCTGCCTTGAAGGTTTTAATATCAAGTTTGGTCATACTGACCGAACTGATAACGGGGGGCAAAACTTTCCTTCTACTTTTATCCCCTGTAGGTTGTGGTTTTGCGCTCAGGCTCCTGCTAACAAAAGCACCGAAGTTTTTTGCTGCTGTTTTTAAACTTACCATCTTTCAGTAAAAAATTTAGGGTTAGAACCGTAGCTGATACTGGTTTTTCTTTCTGCCAGTGGCCAGCCTTTAATTAATGGGGAATGTTGGATTTTTTCAAGCTCCTGCGTAGCTGCTTTAAACTTTCTTTCAGCAGCTTCGAAATCAACCTGAACAGGTGATACAGAGATAAAATGATATTTGGCAATATCCTTAATGTAGGTGATTAGCTCACTGTACTTCTTTTTGTCAGCGCCCTGGCTAGCAAAGATTTCATCAGTGTTGTATTTGCCCAGGCATCTTGCTGCCTTGCTCATAGCGGTTTCGATTGCCTCATCAAAGTTGCTCTGGTTGCCCTGGCTTATTGTTCCGATTGCCTCTTCGAAAATGTGGGTCGTAAATTCTTGCGGTGTAATAAATTGCATATACTTAATATTTCATGCTTTGGCGTTTGCCGAAAGCGGATTTAACTTTCTTTTTACGGGTTCTTTTGTTGACTACTGAGAATGCGCCATGTGTTGCATCGGGTCCGTCATCGTTTGCCTGGCTACCTTTTTCAAATGCTAAAAACTGATCAATCAAAAGTTGCTGATCTTTGCTTTTGTATAGGCCGTTAAAGAATACGTGGTGGCCTTCAAAATGCCCGACAATACTTTCGATACGGTCGTGTTTGTCTGCTTTACCCCGCTTATCAGCCCTTACGGGAATATGATAGCCCCGGCTATCACCTTCTAAATCGAAGTCACTAACGAACTCATCTTGTGCAAAAAGACCCTCTATCAGATAGCGTATATTGATGCGTGCGAGCTTTTTGTCTTCGTAGAGATCATAGAGCCATTCAGCTGCCTTTGCGCGGCTCTTCCGTCTCAGATAAACATAAAGGATATGAAAATCACGGCCTTTCTTTCCGACCAGCACCATTGCCTTATAATCGCCTTTGTCCTTATAGCTCAAATCGCCATAAAGGCAAAGCGCATCATATTCTTTGAGCATCAGCGGTATGCAGTACAGGATATCTTCAAACTTGAAAATTGCACCGTCTTCGATATGCATGTGCATGTACTCCCGCATAAAGGAGCGGTAAGGCATACGCTTAAATTTCACTTTCCAATATCTTGAACTGGTTTTTTCAGGCCATTCAGGTTCGAAATCTACAATGTCCTTAACCGCGCAAACCTTGAAAACCTCAAATAAGGTATCATCGTAAAGCTCTTCATCTTCATCCTCAAAATCTTCGTCGTCGTCTTCATCCTCTTTGCCTTCAATAATTTCCTTGAAAAAGGTTTTAAGGCGGTTAGTGATACTGTTTTTATGGAAGTTGTTATTTGCATATACAAACCTTTCCGTACCATCTTCATCGGAATCGAAACAGCCCCAAACATCTTCCGTAATGTAGTCGACGCTTTCACGCATTAGCGTGTCGTTTTTTACGTGCTTTTTGCTGTCTACATCATCTACCACAATGTAATCGGGTCTTTCTGCCTGCTCACGCGCACCCCTGGGGTTTTGATTGAAGCCTAAAGACATAAATTTTACCCCGTCAGTTGTGGTAAAATCGCCTTCAGACCAACTTCCCTGCTGGAATTTTTCGCCGTAGTCATTTTTGATACGGTTATTATATTCCAGTTGTGCCTGAATGCCTGAAAGCAGTTGTGCAGCTTTCTTTTCGGTTTCACCGATCAGCAGCATAAATTTTAGGTCATTCTTTGCCAGATAAAGGAAAAGCGGGATACCCATATCAATATGCACGGATTTACCCGCCGAACGGAACATTTCAGCCAGCAGCCTGATACGCTTATTGTCAATCAGGAGTTTTGCCAGGCGCTTATGAAACCAGGCACATTTCTTTTTGGCGAAGTTTGGGAAGTAGTATTCAAACCATTTCACATAATCGCTTTCAAGCTCCTTAATACGTTTCAGCTTTGCGTTTGGGTCTTCCTGAAGGGCAATAGCGGTTGCCTGGGCAATCCTGCTACAATGCGCCTCATAGTCCGTGACGAGCTTTAAGTATTTCTTATTATCTGTGCTCATTACGATTCTAGGTTAATCCGGTGCATCAAAAACTGCTTATGGTAGCTTACAATTTCCAATGCCAAAGCGGGGTTTATCTGGCAAATGAAATTGTCCAGGTCTTTAAGGATACGTGCTACAACTATCGGGTCTGCTTTCTTATCGCACCTGTCCAGCACAGCCATTAGCTTACTCATGGTGTCGGCAGGAAGCTTAGGTGCATTGCCCTGGGCGACGCTTAATAGTTCGCGTTGTGTTAGCTGCTTGATTTTTACGGGGCTGGTATGGTAATCCATCCTTTTTTGCTCCCAATCGTCTTTTCTATGCCATTCGCCAAGCGTCTTCGGGGTAACCCGATATAGCTCGGCCACTTCGGCCTGAGTAGCGTCCAGATTTTCGATGAAATAATCCATCGCCTTCTGTCTAATACTGTCTTTTTTTAATCCCATTTACCTAAATATTTAAGCAAAATTGTCTTTAAAAAAGGTCAATGCTAAAAAGATGAGCAAAGCTTGCGCGCTTATTTAGAGAGGGTTACGATTATTTAAACCTTTGTCTCAACGAAAGCACAATAGCATAAATGAGAAAACCGATAACCTTCGTATTAAGTGATGAAAGTATAAAAAACAGCTACGGCTTTTTTGTACGGCACAAAGGCATTAAGATGGCCAGGTTCAATAGTAACTCGGTCATGTTGGAAGACCATAACAACAGCACAAAGGCTGTTCTGGGTCGGTGGGCTAATACGAGGTTTGAGAGTGCGCAAATGAAGGCCGAAACTGATTTCGATTACGATGATAAGACCAAAGAAGTTACTATCGGAAAAGTCGAACGAGGCTTTATCAAAGGTGCATCTATCGGGTTAATCTTTAACCCTGCTTACCTGGCATACGACGATGAAGGTAACCTTTGGCTTGAAGAGTCCGAAATGATGGAAGCTTCTATCTGCCCCGTTCCCAGCAACGGCAATTCAATCAGCCTTTACAGCCAGGAAGGTGAATTACTTACCGAAAGTGATGTCAAGCAGCTATGCCTTTCTGTCGAAAAGAACAAACCCGCAGAAATTAAAATCAAGGATAAAAACGTAAAAAAAATGGAAAAACTTAATCTGTCCGCAACAACGCTGGTTGCGTTAGGCATGCAAAGCGCTGATGATGTTGTTGCCGTAAGTGCAGCTATCGAAAGACTTGCCCTTAACTACTCAAATGAAAAAACCGCGCACGATAACACAAAAGTCGCGCTTAAGAACATGACCGACATTCAGGCCAAAAAGCTTGTAGAAGAGGCTGTTTTAACGGGTAAAATCACTGCTGACCTTAAAGACACCTATATCGAGCTGGCTTCAAGCAACTTCGATCTGGCTTCTAAAACTTTGGGAGCTATGCCAGCTAAAACAACCCTATCGGGCGAAATCAAAAAACCTGAAGGTGCAGCCGGTGACGATCCGAAAAATATCGATGAGTTCCAGGCGCTGCCATTAGCTAAACAATTGGCCTTTAAAGCGGAGAAACCAACAGCCTACGCAGCTCTTTTTGTCTAGCCTTTAAACCTCAGTTAAACACTCTTTAAACAGTATTTCAACACACAAAAAACTTATAATTATGCCACAAAATTTTCCAGAAGCATGGAACGGGCGCGTAAGACAGCTATTGTCTACCGCCCACGAAGCCCCATTTCTTGCCGATATTCCTGAATTGGAAGCCGACATCACAGAAATTGGCGAAGAGAACGTTATCCACGTTGCTTTAGAGACCTTCGCGCCGGATGTATTGATTAACAATACAACCTATCCGATCGAAGTTCAGGAGTTCGAGGACGGAACCAAATTGGTTACCCTTGATAAATTCCAGACCAAAGCCACCAGGATTTCAGAAGATGCTGCCATCGGTGCATCATATCCTAAAATTGACAATGCCACCCGTGGCCACGTCCGCCAGATTTCCCGCAGTAAGTACAAAAAAGCGATGCACGCCATTGCCCCGGCAACCAACACAAATGCAACGCCGATCCTTACCCTGCCAGACAACTATACGCCGGAAGACGTGTACAAATTGCTGGTAACAATGAAAGGCAAGTTTGATGATATGGAAGTGCCTGAAGATGGCCGTAGGGCTGTACTGGCAACCGATCACTACAACGCCTTATTGCTTTCTGATAAGCGTAACATTACCAAGCTTACTGATCCGGTAACAGGTAAAATTACCTACATGATTGCAGGCTTTGAAGTGTTCCAATACGTTGCGAACCCTTACTATACTGCTGCTGGTGCGAAGTTACCTTTCGGTTCTACACCTGGTGGAACAGATAAAAAAGCATCTGTATTCTACTGGTTGGATAATATCGGTAAGAAGACCGGGTTAACCCGTCAGTATTACGATAAACCGGATACGACCAACCAAGCCCACAGGGTAAACTACCGTCACTACTATATCTGCCTTCCGCTACAGAATCAGGCGATTGGCGCGATGAAATAACAGGTTAATAATCAATAGCGGGGACGGTAAGGCCGCCCCGCATAACCTTCAACCAATGAAAACATTACCCGAAAAATACAGCTGGCTTTCGAAGGAAGGAGCGCCAAAAATGCTGGTGGAAGCACTGAAGCATTACGGCGAACTGGAACACCCAGGCAAAGGCAGTAACCCCAATATACTTGCATGGGCTAATGAAGTTGGGGTAAGCGGATGGTACACCGATGATGATATTCCCTGGTGCGGTCTTTTTGTGGGAGTTGTGGCTAAACGATGCGGTTACGCATTTTCAGCCGCAAAACTACTTGCAGCCCGGGAGTGGATCAATTGGGGCGTAAAGGCTGAAACCCCTATGCTTTGGGATGTATTGGTTTTTGTCAGGCCAGGCGGTGGCCATGTAGGTTTCTACGTAGGAGAAAACGAAAAAGCTTACCTGATATTCGGAGGCAATCAAAGCAATGCTGTTGGTTTTACCTGGATCGAAAAAAGTAGACTGCTTGCGGCTAGAAGGCCAAAATTTAACATCGGTCAACCTAAGAACATCCGTAAAATCAAGTTGTCCGAAACGGGCATTTTATCAATCAACGAAGTATAATGGAGCCTATACAAGAAAGTTTACAAAAAATATCTCCCAAAGAGATTGCCCAAACGCCGATAGCTTACGCGGTATATGTCATTACCCTGGTGCTAGTCAGTGTCATTATTAGCCAGCGGTTAGATGCCAGCAAATCAGTGGAAAACTGCGAAAACGAAAAAAAGGAGCTACAGCAGCAGGTTAAGGATGAGCGCAAGGAGAAGGACGAAGTATTTAAAGCTTATCTGGTTGAGCGTGGAGCCAATCAGCAGATACAAAAAACGGTAGACAGTACCGCCATTGAGAACTATAAACAAAAAAGGAAATGAAAAACACAATTTTAAAATTATGCCTTGCCGTTATGGTTGTGCTTTGCGGCTGGTTAACCTACAAGCTTGTATTTGGCAAACCCGAAAGCCGGGTTACTGCTAAGCCTTCAAATGATATCATCAATGAAGCAAAAACTGAAGCCCAGATCATTGCCAAATCAGTAGATAATCAGGGTTACTCAAAAACAGTAGCTAAACGGAAAGGTGATATCTTAAGTAATGGCGATATCAGCAAACTGCCGATCAGTCAATCGGTAATGGATAGCTTAAGGCTCGATAACCTCGATAAATCCAGTAAACTGCAACAGGCATCCGCTATGATCGGAAAGCTTGAAGCGAAGAACTTAAGGGCTGTAGCAGTTATCGATAGCTTACACAGGAAATCTTACCAGTACAAAGATGATTTTCTGACTGCCAGTTTTACACCGGATAGCGCAGGCGGTACATTCGACGCGATTAGCTGGAAGTTAAAACTGATCAGGCATGATTACAAGAAGCGTAAAAACTTCATTTCACCTTATACCTATTACACGGACATTTTAAGCCCCGATAAACGCGTGAGTATCGGAGAGCTGCAAAACCTTTCCATCGAAAGCCACAGGCCGACACGTTGGGGCATTGGTTTGCAAGCAGGCTACTATTATACCCCATCAGAAAACAAATTCTTGCCTGCCTTAGGGCTGGGCGTATCCTATAACATAATTAGATTTTAACATGAAAAAACTGAGCAGGCAGGAAATTGCCGAGCAACTATTTGCGGCACACCCGAACGAAAAAGGCTTTCACTTCACCAGTGATAACAACGCATTTACCGAAAAGCATAAGAATGATGCAGGTAACCACGCCAAAACCCTTGACGATAAAAATATTGTCTGGGTTCCAAATCCGAAGTTATCCGGTGATGATGAGTTAACCGACGATCCGGAAAGGGATGAGCTGATTAAACGCTATACCGAATTGTACGAAAAAGCGCCAGCACAAAACATGAAAACCGAAACGCTGAAAACGAAGATTGCCGAAAAAGAGGCAGATCAAAAGTAAGCACAAAACCACACACAGAAACCGGGGGGCTAGCATGATGCAGCCCCCAATTTTAAACATTGATTAAACACCATTTAAAATATTAAAATATGTCAGTTTACAACGTAGGCGTTAAAAGCGCAAAAGTGGGTGACTTCAACCCTACAACTGGTGCAATTACCAACCTAGTAGAAGTCGAGGTGTATAAGGACACCATGAAAATCACCGAAGAAAAGCCAACCAAAACCAAACACTACCAGGCTGGTAAAAGTTCACCCCGTAAAATCGCCCTTCAGGGCGGTTCTGAAACTGCTGCTTTCTCAGTAATGAACACAGCGGCTGCAAGTTTAAAAACCTGCTTAGGTGGTGAGGTCGTTACTTTAAACGGCCGCGATAAGTGGGTAAAAGCTAAAGGTGTTGCTACTGAGCAGATCAAAGCTTTAGTTGTTGAGACATTGGACGGTGCCATTTATACCATTACCCGTGGTAGCTGGTCAGGGGTTAAAAACTTCGATCTTTCTGAAGGCGCTATCGCTTTGATGGATATCGAAATCGAAGCAACAGACACCGGAATTGAGGCTATTCCAGATGTATCGTGGGAAGACCCTGAAGAATAGCAGCTATGCAGGAAATGGAACTGCTCACAGCTGATACGCTGTTAGAAAAAGGGGTGCTTTTGCCAATAAAGGCACCCCTTATTTTTAGGCTCTTTGGGATGAAGCAGCTTAAATTTTACCGCCCATCAGCGGGCAACCAATTGCGGATAGATAGCCTTTACCTGAAGATGGGTATTTCTGATGATGAGATCGGCGAAATATCACTTCACCAGGCAAAGGAACTTGAACTGAAACACACTTATACCCATTGCCGCATTATCGCTATTGCGATGTTCAAAGGCATTTTATTCCCGTGGCTCCTTAATCGGATCGTGGCAGTATGGCTGAAATGGAACCTGAACCAAAAGCAGATTATGTATGCCGCTGAATTGCTGCTGGCTATGGGAGGTACAGCAAATTTTATGAATACTACCAGATTAATAAGGGAGATGAAGATAACAACCCCCGGTCTGGGTCAGAAAACCCCGAAGAAGAGTTAATAAGCGTCGGCTTAAATAGCCTTTGGGGCATGATCTATATGATTATGGAAAAAACAGGCATGAGCTGGTATGAACTCATGTGGCGGCGTAGCTGGGTAAATGTCCTGATGATGTTTGCAGATGCGCCTAAAACCATACGGAAAAAGCCGGGAACGGTAACGATTTCGGGTAAAGAAATGGCCGCAAGGCACAAAGCGAAAAAAGCGCATGAATGACAATTTACAGTTAGATATTGATTTTCTCATTAATAACCCAGCCATTAGGGATGCGGTTAGGCGCGCCCGTTTAGATATCAAAGGGCTTGCTGATGGTGCTGAAAAGGATATCGATAAGGTTGATAAACTATTCAAGAAACTTGCTTACACCCTTTCAGGCGTGTTTTCAGCCCACGCAGCCAAAGAATTTGTCATGCAGCTTATCGAAGTCCGCGGGCAGTTCCAGCAGATTGAAAACTCACTTACAACCATTCTTAAAAGCCAGGATGCAGCCAATGCATTAATGAAGGAATGGAAGGACTTAACCTTAAGATCACCTTATACACTTTCTGAGATTGCCCAATCGGGTAAGCAGTTATTAGCCTACGGTGTTGATGCAAAAAACGTAACCAAAAATATTGAGCAGCTTGCAAACGTTGCTTCCGGTGTTTCCCAGCCTTTGGGCGATATCGCTTACTTATACGGTACGCTGAAAACACAGGGGCGCGCCTACCAAATGGATATCAACCAGTTTACCAACCGTGGTATTCCTATCATTCAGGCGCTATCTACAGTAATGAAGGTAGCACAGGAAGATGTTAGGGGGCTAGTTGAAGCTGGTAAAATCGGTTTTCCTGAAGTTGAAAAGGCTATTTCAAACATGACCAGCGCAGGCGGCCAGTTCTATAACCTTATCGGTAAACAGGCAGAAACTTTGCCGGGACAAATCAACCGATTAAAGCACGAATGGGAACTGATGTTAAATGCAATCGGTGCATCAAACGAAGGCGTACTGGCCGGAACTATTGGCCAGCTTGCCAACCTGGTTGAACATTATGAGAAAGTGATCGACATCATCAAAATGTTGATTATCACTTATGGTGCATACCGTACTGCTGTAATCCTTAATACCGTAGCCACCAGCGGGGCTTCTGCTGCTGAGGCAATACATTACGGCCTTTTAGTCCTGAAAGATAAACTGATGGGCGTTCTTACGGCCAAAATGGGCGGGCTCACTGCTGCTACTGCTGCATACACAGCAGTTTTGGCTGCATTGGCTATTGTTGCCTATGCTGGTGCGCAATACCAGACAGCAGCCGAAATAGCTGAAGACAGTTTGACCGAGGCAAGGGCAAAAGGGGAACGTGCAGCCGGAAAAGAGCAGGCGCGCCTTGAAAAGCTTATCAAGGTTATTAAAGACCATAATGCGACCAAAGAGGCGCAAATTGAGGCATACGAAGAGTTAAAAGGTACTACAGAGGGCGTGGTTGATAAATTTACGCTTGAAGAGGTTGCAGCAGGCAAAGCTGATAAAGCTTTAGCCGCTTATGCCCAGACCGTAAAAAAAGCAGTTTCGGCTGAAACCCAATACGCAGAATATAAAGCCCTTGAAGAAAAGCTTAAAAACATTGAAGATGGTGGAATAAAGGCAGTTTCGACAATGGACAGGCTTTGGGTATCCATCAAAAGAACTTTTGCCCCAACGTCTCAGGGAATGACAGGCAAGCAGTGGTGGAATGAGTTGTTTAGCGGATCAGCAGCAAATAAAGGTATTGTTGATGCCGAGATAAACAAATATAAAGATGCTCAGGGTAAAATACTGAATGGTGTTAATGGTAAAGGTGTAAAGGCTTTGATTGATGGTAGTGGTAAGGTGCTTACCCCTGATGAAGATATCGAAATCAAACGTGCCAAAAAATATGCCGCAGACCTGAAGGATGTAATAGGCAATTTCGATAAGCTGATTGCGGGTGCCAGAAGTAAAGGTGATATCGAAAAAGTAAAGGAGGCCGTTACCGAAAAACTGAATGCCCTTGCACCGGGTGATGCCAAAATAGCTGCCTATAAGGCAAAACTTCAGAAGGTATCTGACATTGAAGCGCAGTACGGCCTTTCTGCTGATAAAAAGAGTGCTAAGGATGCTGAAAAATGGGGTGAAAAGAAAGCTGCCCTTATGGATAAAATCGCAGATAAAACTGCCGAAATCAATGCCAAAGGACAGGTGCAGAATGAAAAGGAAATTCTTGATGCCCGCCGTAAGTATACCGAAATGCGTAAGGAGATTGATAAGTTCAATGCAAAAGCCCCAAAAGGCCAGCAGATCGGCGGCGGTACATTAACAGTTATCAATGATTTGGAAAAAAAGGAAACTGGTGCAATCCGGTACGATCAGGACACTGAAAAGTTAAAAATTACCCTTGATAAGCAAAAACAGCTGTACAGTGATTTTGAAGAGTATAAAAAAACCTTTGGTGAAGCGAAGGCAAAAGAGCGTTTTGCGAAAGAGGTTGACACCCAAAAAAACTACCTGCAAAGGCTAGAAGACGAAATGGCAGATTTGAGCGGTAAAACCGATTTGACTGGCTCACAGCTTAAGCGTAAAGAAATGCTGGTTAAAGAGATTGACGACGAAAAGCTGATCAGAAAACAGGCTGATGACAAAATGTACGCTGAAGCCTTCGAGGCAGCCAAAAGCTATAGTCAAAAAGAAATCGATATCAAAAAGCAATATGCCCGTAACCTTGATACGCTTTTAAAACAGCAAAATGGTAATGTTACCAAAGATCAGCGCGAAGCTTTGGAGCGTAGCCGTGATGAGGCAATAGATGCAGCAAAAACCGAAGCTTTAGCCAAAACAGAGGTTTATAAACGTGCTGCTGAAGACGTGTTTGATATGACGCGCGAACAGGTTAAAACCGAACTGAAAGCCCTAAAGGAGCTTATAGCAAGCGGCAACATTTCGGGTGAAGCAAAAACGCAGATTGAAAGGGAGGTTAACAAACTTGAACTTACCTTAAAAATCGGCGTTGACCAGACCCGGCTTGAAGGTTTAAAAGCCCGTTTAAAAGCCCTGATGGATGAGCTTAACGCAAAAGACAGTTTGGGTGTTAGCCTGGTTTCAAAGGATCAGTTAAAAGTGATCAAAAAGCAGGTTGCTGAAACGGTGGCTGAAATCAAAAAGCTTGAAAACCCTATCACTGGAAAAGCAAAAAGCGGCTTTATTAAAGGCTTTGAAGATAGTTTCGGCTATCTGAAAAAATCCAGTGCAGAGGTTTCAGCTGGTATTTCTAATGATTTGGGTAGGTTATCCGGTTCATTTTCCGAATTATCACAGGCATTTGGCGGGGTGGACACTCAGGCTGGCTATGCAATGGCTACCATTGGCGAACTGACAAAGGTAGGATCAGACGCGGCCGGGGCTTTCTCTTCTTTTGCCAGCGGTGACATTGTGGGCGGTATAACTAAAGCGGTAAGCGCTGTTGCTGGCCTTTTCTCAATCGGTAAGCGGGTAAAGGAAATGAATGCAAAAGCCCGTCAGGAAGTTGAAGACTTCTACACAAATGCGATTGCAGGCGAAAGGGTTTATCAGGATTTACTTAAGCAACGTGCTTTACAGACTGTCAGGGATAATAAAAACACCCTAAATGGCATCGGTGCAGAAATTAAGCTTCGTCAGTCGCAAATGGCCGACTGGAAAAAGGAAAGCGACGAAATCATGCTAAAGCTTGCAGGCATGAGCTATACCGCTTCAGAAGAGTACAAACACGGTACATGGGTGCGAAAAGCAAAGGTTATCAAAACCTATGGCAGCCTGGGCGGAATGGACTTCGAACAGCTTAGTTCATTACTTGCTCAGGGAAAACTGGAAGGTGATGCAAAAGCCCTGGTTGAACGCTTAAAGGAACTTGAACAGAAAGGCTACGACGCTAAACAGGCAATGGAATCCCTTGCCGATGAGGTTAACCAGCTATTTACCGGAACTACCAAAGATCAGCTTACAGATAGCCTTCTGAACATGTTTAAGGAAGGTAAAACAGGTGTTAAGGATTTAGCCGATTTCTTTGAATCCACCATGCAGGATGCAGCACTAAGCATGTTTGAAAACAAGGTGCTTACTGAGGCGATGGACGGATTTTACAAGCAGTTCGCTGAATCATCTAAAGACGGCCTGACCTCTGAGAAAATCGCAGACCTAAAAAAGGTTTACGATTCCTATATGAGCGGTGTAGCAGCTGAATTTGAAAACCTGCAAAAGGTTACAGGTTTGGATTTAGGTAATAAGGAAAAAAGCACCAACACAGTTGCCGAAGCTGTTAAGGGGATCACCTCAGAAGAGGCCGGATTGCTTGCCGGACAATTTGGCGGCCAGCGTATCGCAACACTTGAAGGTAACCAGCTTTTAAGGCAGGGAAATGAGACTGCAAGCCAGAACCTTACTGAAATGAGAAAAAACGGCCTTATGCTCATAAAAATTGAGGATAATACCCGCCGCAATGCAGAAAGTTCAGAACAGTATCTGCCTTATCTCAAAGAAATTGCCAGTAAAATGAACAGTGATAACGCATTAAGAGCCAGAGGGGGTATATAATGGATGCTATTTATTTCAACAACACACCTGCCATTAATTATGGCGTAGTCTTTTTGGAAGACACATATAAGGAACTCCGTAAGCCTGCAAAGGTAAAGGAAGGCTTAACGAACAACTGGCCTGATCAGAACGGTACAGAACGCGATGTAGCAACGCGTGTTCTGGAAACGCGCACGCTTACCGTGCCGATCATGGTTGAAGGCACCAGCGAAGCTGATTTTAACCTTAAGCATCAAGCTTTCGTTGATTGGATTGTTACCGCTGGTTATTTCGACCTGAAGGTGCAAAGGACAAACCGGATTTATAGACTTATTTACAGCGATGTGAGCGACTATAAAGACTACTACGACCATTGCACCTTCAACCTGATATTATTTGACGATTACCCACATTTAAAAACCCCATACGCTTAAGATGAATTACGATATAAAACGCTCAAACGGTTCCGTTGAATGGGTAATTAAAACCGTAACGCCTACAGGGAGTAAAAGCCCAAAAGCAATGGCTGAAAATGTGGTTGATATGGCGTTTACGTTACCTAATTATGTTGAGTTTAAGATAAATGACTTTGTTGTTGTTTATGGTGACACCTATAAAATAAATATTACCCCTTCGGTTAAAAAAGTTGGTAAGCGCAAATTTGAATATCAGATACAGTTCGAACATTTGTTCTATGATCTGGCCAAAGTTCAGCTTCAGGGGTTGGATGCCTCAAACGGATATTTAGAGCCTGTTTTTAATATCATGGGTAACGCGGCAACTATTGTGGGGCTGGTTGTAGAAAGTGCAAACAGGCATTCGCCGGGTTGGACTGTTGGTATAGTTGA
Source organism: Pedobacter sp. KBW01 (assembly GCF_003852395.1). NCBI lineage: Bacteria > Pseudomonadati > Bacteroidota > Sphingobacteriia > Sphingobacteriales > Sphingobacteriaceae > Pedobacter > Pedobacter sp. KBW01. The sequence continues at coordinate 587,866 of NZ_QAJQ01000007.1, forward strand.
CGATACAAGCTTCAAAAATTATAGCTTCAATGCAGAAAACTGCCTTCAGGTGCTTAGCCGTCTGGCTGATGAGAATGATACAGAATTTTGGATCGACAATAAAACCATTCACCTACAAAAGCGTGAGCTGTTCAGTGGCCTTCAGTTCGAATACGGGCAAGGTGGTGGCCTTTATGATATCGCACGCACCAACAAATCAAACACGAACATCTTAACTAGGTTGTACGTGCGCGGTGGTTCCCGCAACCTTCCATCAGATTACCGCAACCATGCTACCAGCCTTTTGTTACCTGGTGGCTTGACCTATATTCAGGATAATGCAAAGGTTGATCCGGTTACGGGTTACGGCCTTATCGAAAGTACCATTGTATTTGATGACATTTTCCCGCAACGTGAAGGCACCATTTCAGCGGTATTGGCTGGTGATGATGATTGGGATAAATTCAGTGATGCTTCTTTAGACTTCGACGTAAACGCTTATAAACTTGCTACACCTGCAAAAGTTGCTTTCAATACAGGGCAATTGGCAGGTTATGAATTTGAGCTTAGCAGCTATAACCATGCAACTAAGCAGTTTACCATTAAGCAAAATACAGATGAAGCTTTAAAGTTGCCTACAAGCCTAATCCGTCCGGCTGTTGGCGACAAATATGTATTGCTGGATATTAAAATGCCGCAAAGCTATATAGATGCTGCTGAAGCTCAGCTATTTGCAGCTGCACAGGCATACTATAATAAAAACAGCGATCCAAAACTTAACTTTTCTTATGCTGTTACCTGCGATCCAATTTGGTTCAAAGAGCAGAATGTTAACATTGTGCTGGGTAATACCGTTGTAATCTATGATGCTGATTTGGGCATAAATGGACAAATACGCATTGCTGGTTATAAACGTGATCTTCAAATCCCTTCGAAATATGAGCTTGAAATATCTGACAGCATCGGGGTAAGCGAAATTGTTAGGCAATACGCCCAGCAAAAACGCACCTTGCAGTTATTGGAAAGTTCCGGACTGCTGGATATTAACCAAATCCGTAAAAACGTATTCTTAAACCGTCTTAGCGAAAGCGACGGTTATTTGTTGTTAGCAGGTACTAAAATAAAAGCCGGGTTTTCAGATTATGCCAATGACGCAGGCCATGCAAATATTGCAGATTACGCATGGGATGCCGACAAATGGGATGGCAGACAGTTTGCAGACTATTTAGATCAATCATTGCGTAAAGCCGATGCAGTAAAGTTTGCATCAGTTGTGGCCGATACCGTTAACAGCACTGTGTATGTTAGCGGTTTCACGGGTCAGGGCTACCGGATTAATCCAGACGGATCAGCCGAATTTGATAGCCTTACTGTTCGTAAAGAATTAAACATTAATGTGCTTAATGTTCGTGAAATTACAGGTAGTGGCGGTAGCGTCGCAATTACCAATGTGGCAAAGATTAAAGAAGTGACCGATTATGGAAGCTACTATCAATGCAAAATTAATACTGATGATAACACGATAGCGGTACAGCTACGCCCGGACGATATTATCAGGTGTCAGGTGTGGGATGGTAAAAAGCTTAAATTCTACACGGCCAAGGTTAATTACGTAGCCGACAGTTTTTTTGAGTTTTTCAAAGGCAGTATGACAGGTACGGGCATTCCTCAGGCTGGTGATACTGTTTTCCAGTTTGGTAACACAACGGATGTGAATAGACAGGGGCTTATTTATTTAACCAATAGCGATACTGGTGCGCCTTATATGGATGTATTGGACGGCATTACCAGCGATAATTTAGCAGGTAAAACAAAGGTTCGTTTAGGTAAATTAAACGGTATCAATGACGCTGATTTTGGACAGTTAGAGGGTTATGGTATTTATGCCGAACGTGCTTTCATCAAAGGTAAGGTTGTGGTTACTGGTGGTAATGCCGAAACGGTTACAGGTTCGCAAAGCAAAGCTGATACCGCTCAAGCCAACGCAGTAAGTATAGCTTCAACTGATGCGGCTATAAAAGCTACGAACGCTCAAAATAATGCCATTACACAGGCTACTACGCAAGCGGCGGCAGATGCTGCCGTTAAGTCTAGTGCAGCACAGGTAGCTGCAATACAGGCGGCTGCGAATGATGCAGCTCAGAGGGTTTTAGGTATTAAAATAGGTGGCAAAAATCTTGTAAAGGCTTCAAAGCAGACATTAACTGGGACAGGATACATGCAAGTATATTACCTTTCTGAGGCACTTATTGTGGGTGAAACCTATACAGCTACATTAAATGGTGTTAGTGGTGTTGGTGCAGTTTTCCAGATATGGGTTAATTACGCTAGCCAATCCGTTGTCAGGGTGAATAAAACCGATGGCGTAGATACTATTTCAAATACATTTATATATGCTGGCATAGCGAATGAGTACAGAGTTAGTGTATATAGCGAACAAAGTGTTAACCCTAGCACAGTAAACTGGATAAAAATTGAAAAGGGTAATAAGGCTACCGACTGGACACCAGCCCCAGAAGATGCAACCGCAGATGCACAGGCTAAAGCCGATGCTGCACAACTGGCAGCAACAAATGCAGCCTATGCACAGGCCGCCTACGAGCGTGAGGTAGCGAAAGCCTATGCCGATGGGATCGTAGATGCAGAAGAGGCGGCACGGATTGCGCAGGCTGCGACAAATCTACAGACTGCAAAAGATGATGCTACAGCAAAGGTTAATACCGCCATCGCTACTGCAAATGGCTATACCGATAGTAAAGCTTTAGCAACAATATCGGCGGCTCAAATATATGCTGACAATTCGGCTACGAGCAAAGCGAATGCGGCGCAGGCAAATGCTATAAGCCAAGCATCTACGGATGCACAGAATAAAGCTGATGCTGCACAGGCAGCGGCTGCGATATTAAGCCAACAGTTGGTAAACAGCATAAATATTGGTGGCAGGAACTACGTTCTAAATTCAAAGTTTATTAACGGTGTATGGGGATGGGGGGGCAATACTGGAAATGAAACAATTACCATAGTAAATGGTAAACTAAGAGTGACAGCCACCCAAAATGGTACATACGGCATACAAGGTCTTAATATTAAACTTCCAGCAGGAAAGGTAACGTTATCGGCTGTACTGGTGAGTAGCGGTAATTCGGATGTTTTCCTTTACGAAAACTACTATGGTTATACCTCTAGTTTAGTTGGTAATAAAGCGGTTCTAACATTTGATAACCCTGATGCTGATTTTAACTATCGGCCTTATATAGTGGGTATTGGTGTAGTGGGTTCATATTTTGAAGTAGAGTGGATTAAATGGGAAGCTGGAAGCAAGGCAACCGATTGGACACCAGCAACCGAAGATGTACAGGCGGCAATCGATTTGGCAAAGTCAACAGCGGACACAGCGCAGGCAAACTACAATGCTTTAACGGCTAATCTTAAATCTTTGGCTTACCAGGATGTTGTAGAGCTAGCTAAGTTGGGTACCACTATTGTAGAGGGCGGAAAAATAAAAACCACTCTTTTAGATGCCGATTACATAAGGGCTAATATTGTTGATGCTGCTTACATTAATACACTTTCAATAGATGCGAACGCCATCAAATCGGGCATAATAGATAGTGCAAGAATAAACGCAAGCCAAATTATATCAAATGGTGGTGGTGCAACTGCAAGTTTCGTCAATAACTCAATAAGCACAGCTACCAGCCAAGCGGCTGCCGATGCGACTGTTAAGGCAAGCGCAGCACAGGTAGCGGCGATACAGGCGGCGGCTAATGATGCTACTGCTAAAATAAACGGTATAAAGATTGGTGGTAAAAATCTTGTAAAGGCATCAAAGCAGATATTAATTGGCGCTGGACAAATCCAAGTTTATTACCTTTCTGAGCCACTCGTTGTGGGCGAAACCTATACCGCAACATTGAATGGTATTAGTGGGGTTGGTGCAATTTTCCAAATATGGGTTAGCTATGCCAGCCAATCCGTTGCCAGGTTGAATAAAACTGATGGTGTAGATACTATCTCCAATACATTTATATATGCTGGTATAGCGAATGAATACAGGGTTAGTGTATACAGCGAACAAAGTGATAACCCCAGCACAGTTAACTGGATAAAGATTGAAAAGGGCAATAAAGCTACCGACTGGACACCAGCCCCCGAAGATGCAACCGCAGATGCTCAGGCTAAAGCAGATGCTGCACAACTGGCGGCAACCAACGCAGCCTATGCGCAGGCTGCCTACGAGCGTGAGGTAGCAAAAGCCTATGCCGATGGGATCGTAGATGCAGAAGAGGCGGCACGTATTGCCCAGGCGGCGACAAATCTACAGGTTGCAAAAGATGACGCTACAGCAAAGGTTAATACTGCCATCGCTACGGCAAATGGATATACCGATACTAAAGCTTTAGCAACAATTTCGGCGGCTCAAATATATGCTGACAATTCGGCTACGAGCAAAGCGAATGCGGCGCAGGCAAATGCTATAAGCCAAGCATCCACTGATGCACAGAATAAGGCTAATGCTGCACAGGCGGCTGCTGCGATATTAAGCCAACAATTGGTAAACAGCATAAAATTAGGGGGGCGAAATTTGGTTAAGCTTTCAAAACAAACCATTACTGGTACAGACTTTATGCAGCTTTATTACCTCTCTGAATCGCTGATAGTAGGAGAAACTTATACAGCAACCTTGAACGGTGTTAGCGGTGTGGGGGCAAGTTTTCAGTTATGGGTTAACAATGCCAGTCAAAATGTTGTTAGGTTGAATAAGACTGATGGGGTCGAAACTGTTTCAAATGCATTCGTATATAACGGTACGGCCAACGAATATAGAATTAGTGTTTATAGCGAACAGAGCGTAAACCCTAGTACAGTCAATTGGGTAAAGATTGAAAAGGGCAATAAGGCTACCGACTGGACACCAGCAACCGAAGATGTACAGGCGGCAATTGATTTGGCAAAGTCAACAGCAGACACAGCTCAGGCAAACTACAATACTTTAACGGCTAATCTCAAATCTTTGGCTTACCAGGATGTTGTAGAGCTGGCTAAATTGGGTACCACTATTGTAGAGGGGGGAAAAATAAAAACCACTCTTTTAGATGCCGATTATATCCGTGCAAATATAATTAATGCTGCTTACATCAATACGCTTGAAATTATCACCCAGAACCTGAAAACAAAAGCCACTGGCAAAAGAGTTGAAATTGACAGTGTAAACAACAATGTAAGGATTCTGGACGCTTCAAATAATGTTTTGGTTGAATTGGACGATGATAGTGCTTTTGAATCATTTAGTATTACGAATCCAGGTGTCAAAATATATGGCCCAGGAATGCGAACCGGAAGCTTTGATGATGGTAACGGCGCGAGTAGCGTAGGACGTAAGGGCGTGTTAACAAATGGCTTTGTACAGGTATTAGACGGTAATAATGTCGTTTTTTTGGCAAACGCTTTCAGGATTGCGCTAAACAGTCCGGTAGAGGTTAATGGTCATGCTGGTTTAAACACTGTAGTAAACTATAAGAAAGCCAATAATACCAACGGTACATTAACTTTTGAAAATGGAATTTTAACAGGACAAACATAAAAACAATTAAAAATGAATAACATGGAACGTACAAACAAAAAACAAACTACTAAATTTTATGATGATCAGACGGTTAACGGATGGGCATTAAATTACGAGTATGAAAGCACTAACGGTGGGAAGCCAACCGAAATAAGGGTAACAGGTACGAAAGACACGGGCTCTTTCTTTGCCAATAAGAACAATGGTAACATCAGTGTGTCATTTGGTGGTAATTCTCAGATGGATGCAGAAGTAATAACAGCAGTTCAATCTGAATTTGTTGCGATTGAAGCGACTTTCGAAGTGGAACAGTAATCAATATACTAACGTATTGATACGGCTTAATTTGATAAGCTATAATTAACTATTAAACAAGATGCAAGTATTTATGCCGTTATTTGTTTATAATTGATTTAAAGCTAATTTAAACAGTAATTAAAAGGCATTGATTTAATCGATGCCTTTTGTATGTTGTGTGTTTTTTTTTTGGAACTTTGGAACTGAAAAACTGGAAATTTGGAATTGCCGTTTATACTAGTGGTGGAATTATTAGATGCAGTAAATTTATTTTTCCGGAATACCTCCGGAATGAGTAAAGCACTTATTTCATTACTGAAAAGTTGCTAGAAGATCGATGAGGCTCCCTCTCCCTTCTTCTGTATAAATTATCTACTATTGGTGGAATTACTAGATGCTGTAAAGGTAAAACAAAAAATATTAAAAACCAATTAAACCTATAGATTTTATAGTATTTATTTTTTCTGTGATAATCGGATAGTAATGAGGGCTTAATCGTATCTTGTGAAAAGCTTAAATAACATCCTGGATTGTACGCCATCTGTGCTGAATGAATTTTCCACCATTACATAAAGCGCCACACATTGCACAACCAGGATGTTATTTTTATGAATTGCTGAAATCACCAGGCTATTCGGCAAGAGAATTTGGTGATTGGCCAAATATAGAAAAAGTCTACAAATTTAGTATACTTTATTAAAAATAATCAGGCTTACGCTTAATTTGCCTTATAAAAGCATATCTTCCCACCTACCTTCTTTCATTTTAATAAACAAAGCAACGAAGTGTTGCACCTTATGTTATGAAGTATATTAAGATTTAATCAACTCATATTCTGCTTATTAGTAAATACGATTTTAAATTATTCTTATTAAACATTTTTGTTAAACAAAAAAGAATAATACCTTTACACCCGTAAATATTTTTCAATTGCCTAATGTTTAGCTATGAGTTTAATCATCCGATCCCTTTCTTATACCCATCCCGATAACGAGCAACTCTTCAATAACCTCTCGCTAAACATTGCCAGCGGCGATAAAGCGGCATTAGTGGGCATTAATGGTGTAGGCAAATCAACCTTGCTCAAAATGCTTGCAGGTGCTATGCAACCCGGTTCAGGCGAAATCATCACCCCTGAAAAGCCGTGGTACATTCCGCAGCATTTAGGAGAATACGACCAGTATACCGTTGCCCGCACACTTGGCATCGATCAAAAGCTAAAAGCCCTGCAAGCTATTCTGGCTGGTGATGCCGATCCGCAGCATTTTACCGATCTGAATGATGACTGGGAAATTGAGCAGAAAGTAAGTCAGGCATTAAAAAAATGGAGACTAGAACATTTATCAACCGATCAGTTACTTGGCAGCCTGAGTGGAGGACAGAAAACAAAAATTTTCCTGGCCAGCATAAACCTGCACCAACCAGAGCTGATTTTGCTAGATGAACCTTCCAACCATTTGGATATCCAAACCCGAAAAAAATTATATCAATTTATAGCACAGAGCAAGGCAACCATTTTGGTGGTGAGTCATGACAGAAGCTTGCTTAATCTGATGAACAAAACCCTCGAGCTGAGTAAAAAAGGCATTGAGGTTTATGGTGGCAATTTTGAATTTTATCAGCAGCAAAAGCTGGAAAAGGTTAATGCCCTGCATGCACAGCTTAACGAACAGGCCAAAACACTTAAACAAACAGAGAAGAAAGCACGCGATGTAGCCTACCAGCGCCAAAAACAAGAGCAGCGTGGTAAAAGCGCCGGACAAAGCAACTCGCTTCCCCGCATTATTGCCGGCGGATTGAAAAGTAAATCGGAACGGAGTACGGCTAAAGTACTTGATGCCCAGCATGAAAAAATAACGGGCTTACAGGAAAACATGCAGGAAACGCGGTCGCAAATTCAACAATATCAAGTGTTAAAAATCAACATCATGGCATCCGAAATACACCATGGAAAATTACTGATCGATGCCGAAGCAATTAACTTCGGATATACCATTCCTTTGCTGCAAGAAGGAATCAGTTTCCAGCTTCGATCGGGCGAAAGGATGCAGATTGAAGGAGCAAATGGCTCTGGCAAAAGTACCTTACTAAAAATCGTAACTGGAGAGCTGCAACCCATCCAGGGAAATTACAGCGCTACCGATTTTTCCTATCTTTACCTCGATCAGGATTATGCGATGATTAAGCCAGAGCTAAGCATTTACGACCAGATACAAGAATATAATTCGATTGGATTGCAGGAACACGAAATCAGAGCATTTTTAGTGCATTCGCAATTTGATGCAGCCTCTTTTGACCGCAAATGTGTGGGATTGAGTGGAGGCGAAAAAATGAAGCTCGCGCTGTGCTGTCTTTCTGTAAGTAACCTCAAACCCGACATGCTTATTTTGGACGAGCCGACTAATAATCTGGATCTGAAGAGCCTGGATGTACTAACTACAGCCATAAAAGATTATGCAGGCACACTGTTGGTGATCTCTCATGATGAATATTTTATCAAAGAGATTGGTATAAACAGTTACATTAATTTAAATTAACAGCGATTAAACAATAACATGCCACTTAAAAATACCGGAACCGAACAATTAATTAAAGACACCGCCAAAAGGCTCATTTTTGCCGAAGGTAAATTGCATGCCACCACTCAGGAAATTGCCGATGCGGCTGGAGTAAACCGTACCGCACTGCACTACTATTTCCGCTCGAGGGATTTACTCATTGCAGCTGTTTTTCAGGAAGCGATGCAAGGGCTGAGCGAACGCCTTAACGCATGTATGGCTTCTGCTAAACCATTCAGGCAAAAGGTTGAATTTCTGATTGAAGTATTTTTAAAGGATATGATGGCTTTCCCCTATCAGGAAACTTTTCTCGTAACCGAAATCAACACGCTCGGAAAGCAACTGGTTGGAAATATCGATTCAGGTCCTGTTGAAAGCTTTTTAAACGAAGTGCAACAGGAAATGGACTCGGGCAATGTTAAAACGATGCCTCCCTACCAATTCCTGATGAACCTTTTTTCGCTATTATCTTATCCCCTCATTATGGCTCCTTTGTACAAGCAGTTATTTCAACTCACAGATAATGCTTTTGATGAACTTATTACTGCCCGAAAAGCAATGATTGTGGATCTGATTTTTATCCATCGCGGATAATTAAGGATGAAGGGATGCTTAGCGGGCCAGATTTGCAACCTCAATAATGGCATCGACAAAAGCCTGTGGTGCCTCCTGAGGAAGCACATGCCCAATGCCACCGCTAATGGTATGGTGCACATATTTGCCTGTAAATTTACTAGCGTATTGTGCCGGATCTGGATGCGGCGCCCCGTTGGCATCTCCCTCAAGGGTTACTGTGGGGACCGAAATAGTAGGTGAGGTAGCCAGTTTCTTTTCAAGTACACCGTATTTAGTTTCTCCTTTACTTAAGCCCAATCTCCAACGGTAGTTATCGATCACCACCTGTACGTGGTCAGGATTATCGAACCCTTTGGCCGATTCCGCATAGGTTGCATCGCTAAAGCTCCATTTTGGTGAGGCCAGCTGCCAGATTTGTTTATTAAAGGCTTTGGTATTGGCTGCATAACCCGCCGCACCTCGTGCCGTTGCAAAATAGAATTGATACCACCAGGCCAGCTCAGCTTTTGGTGGCAAAGGAGCCAAATTTCCAGCCTGGCTACCAATTAAATAACCACTTACCGAAACCAATCCTTTAACACGTTCAGGCCAGATGGCTGCAATGATATCGGCTGTACGAGCTCCCCAGTCGTAACCACCCAAAATGGCTTTTTTAATTTTCAAAGCATCCATAAAGGCCACAATATCTACCGCAACTGCTGCTTGTTGTCCGTTGCGGGGAGTAGTTGCAGAAAGAAACTTCGTTGTACCGTAACCTCTTAGGTAGGGCACCAATACATGATAGCCTTTTGCAACAAGAATGCCTGTTACTTCACTATAACTGTCTATATCGTAAGGCCAGCCATGAAGCAGGATAACTGTTTCCCCATCAGCCAGGCCGGCCTCGGCGTAACCCACATCCAGTACGCCTGCCTTTATATGCTTTAGCGCCACCAATGGCTTGCTAACTAAAGTATTGCTATCGGTTAAATTAATTTCAGTAGCCTGTGCAGCACCCAAACCGCTTAGCAGAAATACAACAAAATACATTGTTATTTTACCCCAAAGGCCTATTTGTTTTTTAATTGATAATTCGTTCATGATTTTATTGCTTTTAATGGTCTATTTAGTCTTTCCTATTAAATGTATAGCCAAAACTAGTTGCATTAACGGGCAAAAAACAGCAATAAAATATTGAAACAGGCATATTGCCGGCTGACTTAGACAGTTAGCGAGGTAAACTGGCAATGGAGCTTGCCCTTGGGAAAAGATTTTATGCTTAACAGTGGTTTGTGCTAACACAAACCACTGAAAAATGAGGTTTTGATTTTATTTGTCGCAGCCTGGCAATAACAGGTGTAACGGGCATAAATCTGATAATTACTTGTTCGGAATCACCTCTGCATTACTGATGGTTTTAATGATAAACCGGTTGATTATTTCGCTCTCATCAGTAAATCCGCAATCAAATTTGATGGTATGTTTACCGGTTTTTAAAGCTGGAACAGGTTGCTTTAAGGTAATTTCCTTTTTAAAACCACCTTTACTATTATAAACTTTAACTGTTGTACCATTGCATACAATTGAAGTGCCGGCTTCAAATTCGCCTGGTAGTTCGAGTTTAAAATAACCGTCCAGCTCGAGCCAGGGATTGCGAATTACTCCTTCCTTACCAGTAAATGTAAGCGTAAAATTTAAAGGCTGCTCGGCATTGCTATTGGTAAATTGCCATTCTGAAAAGGTTGGTTGCCCGGGCTGTAGTAGTTGTTTGGTGTGTTCAAATTTGTTTTTTTTAAAAGGATACAACTTCCAGCCCTGGTTATTTTGTTCGAGATGGAAGTCGTTTTCAGGATTTTTTAACCGGCTAAGCTGGTCTGCGCTAAAAATGTTCTTTCTGTAAGCCTCCTGCCAAAGTTTAATGAGCGCGAGTAACTGGCTTGTATTTGGATTTTTTTGCAGGCTTTTATACCGCGCAACCAAAGCAAAACCGGCATGATAACCGGCAGCCCTGGCCATCATCCATTCAATATCTTCAGCAGTGGTAGTTGAGGAAAGTAAAAACCAGCCTAACATATTAGGCATGTAATTTCTTTCGAGAAAGGGCTGATTTTCTAATCTGTAATCACCCTGTGATTCGCGGAACCCACCATACCATGGCTCGCCCCAGTTCCAGTAATGACAAATGTGCCAGTAGTAATGGCTAGATCTGCTGGTGCCATTAACCAAAGTGTGTTTAGTATCTTTAAAAACCTTTTCGGCAAAAGCCTGCATACCATAATCACCTTCTCCGGCCGACAAACAACCTTCATGTCCGTCAAAATCCATTTGCGAAATGCCTGTTTCGTTAAAGAAACGACCTAAATTCCCGGCAATTTCTTGCTGAAGGTTAAAACTGGTAAAGAGTGTATTGTAAGGATAATCCATCATCATCCCGATCGCTGTTCCTCTAACATGTGCAGTAGCTTTTGTACCATAAGCTCCACGCTGGCAATCGAGCAATTTGTAAGGAGCTGTAGCCGTTACTTCACGAAAACGGATAATTTCATCGCCAATAACTACTGCGTGTAAAGTACTTGGCTTTATATTTTTAAAATATTCGTTGGATTCGACTGTAATTTCTGTAGCTGTGGGCGCTATTTCTTCGGTTAAGATGGAGCTACCAGTTAAAGCAAGCCGCTTATCGGGCATTGGCGTAACATAAGGATCGTCGGTATTCACAAAATTACTAAGAGTATGCACACCGATACGGATACCTTTTTTCGATGCCTTATCTACACAAGCTTTCATGCCTGCATTCCCATGAGGAAAGGCTGTAGGGTTTAAAATAAAATGTCCCCACGATTGAAACGGTCCTTCCTGATAGAGCGACATTAGTCCTGCCTGCTGCGTATAGTTCAACATAGAATCGATATTGCTTTCATCAAAATCAGAAATCATGTAGGCTCGTCCGGTTTCGGGCGACTGTTTGTGCCAAACGCCATTAATTAAGGGATGTGGCAGGCCTTCGGCAAGTTCGATTGCACCAATACGCGTTAGCACCTCATTTTCAGGAGATCCAAAAAGTGCAATTTTCGAACCTACAGTGGTTTCGTTTGCAATTGCCTTAACGGCCATATTGGGATATTGGTTCCAAACAGTATGCTTCCTATCTTTTGACCGATCGAGACTAAAAGCCTGCAAACTACTACCATAAGGCTGACTTACTGCTACCGAACCTCTTGAATAATCGGCTCCTTCTGCATTATTTAGCACACCGCCCAGTGTTTTCACATTTAAAGCTTGAAGTCCAATCGCGTAACTACCATCGCGTACTACACCAACCACTTCGCCAATGGTTTTAGCAATAACGGTTGGATATGGCCCCCAAATCACCGCGTTTACTTTATCTTTTGCACTTAAACGTATCAATTCAAAAACCAGGTGGGTTTTCTTTTGGCTAATTTTAACATCGGCAGAAACTTTTGAAGCTGCAAAAGTCAGTGTAATGGTACCCGATTTAGGATTGAATGCAGCCTGTTCAGGTTCTTCCCATTGCTCACCGGTTTGGATTTTTAACAAAGGTGCTTTTACTCCGGCAGCCACGTAGTTCTTGCCCGTTTTAGGGTTTAACATGGCGGTAATTTGCCCTGATGAGGAAATATTCAGTCCCAGATCGTCGGTTTTTAGCTGAATAGACTGTGCCTGGCTGCTCACAAAATATAGCAGCAACACAAAATTAATCAATAATGTTTTCTTCATAAATTTGTTTGTGTGTTGTTTATCAAAAAGATGATCGATGATCATATCACTGCTAAATTAGCCAATTTAAAGTCTTCAAAACTGATGACAAATTGACCAATATTGATGTTTTATTTGCACCAGCATACTTGAAAAGTATTAAAACTGTATAGTGTTTGCTTTGATTTCGCCGTTCTATTTTTTACCAATAGATTTTAAAATCCCTGCAGTATTTACCAAAACTCTTCCCAACCAAATGGCAGGGAAGAGCTTGTATACTTAATCCAAGAGCAAAGAAGGGATGATTTGTTTGGCCTAAATTAGAAACAGCGCTCCTTAAAAACTCCTCAGATTTTGACTTTTACTGATGCTTTTTTGATGATTGTAAAACCATATTAGCGTTGAGTTAGAAATCGTTTTTATCGATTTAAGGCTTTTATAATTATCGCTACTCCATTTTTGTTTTTTAAATCTAGATCTAAAACAGTTGCCGAATCTACTTTTATCCGCCTGATGTAGATTTTAGTATCAGTTTGCAGGCTGTCATCATCGGCATAAAGGGTTGCTTCATATTTTACATTCTTTTTTAAAAAACTGAAAGCTAAACTAAACTTTCTGGCCTGATCGGTTAAAGATCCTACATACCAGTTATCGCCATTTCTTCGGGCGATGGTTGCATAAGCGCCAATTTTGCCTTCCAGTACCCGAGTATCGTCCCATACGGTTGGTAAGGCATCGTAAAAACCCAGATCGGGAATTTCTTCAATTACCGGCACTGCTGTTTTTGCCGCCGAAGTGTTAGTCCCCGCTCCGCCTTTACCCAAGGGCGAACCTACGGGCCTATCGTACCAATACACGAACTGCCATGGGCTGTAAATACAAATTGCCTTTGCCATCTGCGAGGCATGCGAGCCCATTTGATTAACCCTCGGAGCAAAATAGCAATTGGTAGCATCGGCAGCACCAGCCAGCATACGGGTAAATATAGTAATTAAGGCCTGTCTGTTATCAGGGCTTTCTTCATCTCCCCTTACACCTTCCTGGGTGATTAAATTAGGGTAAGTACGCGAGTAACCGGTTGGGCGGTAATCGTCGTGAATATCGAGCATCAGCTGATGGGCAGCGGCTTTCCGGATGGCTTCGTGCAACCAGGTAATATGCGCTTGCGAGCTTACATTCACAAAACCATATTTGATGCCTTTTACTCCCCACGATTTGTACAATGGAAGAATGGTATCGAGTTGTTTTGACAGGGCTCTTTGGTTAACATATAAAATAATGCCAACCCCCTTTTGCTTACCATAATCAATGATTTCGTGCAGATTTAAAGGTCCTGGAGACCTGGAAGTATCGACATTTACGGCCAGGGCACTGGCGGCATTATCATATTCGTGCCCATACCAGCCCGCATCAAATTCTACATAGCTGAGCTTATGTTTAGCGGCAAAATCGATACATGCTTTCCCTCCGGTAGTGGTTAAAGTAACCTCGCGAATGACTTTGCCAGGTTTTATCCACGGCACATCTTTCAGCGCATTAGGCTTATTTAAATTTAATACCAGATAATTATTTTCCAACAACTTAGCTTCCGACTCAGCGATCATCACATAACGCCAGGGAGTAGAAAAACTGTGATCGAAAAGCACTTTTCCTTTAAGTGCGGCCAGCAATAATAAGCTGTCGATAGCAGAACGGCTAAACCTCATCTGTGTATAATCGGTTAAAGCGGCCTCGCCCAAAGCCACAAAACAATCGGGCTGGGTTTTAATTACGTAAGGCCTTTCCAATTCATTCATTGTTTTACTAACCTTCCCTTCTACATAGCTAGCCTGTGAGTGCTGTGCAATCCACGATGGGTGATCGTCAGTAAACTGAAAACCGGTAAGCTCGCGGGTAATGGTTAGCGGTTTGTTGGTATTGATATTATACCTGAAAGCAAGTCCTTCATTGTACACCCGGCAATCGATAGAAAACGAGCGGAAAGGTTTAGTTGTTTCTTTCAACTGAATGGTAACAGCCCGGTAAAAATCAGGATAACTACTCCGCTCGCCATAAACAGGTTTCCACATAGTATTATTTAATTTTTCGTTAACCGAAACCACCTCAAGGTGATTAGATAAAGGAATTTCGTGCTCAAATTCGAACCCCATAGGCGAAGCTGCAAGCACTACCCGCCCTTTAAACATTACACTATAGTTTAAACCTGGCCTATTGGCTGAGCCCGTACTTATGGTTAACTGAATTTTTTTATCAGGGCTTAAAATTTTCATGTCTTTGGCACCCACAATAAGCACCAGGAGCATGAAGAAAGTTATGGGGATTATTTTTTTCATGGATTATTTTCACTAATAAAACAACAATTTATATACACTAAAAAAATAGATATCAAACAAAATATTATTTCAAATAATTTTAAAATAATACGTACATAAAGTTGAAAACATACAAAATATCAAATAAAATTTTCAAAAATCAGCAACTTAATTCCAAATATACTTGCACATTTCAGCTAAAAACAGGATATTTATACAGTAGAAATACAATTTTATGGAATACAGATACGAGAACTTTAACTTTCCACCTAACCAATCATTTACCATCCGCACTGAGCCACTTGAGTTGATCAAGTACACGCATATGAAGTGTCACCTCAACTTTGAAATTGCATTGATTGAGAACTGCGAAGGCAAACGATTTATTGGTGACCATACCGGAGATTTTAAAGGATCTGATTTGATATTAATGGGCGGTTATTTGCCACATTGCTGGCAATATTATGGAAGCGTAAACAGCTACCAGCAACCCCGTGTTACTGTAGTTCATTTTTTCCCTGATTTTTTGGGTAAAGATTTACTGGATAAACCCGAAGCCCGTCATTTAAAGGAGTTATTCCACAATGCTTCTAAAGGAATTCGTTTTACGGGCAATACTTTAGAAACGGCGAAAAGCTTATTACAGGAAATGCTGGTAAGCAAAGGCCTGCACAGGGCTTCGTTAATGTTGCACTTACTCGATGTACTGGCGCAATCGGGCGAGTATTCTATTTTGGCTACACCCGGTTTTAATATCGTTGATAACTCTGCCGATGCCGATAAAATCAACCTGATTTACGATTACATTTTCAAAAATTTCAAAGAAACGATTTCACTTTCGCATGTAGCGGGCTTAGTAAATATGAACCCTGCTGCCTTTTGCCGGTTCTTTAAAGCTAAAACCAACCGGACCCTGCTTGATTTTATTAAAGAGGTACGGATTGGGTTTGCCGCCAAACTGCTAATTGAAGGCACCTGTAATGTGAGCGAAGCCTGTTATAGCAGCGGGCACAATAACCTATCGAACTTTAATAAACACTTCAAAGAAATTAAAGGTCAGTCGCCAAGGTCGTTTGTAAAAGAGTATGCAGATTAAATGATTAATCCGTAAACTGTATTACGGATTAATAAAAGAATAGATCTCTTCAGTTTGGGCCCATTTTTGTCCAGGAGCTACCCCCGCAACTCCTACTTGGTACTTACTCATCAGCTGGTTCCAGGCTTTACATTTTTCGCTGTACGATTCTGCCACCTGCCCCATATGGTTTAAATCGGCATTTTCGGGTACGGTAATCATCATCACTATCGTTTTATTAAAGCGGTAAAGCGTAATTTTCTTATATCCCGCCTTTTTAAAACCGGCTTCAACTTCTGGCCAGATTTTTTTATGGTAATCCAGGTATTCCTTAACCTTTTTTTCATCATCAACCAGGTTTACTACAAAAACCAGTTCTTTGTCTTTTGTTTTATCGGGCGTTTTTTGGCATCCCAACATAGAAAAACAAAGCAAAAAGGCTGCAAATAAAATGCGGCGAAAGTTAGCAGTTAAAACACTTGTATTACTCGAAATTAGTTGGTTTGGAAATTGTTCGGCCATAAAATAGTTTTTAATTAAAGATAATATAAATACCTGCCATTACAACCGCAAGTATAGCCCATAAGAGCCAAACCCTCGTTGATTTATATTTAAACTGTTTGTTGGTTTCGGCAATAGATAATAGCGGGTGCTCGTGGGTGTTTTTGGTAAAAACCGAAACCAGTACCATGATAACCGATAAGGCTAAAAAGATATAGAAAGACAATAGTAAAAAATGCGGCCAATAACCTTTGTATGGATAATTGAGGATATGACAAAGCCCCAATACAACACAAAGGAAACCACCTCCGTACAATACAGTTTCGGCTGCTTTATTGTTGGCTTTTTTCCATAGAACGCCCATTAAGAAAACAACTGAAAGCGGTGGCGCCAGAATAGATACCAAACCCTGACTTAAATCAAAAAAGCCTTTACCCGAATAGGAATATAATGTGGCAATAAGCAAAGCCAAAACCGCTGCCAGAACCGTTACCACGCGACCAACCAACCGGTTTTGTTTTTCATTAAGCTTTTTATACTGGTTAACCACATCCAAAGTAAAAACAGTACTGAACGAATTTAAACCCGAAGAAATGGTATCAATTAAAGCCGCAATTAACGCTGCAATACATAAACCCATTAAACCCGGTGGCATGAGCTGCTTAACCAGGGTAATATAAGCGTTATCGGGTTTGGCGATATCTTTATATAAAACAAAACACATTATACCGGGAAATATAAAGATGAAGGGCATAATGATTTTAAGCGCCGAAATAAAAACAGCACCGTACTGGCCTTCTTTGATATCTTTTGCAGCCAGAACTTTCTGAACAATAGTTTGATCAGTACACCAATAATAAATAGCCACAACGGGATAGCCCAAAATAATGGCCACCCACGAATATTCGGGATCTTTAGCAGGTTGAAATAAATGCCAGTATGAGGATGGGGCTCCACTTAACAGTTTTGATATTCCGCCAATTTTATTGAGTGCCAATACAGTAAGTACGATGGAAGACAGGATGATAATGATTGACTGAAAAACGCCAGTTCGCACCACTGCCTTAAGTCCGCCCAAAGTGGTAAAACTAGTGGCAATAATGGCTACCAATACCATTGCTTTAAATAGGGGCCAGTTAAATATCTGCGAAATTAACAAGCCGCCTGCATACAAACCACTTCCTAACCAAACCACCATAATGGATACGAGGCTGTAAATGGTTAGAAAGTTATAAGACCGTTTTCCATATCTCACCATCAGGAACTGTGGCATGGTGCTTACTTTGGTAGTGAGATAGTGGGGTACAAAAACCATAGCCAGGAGCAAAAGGAAAATCCAGGCTAGCCACTCGAAATTACTACCCACAACCCCTTTGGTAAAGCCGATACTGGCAAAGCCGATTAACATCATTGGGCCTGCATTGGCACTGAATAAAGAAAAGCCGATTTGCCACCAGGTAAGACTTCTTCCGCCTAAAAAAATATCGGCGGCATTCTTCTTTTTCTGCCCTAGATAAAAGGCCACAAAAAGGAGCATAATGAGGTATCCAAGCAGCACAACATAATCGATAAGGGCTAATGAAACATCCATATACCTGCGATTTAAAGTAGAACGATGGGACTGTAGGAATTTGATTTTTCTGCCGTCCAGGTTTTATCAAAATCTATTTTACCTTTGCGGTTCCAGTAATCCCAGTCAATTCTAACTGGCAATCCTTCAATGTTGGGCAAAACAAATCTTCCTTTTACTAACTGAGGGCACACTGAAAAATATGTTTCAAGCCCTTGCATTAACGTGTATAGGTATTCAACCCTGAAATGATCGGGGGCAGCAGCTAAAATAGCAGCAGTAAATAAAGAATAACTTCCTGATGAAAAATCGAGATTTGCTTCTATGGCTAAATCGCGTACCTCCATCCACTCTCCAATACTGCTCAGGTAATATGGAGTGGGTTGCAAATGTTGCACACCAGCATTCTTTAATGCAGGAAATACTTTTGCGCTCCGTTCCGATTCGCCAAAAGAAATAGGAATGGCCGATTTTTCACATAACAAGGCAATATCTGTTATTGAAGCCGAATGTACAGGCTCTTCAAACCATTCGATATTTTCTGATTCTACCCCATTAATAAACTGCAAAGCCTGATCAACATTCCAGATCTGATTGGCATCTACTGCCAGTTTAATATCATCGCCAATTATTTTACGCACATGCTTAACCCGCGCAATATCCTCTTGCATGGCAGTCCCGAAATTCTTCCCTACTTTCATTTTGATGCAATCGGTACCGCAATGCAGGAAATATTCAATCTCTTTTTCGAGTTCCTTATACGAATAATTGGTACCCCCACCGCTGCAATACATCAATACATCGTCTCTATCGGCATTTAAATAACGGTGCAGTGGCTTTCTTTTCCGCCGCGCAGCCAAATCATGCAAGGCTAAATCGATCTCTCCAAGTATAGACGCAGCTGTGCCTCTAAAACCCTCGTTTCGAATAGACCAATAGAGCTTTTGGTACAGTTCTTTATATGTAATATTGCGACTGTGAAATAAGATTGGCAACATACACACCTCTAGCAGATGGGTATACGCACTAAAAACCGGTGCTTCGCCTATATTTCCGTCTTCATCTGTAAGCGTAATTACCGATAAACTAAATGTACCGAATGGCCCCATCGTTGCATCCTGAAACGGGGTAACAGCCTGCACAGGTGCTAACCGCCTAACTTGAACTGAGTGAATATGGAATATTTCATTATCGATAGCGTTCATCTTATTTCGTTTAAATTGTATCTGAATTCATTATTTCTTTAAAAACCTGCTCTGGTAAAGCTCCTCCCTGGATATCAAATAAGGTTTTTAACAATTGTTCGGAATTACCAGGGCCGATTACCATTTTAAAGTCTTCTGGTATGGAGAGGATAAACCGGTGTGCCATGCTAGGCAACGATAGTTTATATTTATCGGCAATCTTTTTTATCTGTTTGGCTTTTTCAATACTTTTTTTATCCATCCAAACGGGTAGAGTATCAACAAATTCCTGATACTTATTGCCTAACAACCCCATGTGCAATGGGCTGGCTGAATAGAACTGAATATTATTGGCCTTATAATAGGGTATACTGGTAATCAGTGCATCCTTACAACAGGCATCCAAACGATTAAATTCCATCACCACATCAAATATTGATGCAAAATCGTATTGCTTAAACCAATCGGGCAGATTACCCCCAATGCCTATTTTTTTGGCATAACCTGCTTGTTTAAATTTTTGCATTTGCTTAAAAACCAACTCTATATCTGTATCCTGTGCAATGGCATCCGGATCGTGCAAAAACAAAACATCAATGGCTTCTACTCCCAAGGTTGTTAAACTTTCCTGTACACTTCTCTCCATTCCCAACGGGGTATAATCATAAATCCCCTCATCGGTAGCATAACATTTTAAGCGCCCAACTTTAGTGTTGATTTGCGGCATTCTTCCTCTCCATTTTTTCAGGGCAGTTCCTACAATTTCTTCAGCATCGGCATATGCTGGTGCAGTATCAAGGGCTTCTATGCCATATTCAAGTGCCAATAGTATGGCACTAACCGATTCTTCTTTATCGATTGCCCCCCAGATACCACCTAAGGCAGCGGTACCTAAAACACACTTTGACAAATATTTTGATGATTGCATCTATCTAATTTACACTTTACCTCTATGAACAAAAATATTTTTTCTGGCAGCAAATAACTATTACAATTTTGACTATTACCAATGCTTTCTTGATTTTTAAATCCCTTCAACCATGCTTTTTGTATAGTCTCCATTTTAACTGGAACGCAAAGGACTTAACATTCCATTTTTTGCAATTTGTACTTTTATGATTTCTCCGGCTTTTACGCTTGCTTTAGGCCATTTTATAAAATTGCTATAACCCAGTGGCTTTATTGCGGCAGCGCTGGTTTCGGCAAAAAGGGTAACCTCGGCATCGTGGATAGTTTCATTTTTAAGTTCAAGCACTGTTCCGTTTGCATCTTGCTTTATTATCTGGGCTGAAACATGATCGAAAACGTAGAGCTTCTTTTTATCGGTTTGCAGATAAATACCGGGTAATTCCAAAGCCATAAGCATACCGTTGGTTTCAGTCCACGAATTGCGGGTATTAATAAAATTGCCAATACTCCCCTTTCCTTCAGCATCGCTTGGCTGTATGCGTTCCATACTCGAACCAGGCAAGTTATTGGTGGTGATGTGGTAAGGTGGTACATTAACTGCCTCTGCGTAGGCGTGCTGCATATCTCTTATTAAATCGGCATACAGTTTGTTTCCTGTTGCCCTGAAAAGTTTAAACAGATAATCGGCTGATGAGGTGCAAACGCCTGGTGCGGCATGCTTGTTCTGGATACTGGCCCAAACCGCCCCAGCCATGTTGCACTTTAATTGCCCGATCTGGCTTTTAACCGGAAAAACCGGATCGTAAGAAATTGCCCATGTAGCGCAAAGTGCGGCCTGAACTTCTGCCTTGTTTAACCAGCTTTTATCGCCCGTGTAATAGTAGAGTGCCATTAACGATTCCATAAAGCCAAAAGCGGTTTCACTGTCTGCATCCATCGAAATATCGCCACAGGCACCACCGGTAAGGCCCTGGCTTACCACATCGCGATTATAATAAAAACTGGCCGAAGCCTTAGCCACCGCCAACCACTCTGGTTGTTTAAAATAAGCCGAAGCCACAGCCAGCCCGGCCGGAACAATGGCACCCGCAGTTGAGTTGTATATGGCTATTTTTCCTGTTGCTGGGGCAATAAACTGTCCAAATTCGCCATCTTTTTTCCAGGTATTGGTAAATGCTGCTGCAAGTTTACGGGCTCCATCTTCCCACTCAGGTTTAATCATATTGCCATACCCCTGTGCTTTAAACAACATTAAATGTTTCATTAACCACAGCAGTACATCGCCATTTTTACGTACCATGGCTTGTATTTCAGGGTAGGCGGCATTCATTTCTTCGGGACGAATCTCCCCTTTTGCGGTTATCCCTCCATAAAAATACCCGCTTTTGCCTTGCAATTTGTTCATCACAAAATCGAGTTCAGCTGCAACACGGTTACGTTCCTTTTCGTTATTCATGGCCAGCATGGGGTAGGTATTGATCATACCACTCACCCATCCCAATTGAAAATCGTTTCCGTTCTCTGGTGTATAATAACTTCCTGCCGGTACGGTAATAAAATTATTGCCGCAAATGGTTCTGGCTAACTCAAGTCCCTTGCTCATGGGTAGTTGATTGCGAGGGTGGTTAGTACCTGTAAATGCCTTGCGCACCTTCATAAACTTAGTAAGCAAATCGGGAATGCCATTGGCGGCAAAAACATAAACCCTGAAACTAAGGGCAAGTGCATCACCACTTTTCCAATCAGGTGCTTTATCACCACTGGCATGGTAATCGCCAAAACCCGCTGCCAGTTTACGCATTGCAGGAGCCGTAATGCTAAAGTTACAGCTATCCTGAGCTGTATTTTCGGCAATGCTTAACCCATTGTTACCGAAAGTCGATTGCTGGCTGGTAAGGACAATAAATCCTTTTTTTACCTTGGGCGAATAAAAACACATGGCCGGCGTTGCCGTGCTTGTGCTTTGCAATTCAATGCGCGATGCCTTACCAGTTTCGATAGCCAATCTGGGATTATTGGAAATGGTTAAAGGCACATTGGGATTGTAATACATTTCTGCAGGGTAAGGTGGATTGTACCCATTGCCGATAGCATGGTAACGATTGCCGTTATAAATACTGGCCGGCACCAATACATAGTTGTCGCGGCTCCAATTGCTAAAATCAAATGAGGCTGATACTGCCGTTGACGCTGCCACTCCTTTTTCTAAAATAAAACTTGTAGTTACATCAATGGCTTCGGGTTCACCAGCTACTTTTGCGGTTTGTACTTTCAATTGCCAGTTTGCACCATTACGTTGAAGTTGTTTTTGCTTAAACTGTTCTTCGTTAACCAGGTTGGTACCCGAATATTGCTGAATGCTTAAGCGCATACGGCCACTAACAGTTTTAAGCAGCTGCTGTGCTTCCGCTTCATCGCTTAGCTGCGCATATGCCGGCAATTGTGCAAATGCCAAGATCAATAATAAACAACTGATCTGTTTATTTTTTTTTATACTTCTCATCACTTTTTCACTTTTCAAACTTATTGCCGGCTGTTAATTTCCGACATTTTTCTATTGTTTTTGTAAGGGCTAATTGTTTTGCATTTATACTCAAAAAGAGGGGGCTCGCCCCCCTCTTTTTTAAAACAAACTAATCATAACTAATTATTTCTAACTAATTGAGTCCTTATTGTAGCGGATCGAAGGTTCCGCCCCATTCTTTATTTTGTAATATCACGTTTTTAGATTGAGAAATCTGCGCTGGTGGTATAGCATAAAACCAGTGGTTTAAATCCAGATTGAATTTAAAATTCGGATCGCCATCGAGGTTATCGATATAAACGCCCCTTAGTTTAGCCCGTGTTGTAGCATTCATGATGGTCTCTGAAGGGCTAATTACAACTCCATCTTTTAAAGTGGCATATAAACCATGTTTAAACGTTTGGGCATTAAGCAAATCGTAGCGTTTCCAGCGTCTTAAATCTCCAAAACGCTTATTCTCAAAAGCAAATTCTACCTGGCGTTCGTTCATATAGGCATCGCGGATATCGCTTGTTGCCGAAGCAGTAATGCCATAGTTACTTCCGGCTCCTGCAGTAATGCCTGCACGACGGCGGATATCTTTTAACACTTGTAAAGCCTCACCACTTTTGCCCAGCTCATTGGCACACTCACCATAGTTCATCAATACCTCAGCATATCTGATTACCGGCCAATCGGTTTGACCTTGGGCATATAATGCTGCAACTAAAGTGGTATCTAAACCTTTTCTTTCCCAGAAACCAGTTTGTCCGCCACCTGTCATGCCAGTATGTACAACGTTCATGGCGCTTGAGTACTTATCTGTTGCGGCATCGTATTTCCAAACTTCCCAGAAACTGTTTCCCTTTACATAAACTGGCGAAACTTCATCAGGAGTTGGATATGGTGTTCCACCGAAAAAGATTGTAGCGTAAAACCTGGAATCGCGGTTGGTATAAAAATCGGTCATAAACTGCGTGTTATAGGCCGGATCTGACATTTGATTTTTATCGAACTGCATTGGGCTACCATCTTTTTTAGGGTAAGCCAGTAAAAGGTTAAGAGTTGGCTGGTTTACTCCTGTTGCATCTTTAGTTAATGGTGTAGGCCTAATCGAATTAAAAGCTATACCTGCACCCGGAAAAGTATATTGGCGAACCATTATCACTTCCTGATTTCTTTCGGTGTACCAAATATTTTTATAATTCGGAAATAAATCATGTCCCTGGGTAAGAGCATAATCTTTAGCCGCTTTATTGGCATCGTAAGCAGCCTGCCAACGGCTCGCATCATTGGTTGGGTTAAATAAAGGGCTGGCATAAGTCATTAATACTTTCCCTTTTACAGCCATTGCAGCTACTTTAGTAATGCGTCCGTAATCTGCATTGCTGGCATACTTGCCTGGTAAAACGGCGATTGCATCATCAAGGTCTTTAATAATTTGAGTTATGCATTCTGAAGTTTTATTACGTGTTTTGAACAAAGCATTAACATCGTCGGCATTTTGTGTATGTAAAATTAAAGGCACACCACCCAGGTTGTTTACCATGTTCCAATAGCTCCAGGCACGCCAGAATTTGGCTTCTGCTGTATACTGCGCTTTAATATCTGCAGATAAGACAGCAACTGCATCTAGCTGATCTAAGAAAAAGTTTGCCTTATCGATCACCGAATAATTAAGTGCACTGGTAGTCTGATCGACCGCAATTATACCGCGCTGATAATTACCCAATGTTTTGGCGCCATTATAACCTTCGTCGGTACTGTTTCCATCAAACGACCAGCCAGGCATAGAAGCACCATAAATATCGTTTAAGAATGCTTTGATCATGGTTGGGTCTGACCATACATTTTCGGGATTAATGGCCCCATTATTTTTATAATCTAATCCCTTTTTACAGGATGTTACGACTAGCAATACTGCCAGGCTACACACGAAATATCGTATATTTTTGAGATATAATTTCATACTATTTATCCATTACTAAAGTGAAACATTTACACCAAAATTGAAGGTCTTCATAATCGGAACCGAGAATCCGTCGCCAATTTCAGGATCGAAATAGTCTTTATTAAATTTGCTTATTACGAACAGATTGCTACCACTGAAATAGAATTTCATACCAGATACTCCTACTTTATTTATATAGCGGGCCGGGATACTATACCCCACATTCAATAGCTTCATTCGTAAAAAGTTGGCATTTTTTAACCAGAAAGTACTATTATTGGTCACAACAGATTGTGTTCCGTCGTTTGCACTAAGCCTGTTAGGGAATGTTGCGTTTGGATTTTGAGGTGTCCACGAATCGTTGTACCATGGTTTCCACATACGGTTCCATTCAACACCGCCAGCCAAACTGTTTACGAAACGCGATTGATGCAAATTGCCGTTAAAAGTAGCATCTACGCTAAACCCTTTCCATTCAAATCCTAGATTAAGCCCTAAAACAATGGGATTGTTATTATTTTTAACCTGAACCTGATCCCAATCGTCAACAATTCCATCAGGTGTACCATTTGGTCCGCTTAAATCGGCATAGGTAAGTTGTCCCAGAGCTGGTGCAACACTTTTAAACTTGTAATTTGGATTAGCTGTCTTAAATGCATCCAGGTCAGCCTGTGTACGGATCATTCCGGTAGCCTGATAGGTTACAATACGACTCATAGACTTATCCGGGTTAGCTTGCCATGGATAAGTTACGTTCTGATCCTGGATAACATATTTGGCAGCACCATAAGAAGCGTTTAAATTGGCATAGTAATTAAATTTACCGGTATTATTTTTATAGCCAAGATTGATTTCTACTCCTTGCGCATTAATCTGTCCGTAATTAGAAGCCGGTAACGTGCGGCTAAATGTTGGAGGAACAGAAGCAATTCGTGACCCTAAAATATCATAGGTTTTGATGTAATAATATTCGGCACTACCACTAAAATGTTTTAAAAACTCTACATCTACCCCTACGTTATAATTTAATGTTTTCTCCCAGGTAAGATTTGGATTGGTTAAAGCTCCATAAGTTATTCCTACGTTACTTACCGGTGTTGTACCTAAAAATATAGCGTTACCGTTTTGGTAAGATTGCTGCCACTGCCAGCCACCAATGGCATCGTTACCGGTTAAACCAGCTGAGGCACGGATTTTTAACATATTAATACCTTTTGCCTGGCTCATGAACTTCTCTTTAGAAACAACCCAGCCAATTGATCCGGCCGGAAAAAAGCCCCAGCGTTTGTCGGCAGGAAACCGCATAGACCCATCGTAACGGCTAGAGAAACTGGCCAGGTATTTACCATCGTAATCATAAAATGCCTGTCCTACATACGAAATCCTCCCATCAGAAAGTTCTGTATCTCCACCTCCGTAATCGTCGGCTCTTTGGTTACTGGCAGCCCACCACTGGTCGGTAAGATAAACCGGGAATGTCTCACGTCCGGCAAATATCCCTCCACTATTCGATTCGGCTTTTTCGTAAACCAGCCATCCTTTTAAATTGTGCTTTTTAAATGAATGATCGTAATTTAACTGGAAGTTTAATTGATAATCGTTGCCCCAGTTATAATTTTCCTGAATAAAACTCTTTCCAATCTGCGATGATTTTTTTAGCGTTACCAAATCGTTATCGTCGGTACTAATGATATGAAAACCTGTTTTTTTCATTACCCACATATCATACTGCTTTTCAAAGGTTTTATTACGGTTATTGGTGTACGATTTGTTAAACTGTGCCGAAGCGCTTAGCCCTTCAACTGCTGCAATTTTGTAGGTGGCCTTTAAATTTAAAACCGGTTTAATATTATTGCCTTTGATATAACCACCATCGCCCCTTACTTCGGCCCCTACGTTTCCAATCCAACCATAATCAATAGGATTGCCGCCGTTGGTCCATACCGGCTGATCTGGTTGCCAAAGTAACAGCTTTCTGTAAATTCCTGATACATCACCTACCGATGTGTTGGTTGGAGAATACATTAAGTTATTATTAATGGTAATACCAGTAAACAAATTCAGGTTTTTAGTAATATCAGCGGTAATATTGGCGCGTAGGTTGTACTTATCAAAGGTTAGGTTTTTCATAAATCCACCTTGCTTAGTGTATGAACCACCAATGAAATAACTAATCTTATCGCTACCGCCCGATGCATTTAAATTATGTGTACGGGTATAAGGATTTTCCCAAACTGCATCCAATTGATTATAACCCCAGCCATCATTGATGTTTTTAAAATATGCGAGGTCGCTATCGGTCCATTTCCAACCTGCGGGGTCGCTTGTGGGGTTAATGCGGTTGTACAATTCGCCCGTTTCAACTGCGCTTGTTAACGGGGCATTTTTGCCACGCCTGTCAAAACCTGTACTGAACGAATAATCAATTTTTGCAGCTGAATTTTTTCTTCCGGTACGGGTAGTTACCAAAATTACCCCTCCAGCAGCCCGGCTACCATAAACTGCTTTCGAGGCAGCATCTTTTAATACGGTTACGTTATCAATATCATTGGGACTCAAATTATTAAAATCGCCTGAACCACTGATTTTACCGTCAATTACATAAAGTACGTTCTGCGCATTAAAAGAGGTTCCTACACGTACAGATATACTGGGCTGTGTACCCGGAATACCATTCGGAGTACCTACAGTTACGCCAGCCATTTGGCCAGCAAGGAGATTACCCAAAGATGTGGTAGGTGTATTGCGGCGTGTATCGTCCATTTTTAGTGTAACTACTGAACCAGACAATAACTCTTTCTTTTGGGTACCATATCCCAGTACCACTACATCGTCCAGATCGTTCTGAGCATTATCGAGCTGAATGTTTAAACTCGCTCCGGTAGTGCTAACAGTTTTAGCAGTATAGCCAACCAGCGAAAAAACGAGCTTGCTGCCCCTGGGTACATTAATGGTAAAATAGCCCTCTTCATTGGTGGTCGTTCCACCGGTACCTTTTTCGGGTTTAACGGTAACACCAGGCAATGGTATGCCATCTTTTGAGTCTTGCACTTTTCCTTTCACAGCGATTATTTCCTGTGCCTGTGTGCTAACCGACACCAGCATTAAACAGCTGATACTTAAGGTTACTAATAATAATTTTAGTTGTGTATACATAAATTCATTTGGTTTGGTTTAAAGATTTAGGTTAGTTTTTGTTCATAAAGGTTTGTTAGAAAATTTGGTTAGGTAATATTTATTTGACTTAGTAAAATTGATGATATCTATAGCGCTAAACCACTATTGATTTGATAATTACTGATGCTTTTTTTGCTGTTAAACTGCCGCTGTAGCATTCAGCATACAGACCAACACCAACTACATTACACACTCAATTACAACTAGTTAAACACATAAAATAATTAACAAGAAATGATTGGATTCTAATTTCACCCAATAGATATTGACAGGTGATTTTCTTTGAGTTAATCTCCAAAGTCAGCCGGTAACCGCTAACTCCGTATGAAACTTTATCGTGATTAGCGCACACAAAAAAGCCACAGATTACAGACTTTATTTATCTGTGCACCTGTGGCAAAAGTAAAAGGGATATAAAACTTTATTGTAAGATAAAACTGGCCGGGCCGAATGCTTTAACATTGTAGTTAAAGGTCCCATTGGCTATACGGATAGGCTTACCTGTCGCCTCACCGCGTAGGTTTACGGGGAGCGCTTTTAAAAATTGTTTATGAGGTAAGGTAATGGTTAAAACACCTGAACTTCCGGCTTGCTCCCAAAGGCGCAAAACAGTTCCTTTGCCATCAGGATTTTCGCCAAAGGCAGTAATTAAAACACCTGCCCTCGAAATCGCTATACCACTTTTATTTAATGGTAATTTACCTGGAGTTCCATCCGCCAGCCCTGTTAATAAAGGTAAGCGGGTTTCCCAACCGTTTTTAACCAGGTTACGGGTAGTTTCCGAGCCTTTGTTAATGGGCCAAACGCGCACACTTTCCGTCCAGCTGCCAGCCTGCCACAAAGCAAAATTGGTATTCCACATGTTGTTGTATAAATTCACAAATACTGCAGGCTGCGTAGGTACATAATCCAGGTCATATTTCCATAAGCCAGGCATGCCCAAACTTACCAGGGGCGCATCAACCGAAGATAATGCAACACCCGACTGATCGCTTTCCGTAAGGGCTACACCGGTATTTACCGCCATTAAATACCTGTTGGTACCTTTAATAATACCTTTGGCAGGATTAACAGG
Organism: Pedobacter sp. KBW01; assembly: GCF_003852395.1. Classification (NCBI taxonomy): domain Bacteria; kingdom Pseudomonadati; phylum Bacteroidota; class Sphingobacteriia; order Sphingobacteriales; family Sphingobacteriaceae; genus Pedobacter; species Pedobacter sp. KBW01. The sequence goes on from NZ_QAJQ01000007.1 coordinate 616,795, forward strand.
TCCGCCCAAACGCCCAATGGTAAAATTAGGTTGCTTAACTTTAAACGGAAAACATAGCCAGCCGCCTTCGGCCTGCTTTTCGGGAGTTTTTGCATCCACGCTCCAGGCTACATCTACATAGGCGGCCTGGCGCGGAAAAGTAAATTTAAGGGTGTAGCCTTTTGCATAACCATCGGTAGTTACAGCTGTTAAAGTGGCAATATCGGCTACAGCACCATGCGCAACCTGAATGTTCCAGGCATGTGGTGTAAAAGCCAGATAAGGTACCTGAGTAGCATCTGGCATACCAGGTTTACCCAAATCGTTTAAGCCCCAGCCATCCTTTACGCGGCTATAGGCATTAAACCACTGGTTAACTTCACTGGCACTAAAGCGCTCGTGTAAAAACTGCCCTAAGGCATATTTCGATGTTTGATCGACCAGTTCGCGGCCGGTTGATTGCTCAATTAAAGAACTGATTCCACCCTTGGTTAAATCGAATACCACTTTAAAATAAGGTGTATTAAATGTAGTCTGCTCATCATTACCCTCTACACGTGCTTTCAGCTCATCAAATGTATAAGTACTGTAACCAGATGCGGCTACATCTTTTGCATAAAAGTATTTACCCTTTTCCCATGGGTTTTCTATCATTCCCGATCGTTTCCAGGGGAGCGGATTATATACCACTACCCTTTTGCCATTTTTATTTACAGATTGAGCCAGCAGATTGAGTTCTATATTTAACTCGTTACCAACCAAATCATTTGTATTGCGAATATACTGACGTTTATCATCGTAAGAACGCAGCCATTTCCGTTTACTTCCTATGGCGGTGTTGTGCGCATTGCTGTTTTTTAAGGCCGCGTAATTTCCATTTTCTGGAAGTGGCTCAGCTTCTGCTTCCGCCATCCATTTTTTCCAGGCATCGCCATAACTATAGCGGGGCCCGTACTCGGCATTCATTCCCCAGGTATGCTCAGCATATAACAAACTTTGCTCATAAGCTTTTTGGAGTTTGGCTGAAACAGAACCAACCGGAATACCCCAGCTTTTCAATTGTGTATTCAGGCCATCAAGTGCCGATTCGAGCGGACGAATATTGCGCGCCATTTTGGTCTCTACCGGATTAGATTGTAAACCGTGAATCCAGGTGTCGGGGCAATCACCTTTAACGGTAGGCAACTGCGGTTTTTCTGCTAAAACAGCTTTGGCAAAATCATCCAGCGTACCAAAGTGTATTTTAACCCCAGGCAATTCTTTTGCGGCGTAGGCCAGCAGTTTATCAATTTCCTCTGCCGAAGGCGGTCCATGGTTATCGCCTGTCATTTGCATGGCCAGGTAGTTTTTACAAGGCCAGTTTGGAGTAGGTTTTATACTTGAACCGTAATCGGCGGTATAGTTGCACAATACTTTAGAGCCATCGGCCCCTTCCCACCAAAATAGCTCGGGGAAACGCGGATACTGACTTGCAGGGTTACACCCTAATTGTAAGAATTGAATACCTGCCTGTTTCAGTAAAGTAGGCATAATCCATGAGTGACTGGGTACATCAGTCATTTTAGCGCTGATGGGCAATGGCAAACCATATTTCCGGGCAACGGCTGAAGAAAAGCCCAGTCCCCGCACCAGGTCTTCGTAATCTAGCGATTCGGTATGGGTGGTAAAAGGCAATCCGTGCACCACCAAAGTGCCCGATTTAATGGCTTTTTCGATCCTCGCTTTTCTTTCCGGTGTTTGTAATGGGCCTAATATCTGAGCCTGTAAAGGCCAGCCAGAAACCGTCCAGGCAAAACGTTTTTCTTTGGGTGCATTTTCACTTTTTTCGATTACGCTTAAGGCATTGTCCATCATTTCTTCGCGATAGCGCTTAAACACGTTTTCGGGCAAATCGGTAAAACCTAAATCGAAGTGGGTTTTAAATACTACCCATATATCGGTTACTTTTAAGCTGTTTTTTTGCTGCACCTTACTTTGAGTCGCTGTCGCATTTTGGGCCGAAGCATGTATAAACCCAAATAAAAGCAAGGCTGCTAAAATGCATCTTGCAAATAGTTGTTTTGCTGAATCCTTAATATTTAACTTTCTAAGTTTCATATTTTACCACAATTTTATTTTCTGTTTGCTACTTGCTGTTATTTCAAATGGCCCGGGAAATGGATTTGTAATATCGCGTTTCTTTCCAAAATAATCGGTATCGATTTTTAAAGCAGAACCATCAGTATTTTCGAATGGCAGGTTAGGCACAATAGCCATACGCAACGAGCTTGTACTTACCAGTTTCCTGGGCTGAACAGTCTTCCAATTTCTATCCAGGTTAATTTCCAGGTAAAAATTATCGTTCTGAGTAGTTAAAATGGCAGCTGCATCAAATTCATCTTTAACAAGTGCTGTTTTTTCAGTAGCGGCCTGCTCTTTATATTTTTTTAACTGGTCTTGTGCGTCTTTTCCCATTTCGCCAAAACGCATTGGCTTATTGAGATTAACAGCCCTTATCGTTCCTTTGGTATAAACATTACCTTCAAAAGTTGCCGGCAGCAGCGACTTAGCGTATTGACTGGCATTGCCCGAATTAACGAAAATGCAACATTTATAAAGGAATGGTGCCAATCTCATCGGAACCAGCTAAAATAATGCCTCACTAAACTGCTTTTGCAGAGCGTATCCAGCCAGATCTGAACACACTCCACGCAGCAAAATATACTATTTGGTTAAAAATTCGTTTTGTTATGCCAGCAGTAGTGTTTAATAACCACCTTTAACATCCCTGCTTAAAACAATGGCTTTGCCTTTTTCGCCATTTTGCATCGGGTACAGGTTCCAATGATTTTGATCTACTGCTTCCAGGTGCCAGTCTTTTAATGGATCGGCTAATGTTGTTTTAATGTGATTCGGAAATGCATTTGCAGCTTTTGCATTTTCCCAGGTACGGATGGCTGCAAAAATTTCGTCTTTCTGCGGACAGCCTTCAATTGATGCTTTGGATATGTGAAGCTGATAAGTTGCCCCTGCACCTACAGAAACAGCTTGAATATGCTCGTAATCGGCCACTTTCGACGTAGGTGTAAGCTGAAAATTCATTCCAAAGGTTGCCGGAAAATAATTGGCATAAGCTACATCTCGCAAATCTTTTCCTTCGGAGGTTGAACTTCCCCATTTACGTTGTTTAACATCGTACATGTTGGTGCCACCACCCACATTCCAAACAGATTGATAATGCCACGAACCTTCAGAAAGTGTGGCGCCCATAATTCGAAGATCGGGTAGTTTATGTTGAGCTGCCCGATCAAATAACTGACGATGAAAGCGTTTTACGGCATAATAACCGTGCCCCTGATTAAAAAGGAATTCCTGCCCGTCCCAATCGTGGTAATAAATCCCGTTAATCTTACTCATATCGGCATAATACATGGCTACCGAATCCTGAAGTTTCATATTGGGAATAATGCCATCGTAACCCGAACCAATTGAAACCTGTAGTTTATAAATGGTATCTCCCTTGGTATGATTGCCCGGAATGGTTTTCCAGTAGCCCCTTTTCACTTTGTGCAACCTGTATGGTGCCGTTTTCGATACGCCCTGGTAGTAAATAATTTCATTATCAATCTTAATCATATTCAAATGCTCAGTATGGCCTTCCCAGCTGGCAATTTCATCTAAATAAGTGGGGTCTGTAACTTCAATAGTGGTATCTGTAGGGTTGATATCTTTTGCCAGTATTCTTTTTACCTGATAGGCCAGGTCTTTGCTTGGTATAGGGCTTACATCTTTGGTACCCTGTCTTAATGCTGTAGTAATGGTATGAAATCCGGCCCATATGCCCAGCGGGTTAGAAATATCTGTAAAATCTTTATATGATTTGTTACCCTCGGTGTATTTCAGTGGCTTTTTCTCAAAAGAAAATCCGTTAATATATCCTTTATTGCCCCTATCAATACCAAACATAGGCTCATGCTCCCATTGCACAGCTTTAAAACCAAGCTTTTGGGTATAGGCAATAACGCTGTCGCAATTGCTACCTGCAGTGGCTACATCGTTTAAATATGCGGCAGGATCTTTAATCCACTTACCATTTACCGTTGGGTACGGCAAGCCTTCGGCCTTAACAATGTTTTTAATTACAGTCATTAAAGCAATGCTATCCGGACTTCCCCAAAGCGCTATTTTTGAACCAATGTAATCAACATCTGCCAATGGTTCTACTTCAATATGGTTAGGTTTGTTGGTTGGTAAAAAAGGAATAAGAGAGAATAAAATGGTTTTGCCTTTGCGCCTGTCTGATGCGTGATAAACTATAGAAACCATGCCTTTTTCATCAATATCGGCCGAATTTCCATATAAAATCCTGTAATAAGGTTCCGGGTGTGAGTAAAAAGCAACATCGTTTTTACCGTCGCCACCAATGGCAAACAACTGTCCTTCTTTTAAATCTGAAGGTAAAGGGAAGCGTTTTTTATCGGGACTGTGAATCATGTATTGAAAAGGTGCACAATCGCCAATATTGGTCGATTTACCTCCTGTGGTGGCATCATTGAGCGCTAAAGCACCGATTGCATAATTGACAGCCATGCTGGTATCTCTGGCTACACCAATAACATCGCCAAATAGGTTATCGATGGTGGTGTGGTAAGGCCCCCACTGGATATCGTCGATCTCACTACGGTTGGTAAGCGATAACAGGCTTAACCTGAAGTACATTTTCTGAGGTTCAAATTTAACGGTAGCTACAGAACCATTAGGATAAAATAATGCGAGAGTTGTTTTGGCTTTGGTGTAAATTGCTTTTGTTGGCAAGTAATACTTTTTACGGCTACTGCTGTATAAACTCAACAAGGGAGAAGGTTTATCGGCAGGACTAAATTCGCTGGTCGGCTTTTTGGTGGTATTTTTAAAGCTGGTAATGTAGCCTTTCTGGTCAATCCTGATTTTAAGATAGTCGGTAGAAAATTCTGTTTGGGCATAAAGTTTATTTCCCCACAAGCCTGCGATGGCCAGCAGTAGAAAAATGGGCTTCATTAGTTTTTGACAATGCTGTAATGACATTAGTTTGGTTAATTAAGGTTTCATTTGTGTGTTTATCGCAATCTTGCTTTAGATTATTAAACAAAATAGCGAATAAATAAAGTTCTTAATTCAACTAAAATTAAACCACCATTATTTTAATTAAAACTGATGTTTTTTTTGCTATTGGTTTTTCAGCTTTACCTGATTATAAAAAAGAGGCTGTCTCAAAAACTAGAAGATTATCCTGTGCGGAAGCTCCGCTCAAGTAACAAACTAAGGTTTATGAGACAGCCTCTTAATTCGACATTAAGGTTTTTCTTTGCGATGACTTTTTAACACCTCCAACACCCAGCCTTTCCCCCATTCTTCCATTTGATCTTCCGTCCACAAAAAGGGGTAAAAAATTCTTTTTTGGAAACGCGGAGGCAAATACTTCTGCCAGTTGGTACCGCCGGTAGCGGCCACATCAACCGGATCTTTCTCCAGATAGCGTACCGCCGATTTGTAATGCGAAAGCGGCCACTCTACATTTACATATAGATCAAGTTTCCTGAGTTCTTCGGCCAGTGCAGATACATCTTCACCTTTGGCTTGCAATTGTAAATACAATGCCGAAAAATTGGTCTGTACCCTTTCATTGGCCAGTTGTAAAAACTGACCAGCGTATTTCTTAATAAATTGTTTTAAGGTTAATGTTTGTTTTCCTGAGGCCAGTTCTGTCGCGCCGAATTTCCAGTAAATGTGTTCAAATTGTGCTTCAATACTGGCATTTGCCAATTCTGTGCGCTTGCTCTTATCAACCAGGCGGTTAAAATCAGTTGCACAAATTTCGATCATCCGGTATTGACCAGACTGGAAACCGCTGGCCGGTAGTAACGACATCCTGAATTTCAGAAATTGTTCTTTATCCATTCCATCTACCATTACCTCAAAAGAAGTGGTTAAGGCATTAAAATAAGCATTAATCCTTTTCACCCTCGTGGTAAAAAATGCAGCAGTAAGTTCGGCGTTTTCGGCAATTTGCCTGCATTCGTGGAGTGTTAATTTAAAATATAACTCCGTAATCTGGTGGTACATGATGAAAATTTCTTCATCAGGAAATGGTGTTTTGGGATTTTGCAGGCTTAAAAGTGTATCCAGATGGATGTAATCCCAGTAAGTTAAAAAATCGGCATAAAGCAATCCATCCAGGTACGAGCACATATCCTGGCCCATTGCGGTATATTTTTCTTCCAGCTTTAGCAGGCGGTCGGTAATTTCAGGAGTCAGTTCCATAATTTCGTTTTTTTAATAAATAGTTTATTGGTAAAATCAGATCAGCTCTTTACTTATCTTTAATAACACCGAGCCTGTTTTAAAGATATCTTCAAAACTATTGTAAAGCGGAACCGGGCTTAACCTGATTACATTCGGTTCGCGCCAGTCGCCAAGGATATTGTGATCCATTAATGCCTTGAATATTGCTTTGGGATTGTGTTTGGCAATAATCGATAGCTGGGCGCCACGGTCGTCCTCTGTTTCGGGGGTAATAATCTGATATTGTTCTTCGCCCAATAATCCATTTATCTCTTTAATGATATAACTCAGGTAAGCCGTTAGCTGCTTGCTCTTTTCCCTTAATGGCTGGATAAACCCTGCTTTTTCAAAAATCTGTAATGATGCATAATATAAGGCCATGGGTATTACCTGTGTGCAGCTTACCTGCCAGCCATCTGCTCCTACCTCGGGCACAAAACCTTTGGTCATTTTAAATCGTTCCTGCTCCTGATAGCCCCACCAACCGGCAAAACGATCCAGACTGGTATCGGTAAAATGCTTTTCATGAACAAAGATGCCGCTTATTCCTCCAGGACCCGAGTTTTGATACTTGTACGAGCACCAGCAGGCAAAATCTACATCCCAATCGTGTAATTGCAGAGGCACATTGCCCGCTGCATGGGCCAGATCAAAACCAACTACAGCGCCTGCCTCGTGGCCCGCTTTGGTAATGGCAGGCATATTGTACCATTGACCTGTAAAGTAATTAATTCCACCAAACATTACCAGGGCAATTTCATCACCATGTTTAGCTATTTCGGCTAAAATATCTGCTGTTCTTAGGGTATATTCGCCAGCTCTTGGGCTCACTTCGATAATAGCATCCTTAGGGTCGTAACCATGAAACCGAACCTGGCTTTCAATGGCATACTGGTCTGACGGAAAGGCACCTGCCTCCATAATAATTTTAAACCTTTTGCCCTTTGGCTTATAAAAACTCACCATCAGCAGGTGCAGGTTAACAGTTAAGGTATTCATTGGCGAAACCTCCTGACTACTCGCCCCCACAATAGGCGCCATGAGTTCTTTCAGGGCCTTGTGGAAAAACATCCAGGGCGTATCGCCTTCAAACCATCCCTCTACGGCAAGGTTTTGCCAGTTAACCAATTGCTGATCGATATATTTTTTTGCTGTTTTAGGCTGAAGCCCTAGAGAATTTCCGCATAAATAAATAAACGGCTTTCCATTTTGCTGAGGAAAGAAAAACTCGTCACGCAAGTGGTTTAACGGATCTTGCTGATCCGTACTTTGGGCAAATGCCAAACTATTTTCAAAAATCATGTTTTTAAAATTACGTATAATGAAACTAAACGATAGCTCGAAAACTACCGGCAGCACGTTGAAATAAAAATAATTAAAATAAACTGCACATACGGCAGTCTTTCAGGGGAGGTCCTGATTAAGAAGGTCTATTGATGATATTTTTTAGAATATTTACCATAAATACGGGAGCTAATGTACCGCAAAAAAATTACTGTAGCAAATATTTAGAATTGGAGCAAAAAAAATAGCCAGGATAAGCTTGCGCTATTCTTATCCTGGCTTAATGATGTTACAAGTAGCGATTAAAAAATCTAACCACATTTAACTATTTGATGATGAAAAATTGTGTATAAGGGGCTGTAATAACAAGTTCTAAAATGGTTAACTTCTCTTTGGTGTTAACACTTATTTAATCAAAACTTTGCTTCCCTGGTTTAGGTTCAGTTTAAAAAACTCTGTTCCTGCCAACAGAAAAGCGCCTACACCGTACACATCGGTATCATCATACCCCACTTTATCAGGGGCTGCCCCCTGCGCCTGTACATAACCCAGCTTTCCATCAGGGTGTACCGAAGTACTTAATGCCGCCCAGGCTTTATCCAGTGTGGTTTTATATTTTCTGTAAGGCAACAGTTTATTATTTACCCCCCAGGCCATAGCGTAGGTAATAAAACCTGTTCCGCTGGTTTCTTTACTCGGGTAGCTCTCTGGGTCTAATAAGCTGGCGTGCCAGGTGCCATCGGCTTGTTGCAGTTTTGCCAATCGGCCCGACATTGCTTTATACAACTTTACAAAACGCTTATAATCCCGGTGACTTTGCGGCATGGTAGAGAGTAACCTCACCAATCCGGCAATTACCCAACCGTTTCCCCGCCCCCAGAACACTTTCGCTCCATTCTTTTCTTTTTTATCGAAATAGCGGCTATCGCGATAGAACAAACGCTCATCCTTATCATATAAATAAGCGGTTGATTTCCACCACAATTCGGATGCTTTATCCAGGTATTTCGCGTCGCCAGTAGCCTGAGTTAAATAAGCTAGTGCCGGAGGTCCCATAAATAAGGCATCGCACCAGGCCCATTCCCTTAATTGAATGCTCTTTTTCCATTCCAACGATTCGGTGTGCGGTAAAATAACCACCGAGTCGGCCAGACTTTTAAAATCGGCAATATATTCTGGTCGCTTGTAAATGCTATAGAGTTCTGAATAGAGCTGGCCAACGCAGTAATCATCGGCAAAATGGCGGTAGTGGCCGATTTTCCATTTATTATCTTCGCCAACTTGAATCAGTTTCTGGTAATAGGTATCCGTATTAGCTAACTTTGCAAATGCCATCATACCGGTGTACATGGCTCCCGAAGTCCAGTCTTTTTTTGGGTTTTTCCAGCCATTTGTTTCCAAAGTCTTCCATTGCCAGTCGGCTACATTTTTCATCTGGGCAAAAATGCTGTCAGGTTTTAACGATTGTGCCTGAACCGAAACTACGTAGCTACAAAGGAACAGGAATAAAATTTTACGCATAAATTGGTTTGTTGAATATATTGGGTTTTGTTATTACGTGAAATAGTTATAGGCTATGTTTCTTCTAAAATATGAAGTAATTTATTTACCCCGATAAACAAAACCTGCACAAACGTTTGTTTAAGTACATGAAAGATATTAACGCTAAAATAACCATTCCCAACTAAGCTATTCTGCCAGTTTAATCGTGTATTAATTTAGATAGCCGGTTTGAATCCCTTTAAACAAGTATTAACTTTAGCCATCAAACCAAAATCCATACTAACCAAAAATGAAAAAACTTACCCGCATATTTTATATACTATGCTTTATGGTTTTGCAGCTAAATATTAGTGTAGCCCAGCAAAAGCCAAACATTCTAATTATTATATCCGATGATCATGCCTACCAGGCCATAGGTGCATATGGAGCCAAAATAGCCAAAACGCCCAATATTGATAGAATAGCCAAAGAAGGTGCAATTTTTAATAAAGCTTATGTAACCAATTCTATTTGTGGCCCCAGCAGGGCGGTGATATTAACCGGAAAATACAGTCATAAAAATGGTTTCAGGGATAATGTAAACTACAAATTTGATGGAAGTCAGAATGAATTTGTAAAGGACCTTCAGCAAGCAGGTTATCAAACCGGGTGGATTGGAAAATGGCACCTCGAAAGCACGCCACAAGGCTTTGACTACTATAAAATTTTACCCGGACAAGGACAATATTACAATCCTGATTTTATTGGCATGGATGGAAAAACAGAACATATAGAAGGTTATGCCAGCAATGTAATCGAAGATCAGGTAGAAAAATATTTAGATGGCAGGGATCAAAGCAAACCCTTTTGTTTGGTAGTGGGCCATAAAGCTACCCATCGTACCTGGATACCCGATACCTGCGACATGGGCATGTATGATAAGGTTGATTTCCCTTTGCCGGCCAACTTTTACGATGATTACACCAATCGCGAAGCAGCCAAAATACAAGACATGAGCATCAGTAAAACCATGCAAATGAGTTACGACCTGAAAATGTTATCGTATAGTAAAAACGGTCGCGAGCCCTCGGTTGACCGTATGAATGCCGATCAAAGGGCTAAATTTGATGCATATTACAAACCTATTGATGCCGATTTACAATCCCGAAACTTATCAGGCAAAGCTTTAACCGAGTGGAAATACCAGCATTACATGCGCGATTACCTGAGCACCGCGGCCTCGCTCGACAGAAACATTGGGCGCGCGCTTGATTACCTCGACAAGCATAACCTTGCTAAGAACACCATTGTAATTTACCTCTCAGATCAAGGTTTCTACCTCGGCGAACATGGCTGGTTTGATAAACGCTGGATTTATGAAGAATCGTTTAGAACGCCTATGGTGATGCGATACCCCGGTGTAGTTAAACCTGGCACCAAATCAAACGATTATGTATTGAATATGGACATTGCCCCAACTGTACTCGAAGCTGCTGGGGTTACCATTCCGAAAGATATTCAGGGCGAATCTTTTTTACCTTTGCTCAATGGAAAAAAAGCAAAAGGACGCGATGCCATTTATTATCACTATTACGAAAATGGCGAACATTCGGTATCGCCTCACTTTGGTATCAAAACCAAACGCTATAAACTTATCCGTTTCTATACACGGGTAAACAACTGGGAACTGTACGATCTGCAATCAGATCCGGGCGAGAACACTAATATTTTCGGAAAGAAAGGATATGAAAAAATTACTGCTGATTTGATGGTTCAATTAAAAAAACAAATTGATAAATACGAAGATACTGAAGCCGGAAAGACCCTTGCTACACCTTTAGCACCGCATTAATATTAACCAAACATTAGTATTATTTTTATTAAAAAGTCATCCTTTGGTTACAGCCAGGATGACTTTTTAATTTTACCAGAGGGGAACTTTTGTTATACTAATTAACAAAGCCGGGATAAATATGCCGCAAAAACATCGAATCCACTAATTGTTCCGATGACAATAACATGACGGTTTCTTAACTTTATGATTAACTACGCAAGGTAATTTTGCCTAAAACCTTTCAACAGATGATCAAGCGGATTAAGCGGCTCCCTTTATATTTTACCGGCCTCGCCCTAATCTTATTATTGGCTGCCATAATTTGCTGCAGCTTAACAAAAGCCGAATGCTTTTTTGTCCTAAACAGCTATCACAGTCCTTTTTTAGACCTATTTTTTAGCTTGTTAACCAATTTTGGAGATGGATTATTGAGCATTTTGCTGGGTATTGTACTCCTGATTACTAAAAAGCGTAAAAAAGCAATAACATTACTGCTGGCCTACGCCTATTCGAGCCTGTTGGCACAAATTCTCAAAAAAATATTCGACCAACCCAGGCCCAGATTGTATCTGGAACATTTGAAACTGGATTATACAAATTTCGTAACGGGTATCAACCTTCACGATCACCACTCCTTTCCATCAGGCCATACTACTTCGGCCTTTGCAATGGCTACCGTGCTGGTGCTCGTGCATAAAAAAAGTAAGATTTCTGTCCCCTGCCTTCTGCTGGCCACAGCAATTGGTTATTCGCGTATTTACCTGGCGCAACACTTCCTGCTCGATGTGCTCTGTGGAGCCATGATAGGTTTGTTTGGTGCACTATTGGCCTACAACCAGGTTTATATACAAAAGCTTTTCCGGCCGGCCAAAGCCATCAGGCGACTAAAGAGGTTAAGAACAGCTGAACCCAGGCTGCAATGAAGCCGGCAAAATTCCCATTAAAGGTGTGGCTGCTCCTTATTTTTATGGCAATTATAAAAATCGCAGTGGCCACATCCATCAACCTGGGTAATGATGAAGTTTACTATTGGACCTATGCACTAAAATTGCAATGGAATTATTTTGATCATCCTCCCCTTGTAGCCTGGCTTATCAGGGCTTCAACGCTAAACCTAAGCCAGCATTATGAACTAACGGTTAGACTGGGTGCAATTATTTCCTCATCAATCTGTACACTCATTATCTTCCGTATAGGCACACTCCTTAACAACCAGCGCGTAGGCTGGTATGCAACGTTGTTATATTCGAGCTCGTTTTACTGCAGCATTATCGCAGGTACCTTTATCCTTCCCGATAGTCCTCAAATGGTATTCTGGTTATGGGCCGTGTACCTCTTACTAAAAATCAACAGAAGTATTGCTGCAGGAGAAAAAAACCTTCGAGATTGGTGCTGGTTCAGTATCATGGTAGGTTTAGCGCTGCTTTGTAAGGTACACAGTGTGTTCCTTTTACTGGCAATGGCTTTATTAATCCTATTTAAACACCCGAGGTTAATGCGCTACATTGGCATTTATATCGCTATCTTCATTGCCTGTATCTTTTTCCTTCCCGTACTACTCTGGAACTTTCATCATGGGTTTATCACCTATAGCTATCACAGCGAAAGGGTAAATATCTTTCATACCGGGATTAATGTTTTATCTTTTTTAAGGGAGATTTGCGGAGAGTTTTTTTACAACAACCCCATCAACTTCGCCCTGGTTTGGATTGCAGTCTTAAGTCCGGGTTATAATCAGAATCGCCTTCAGCAACAGGAGAAACAGATACTGCTATTTTGCGCATTACCACTCATGCTAACGCTAATAGCGCTTTCACTTTTTAGAGATACCCTGCCACATTGGTCGGGTCCAGCATACGCCAGTCTTATCCCACTTGCGGCACTAAAACTAGAGCAGTGGTCTAAGGCACGAACACGCCTATGGATCGGGATATCAGCCAGCTGTTTCTTTATTGTAATAACTTTGGGGCTGCTAGTGATCAATTATTATCCGGGAACCTTTTCTGCAAACAAGGATAACCTAAGTTTTGGAAAAGGCGACCCCACGCTGGATCTTTATGGTTGGAAGGAAACCGGTAAAGTCATCGATTCTGTATATCGAAATGAAAATCAGGCAGGTAAGAAAAGGATAAAAACCCTAGTCATTACTAAATGGTTTCCTGCTGCTCACCTCGATTTTTATGGATGTCACAATAATCAGTTGGAAACTTATGGCATGGGAGATACCAGCGATCTACACCAATATATTTTTTCCAATCAGCTCAAGCATAAACCCAGTTATGGAGATGATACTTTCTATATCCTCCCATCCGATCTCTTCGATGAAGCTGTACTGGAAAAAATTAAAAATAGCTATGCACACTGCTACCCACCGATAACTGTTCCAATTTACCGAAACGGAGCTATTTGCAAGTATATTTTAATCTTTAGGCTCGAAAATTATCAAGGAAAACTTTGAGTATTGAGCAAAGGATAGCTTTGATAGCTAAAAACAAATGTGCAAAGCAAGGCCATTTTTCCAGAAGCCATATTATTCTTTCATACTTATAGATTCATATTTTATCTTATGAAGAATATTTATTTAACTTTATATAAGGTCTATCGGCTCTAAAAATTCAATTACATTTTGATACAAGAATAAGTAACAGGTGAATGTTAGCAAGCAAAACCTAAATCTGTTACAAAATTATAGCCCAATAACACTTTAGAAAATCAACCCTTTTTATCATGATCAGATTTACTGCTTTATTGTTTCTAACACTTTTGGCGATCAATAGTCTCAGGTGCACCGTAATGGCCTATCCAAACCAAAGCGCATTCGCAAAACCAGGCATTATCACCGGTGCTGATCAAACGCAGAAATATTTACCTTATCTAAAAGGGAAACGAATTGGTTTGGTTGCCAATCAGAGTTCAATAATCGGCAAAACCAGTAGTGTAGACAGTTTATTGAGCCTGGGAATCAAAATTGTAAAAGTGTTTGGCCCGGAGCATGGTTTTAGAGGTAATGCCAGTAACGGAGCTGTAGTTGGCGATGAGAAAGATCCTAAAACCGGTATTCCGATTGTTTCTTTATATGGCAGAAATGAAAAGCCAACAAAGGAACAACTGCAGGGCATCGACCTCATGGTATTTGATATCCAGGATGTTGGATGCCGCTATTATACCAATATCAACACCCTTGAACATGTTATGCAGGCCTGTGCAGAGAACAATAAAGAACTGCTGATTCTTGACAGGCCAAACCCTAACGGATATGTTGTTGATGGTCCGGTAATGACAGAGGATAGATTTAAATCAGTCATTGGAATACATTATACCCCCATGACCCACGGCATGACCATTGGCGAATTTGCAGGCTACCTTAATGGCGAAGGCTATCTTAAGAAGCCCTGCAAAATTAAGGTCATAAAGGTTGCCAATTATAATCGCGACATGCCTTATGTATTACCTATAAATCCTTCACCAAATTTAAATACACAGCAGGCTGTAATGCTTTTCCCTAGCTTATGTATGTTTGAGGGAACTGCTATTAACGAAGGTCGTGGAACCCGTATGCCCTTCACCATATTGGGCGCACCGGCACTGAAAGGCAAATATTCATTTTCATACAAACCGGCTAGTATTCCGGGGATGAGCGAGCGGCCCAATCATAAAGATACCCTTTGTTATGGCTTAGATCTTCGCAATTATGATGTTAACAAGCTCCGCAATAGTCGTCAAATTGATTTATCCTTGCTAATTGAACTTTACAATGCCTATCCTGACAAAGCCAATTTCTTTAATCGCGAAAGAAGTAATGGAGTATCTCCTTTTGATCTACGCATTGGCACCGATCAATTAAGAAAACAGATCATTGCAGGTATATCGGAAGCTGATATCAGAAAAAGCTGGAAACAGGGCTTACAGCAATTTAAGTCTATCCGAGCGAAATACCTCCTGTATCCTTAATATTGAATTATATTTTGGCTATCCGTTCAATACTTACTGACAAGAATACCTCGAAAACAAAAAAGTAGGATCAGTCCGTAAATCCGGTTTAAAAACAGAGGCAGAAAAGTAACATTAAAAAAATGGCGCTCAATATTTCATTATGATTAATCTGTCCAGGTATGTCTTTGTCGTTAAAGTTTAGAATGTTCAGCAATACATTTACAGCGTTTTATATTTATCTGATAATCAGTTGACTCTGTTATAAGTCATACCTCCCCCATCATATGCGTCCTGGCTGATGGAGAGTTTATCATTTGAGATGGAAAAAAAGCTTTGTGCATCACCGCCATCAAATAAGATAAAATCTTCCTCTTGCCTGGTGATCATCGAGGTTTTACGGATGATGGTGTATCTTCCCTGCCTGAGTAATTTGGAGTCCCTGGTTTCTGAGTAAGCGTTTTTACTAAATTCAAGGATGTTGCCCTGGCCGATCTGGTATTTTATGTTTCTTCCGGAAAATCCTTCCAGGCTGGATTCCAGTTCCCATTTTCCGGTAAGCTGATTAGAATTTTGAGTATCTTTTTTACAAGACGCAGCGATAAGAGAGAATATTAGGAGTATGATTAGGTTTTTCATGTTTTGCCTTTCTTTTTATTTGAGTGCTGTTGTTGTTTGCCCTATTCTCTGGTATTGGTATGGATTTTAATTACTTGGTAAATCGTTGGTATTAAAAATGAGTAACTCGTGGTTGGCTGTTGCAGAAGTGCCAAGTTTGATAATTTGTCCCCCTTTGTTACGCTTGTTTTTGGCGGTATCGGTTACATAACCGTATACTTTGGCCTGAACACCATTTGTCACTTTCTTGCAGTCCAGGGTAGAAAGTGTTATTGATAACAGTATGTAAATGGTAATTTTTGAGTTCATGAGCGTTTTTTATTTAGTAAAGAAACGTAGATATTGGGCCATACGCGACAGGCTGGGAAAAATTTAAAATTATTTATACCAACCAGAACAGCAATGTTGAGCCTGCTGTGGAATTGAGTAATATTTTAGCACGCGGGGGAACTACTTTAAGTCAGTATTTAAAATACCTTCAGAACCAGATGACAAAAAATGTGCTACAGTGTGGAATGAGAATCAGTCTAGGCTTTTAGCGAAATCCTCAACAAAAGAAAGAAATTTCCATTTCCCAAAACTTTTTCACTTGATCCATACTTATTGGCAGAAAATACCCCGTAAACAAAAAAAGCAGCTCTTTTCAGAACTGCTTTTAAAAAGCGGGGTCGGCCACAGTCCGGATAAGCAATAAATTTATTGCTGATTTGAAGAGAATAGCAGAACTAGACATTAAAATGACAGAGTTCGATGAGCTCGGTAGGTTGATGAAATTACGAAAAGAAAGAGAAAAGCTAATTCCGAAAGCGGTAGATAATAAGAAGAAAATTAGAATAAAAAGAAAGGCTAGAAAAGTACTGCTCAAAAAATGGATCCTCAATATTTCTGAGGATTAAAGACTGTTTTGCACAGAGTTAACTTGTATTTTTATGATTTATAATACTAGGATAAGACCAACTGTAAAGCTACAGGCGGATAAGACACATGGTCTGATACGGGTTTTCCTTTACAGTTGACCTAAATAATAAATTCGATTTATAAAACTTATGCACGCTGAGTAGGGTTCTCTGTGTACATATAACTATAATCAACATGGCCACCACCAAGAACACAGCGAAGACCGCTACGAAAAAAACAGGTAATACCGGTAAAATGGAAGATTCGGAATTCCATGAATTCTTTATCGATGAACTAAAGGACATCTATTGGGCGGAAAAACACCTGGTCAAAGCACTCCCTAAAATGAAAAAAGCGGCGACCAGTGCAGAACTGGCACAGGCATTTGATAAACATACCTCAGAAACGCAGGAACATATTGCGACCCTCGAAGAAGTGTTTTCCCTGCTGGGTGAAAAAGCCGCAGCAAAGAAATGTGACGCGATGGCCGGACTTCTGGATGAGGCTGACAGCATTATCTCGGATACCGATAAGGGAACGATGGTACGTGATGCTGGATTAATCCTGGCTGCGCAGAAAGTAGAACATTATGAAATCGCCACATACGGTACCTTAAGGGTATTTGCCGAAAATATGGGGCATGACGATGTGGTGGCTTTATTGGCCAGAACCCTCGAAAACGAAAAAGCTACAGATCTGGCATTGACCGAAATCGCTGTAACCGCAGTCAATGTGGGGATTTCGCTAAAAGT
>NZ_QAJQ01000008.1:0-158701 GCF_003852395.1 Pedobacter sp. KBW01
GTTTCGAACACTCCTAATTTGTAATTCCGACTTAAGAATATCATTTCTTCTCATATGCAATCAGAATAACCAGATCATTACCCGCATCAGGCTCAATACCATGCGAGCTGCCCGGCCTTGTTAAAATGGCATCACCTGGTTTAACAGAGAAAACCTTACCATTCATTTTCATTTTACCCTTACCGCTAATGACATAATAAATTTCATCTTCTTTTTGCAGGTGGTAACCGATGGAAGAGCCCGGTTTTAAAATACGCTTTCTGAAAATGGTTTTGAGGTTTTTAGCCTGTGCGAAGAAATTAAAACCGATGGTTTCGCCACCTCCATTGTGTGTGCCAGGTTCAGTTTTGGCTACTTCAACATCGTTTTGCAAAATATACTTAGTGGTATCGGCTGTTTGGGCCTTAGCAGCAGTAGAAATAAAGAAAGTAAAAAATAGTAATGCTAATGCATGGTTGCTCATTTGGTTCGTTTTTATATCTGCTTTAAGCTTTAAACGTAAATTTAGGTGTTTTGCATTGATGTTGCCAAAAGCATCTAAACTTTGTTACTAAACCCGATCTAAGTGGTTCCGATTTTTCATCGGAAAGAATGGAGAGCGAGACTGAAGCCCTCCAAAAGAAATGAACTGTTCATTTCCTAATCAAAGAAATATTTTTTTATTTGGAAATGAGCGATTTGTAGTTCCAAGAAGCCTTTAGCCCTGCCATCCACTGTAGCTCCGATAGCATAAACCGGAGGCTGCCTGTTCTTGTCGGGCTTACAACCGAAAGACTTGTTCCTTATAGCGCATCAAAAAGACATTTATCCTTTGTACCTAAATTCGATAAAAACAGTACAGGCTATATACAGGGATAAAACATATAGCAGGCGTTTGGAAGCCATAAACCAATTCCTTACATTTTCCTGAAAAAACGGGGCAAATAATATGCTTTTCGGTTTGACTTTCCACTCAATAATATTAGCTTTGCACAAAAAAAATTGATACATGAGCGTTTTAGTAAATAAAGATTCTAAGGTTATCGTTCAGGGTTTTACCGGAAACGAAGGAACTTACCACGCAGAACAGATGTTGGCGTATGGTACAAACGTAGTTGGTGGTGTAACGCCTGGCAAAGGTGGGCAATTACATTTAGATAAGCCTGTTTTTAATACTGTTAAAGATGCCGTTGATAAGACGGGAGCAAATGTATCGATCATTTTCGTACCACCGGCTTTTGCTGCTGATGCGATTATGGAAGCTGCCGAAGGTGGTATTAAAGTAATTGTTTGTATTACTGAGGGTATCCCAACTAAGGATATGATTCAGGTAAAAGAATATATTGCTGATCGTGATGTTACTTTGATTGGCCCTAACTGCCCTGGTATTATCACTGCTGATGAGGCTAAAATTGGTATCATGCCAGGTTTTATCTTCAAAAAAGGTAATGTAGGTGTGGTTTCTAAATCTGGAACTTTAACTTACGAAGCCGTAGATCAGGTTGTAAAAGCTGGTTTAGGTATTACTACAGCTATTGGTATTGGTGGCGACCCAATTATCGGAACGCCAACTGTTGAAGCTGTTAAATTATTAATGAACGACCCTGAAACACACGGTATCATCATGATTGGTGAAATTGGTGGTGGAATGGAAGCAGAGGCTGCACGCTGGATCAAAGAACACGGTACTAAACCTGTTGTTGGTTTCATCGCTGGTCAAACTGCGCCTCCGGGACGTAGAATGGGGCACGCTGGTGCTATTGTTGGCGGTGCTGATGATACTGCTGCTGCTAAAATGAAAATTATGGCTGAGTGTGGTATCCGTGTAGTAGAAAGTCCTGCTGAAATCGGTGCTGCAATGGCAGAAGAATTAGCGAAGTAAGATTTTTAAAATTTATATAAAGAAAAGCGTTTCGATTAGGTTCGGAGCGCTTTTTGTTTATTGTCTGGTTTTAACAGCAAAGAGCGCAAAGCACACAAAGTTTTAGGTTTGAGATTGTATAATTACTGAGCGTACAAAGAGAGGCACGAAGAGCGTAGCGTTTTTTGTTAACACTCAGATGCACTTAGGTGTCTTAGGTGGTTAATAATGTAAGTAGACATGTCACCACAAGCTTTGTCAGGGTGAAGTAAACACTAATACAAACAGTTGAAACAGCAAACCAAAACCTATAGCTTTAACGTATATTGTAACATGAGAACGATGTTAAATAAACTATTTTTAGTTTCGGCTGTTGTTTTGATTACAGGGCTTTCGGCCTGTGCACAAAAACAGGATAAGAAAGAAGCAAAACAGGCAAAGGAAACAGAACAAATTATACCCAAGAAAAAAATGAACTGGAATCCATTAACACCCGAAGAAGAAAGAGTGATTGTAAATAAAGGCACTGAATATCCGGGAACAGGCAAATACGAGCATACCACAGATAAAGGAACCTATACCTGCAAACGCTGCAATGCGGCCTTGTATCGCTCAGAAAGCAAGTTCGATGCGCACTGCGGTTGGCCAGCATTCGACGATGAAATTAAAGGTGCTGTAAAACGCATTCCTGATGCAGATGGATCGCGTACAGAAATTGTTTGTGCCAATTGTGGCGCACACTTAGGTCACGTATTTTTGGGAGAAGGCTTTACCAATAAAGACACCCGTCATTGTGTAAACTCGATTTCCATGAATTTTGTGCCCGATAAGAAATAAGGTGGGTATAGTAGGGTTAGGTAGAGGTGTACGGCAATGAGCTGTACACCTTTTTTTATGGCGTTTTGTAATAATTCAAATGGTCAATCGTTTGCGCCCGTTTTTAAGCATACAGAAGTTTTTTTAATGCCTTATTTTAGTGGTACTAACCAATGCAAACCAAAAAATCAGGATTAATGAAACGCCAAATTTTACTGTTAACCCTTGTCTTATTTGTCTTTTGTTCGGCATTTGCCCAAAAAGCAGTTAAAAAAACTACTCAACCAAAAGCGGCAAAACCAAATATCGTTTATATCCTGGCCGATGATATGGGCTACGGTGAGTTGGGGTGTTACGGGCAGGACAAAATCGAAACCCCCAATCTGGATGCTTTAGCCAAACGTGGCATGAAGTTTACCCAGCATTATGCCTATCCGGTATGTGCGCCATCACGTTATATTTTAATGACGGGGCAAAACTCCGGAAAAGCTTTTATCCGTGGCAACCACGAGTGGGGCGAGCGTGGGCCGGTATGGGATTTTAAGGCCATGGAAGAAAACCCTTACCTCGAAGGGCAGTACCCGATACCCGATTCGACTGTTACACTAGCTGAAATGCTAAAAGGCGCTGGTTACACCACAGGCATGGTGGGTAAATGGGGGTTAGGCGCTCCGTTTACCACAGGTTTCCCTACAAAACAAGGCTTCGATTATTTTTATGGCTATATCTGCCAGCGGCAAGATCATACTTATTACAGCGGTCACCTGTGGGAAAACGAAAACAGGGTACCTTTAGACAATAAAATACAGGCACCTACAGTGACTTTCCCTAAAGAACTGGACAGTTTGGACGAGAAAAATTATGAAAAATATGCGCAGAAAGATTATGCACCTGATTTTTTGATCAAAGCAGCTTTAAAATTTATCGATAAAAACGCCGCCAAGCCGTTTTTCCTATATTACCCAACACCATTGCCACACGTTTCATTACAGGCTCCAAAAGATCTGGTAGCTTATTACCATCAGAAATTTGGCGATGAAAAACCATTTTTGGGCGATGGCTCTTATTTTCCATGCCGCTATCCCCGTGCTACCTACGCAGCGATGATAACTTTGCTGGATAGACAGGTAGGTGAATTAATTAATGAATTGAAAGCGAAAGGCGTGTACGATAATACCATCATTTTATTTTCGGCCGATAACGGTGTAGCATTTAATGCGGGTGTAGATCCAGCCTTTTTTAATAGTGCCGGACCATTTAATGGCAATTTTGGCTGGGGTAAAGGTTTTGTGCACGAAGGTGGCATCCGCGAACCTTTTATAGTTTCATGGCCAGGTAAGGTAAAACAAGGCAGTACAAGCAATCTGATTGCCTCTACCATGGATATGATGCCTACCTTTTGCGATCTACTTGGTTTAAACACGCCAAAGGATGTCGACGGGATCAGCATTTTGCCAACTTTATTGGGACAGCAGCAGAAAAACATCCATCCGTATTTGTATTTCGAATATCCTGAATATGGTGGCCAGCAAGCTATCCGTTTGGGCAACTGGAAAGGGCTGCGTTTAAATATGCTCAAAGGCAATGCGAAGTGGGCTTTGTACAATCTGGAGAACGATGTCAAAGAAGAAAATGACCTGGCTGCAAAACATCCGGATATTGTCGAAAAAATGATTAAAATCAGTAAGCAGGAACACCGTACTCCGGCCTTATCACGCTTTTTAATTCCGGTTTTAGAGCGCGAAATGAAATAAATTACCGCACCAGACCAGGTTTTTTTCAACAGCCCAAAATCGTACTTAGCGCAATGTTAGGCCGCGATTTCGCACCTGTAATCCTGGTCTGGTATTTCGGTTAACAGCTCATCGTTTACAGGTGAAAAGCCAATTAACAGCTTCATTTTAAACTAAATGCTTATATTTGCGGGCTCGATAAAGAATTTTAGCCTATGAAGTATCTTCTGTTATTAAGTAGTTTGTTCTTGTTTTTACACAGTAATGCACAAGATTCCGCGTCATCAGTAAATGAAACGGACAGTACTAAAAAAACAGTTCTCGCCACTTATTACCACAGAAAATTTGAAGGCCACCGCACCACGAGCGGAGCCCGCTATAGATCAAAAAAACTCACTGCCGCACATCGTACTCTCCCATTTGGTACACTGGTTACCGTAACCAACCCCGTTAACGGAAAATCGGTAATTGTAAAGGTAAATGATCGTGGTCCTTTCTCTAAAAGATTGGCTATAGATTTGTCAGAACGCGCTGCTAAACAGATTGGTATCTACCGTAAAGGCATTGCTAAAGTTAACCTCAGTTATACTGTTGAGTAGTACTCTTTTTAGCTCTATTTTGAGCTTAAAACACCCCTCAAATTTAAGTTATTAACACTCTTTTTTGTTTGTTAAACCCTTTAAAAGAAACAATTAGCTTTTTTTTGGCTTGAAAATGATATTAGGCTGATCGTTTTTCCCCAGCATCAGGGCAGGGTGTTAACAACTTTGGTTCACTAAAAAGGGCCACCGTATATATATTTGTTATAACAAAGTTCTTTAACTTCTTGCACTTGAAAACAAATATAAAAGCTTAGTTTTTAGTAATTTATGCGTATATCTCTCAGATTGCAATTTTAAATTTTCCGAACTAAAAACCAAGTTGTTGCCAGGTAATAGGGTTAGCACTTTCACTACAGCGTTTTGATAAAAGACATTACAATCATCATATAAAATTGATGGATGCGTGCCTTTGTCGGCTCTGTTAAAAATTAGATTTAAAAACATCAGCGTATGGAACAGGAATTATTACTACAAGAAAACAAAGACAGATTTGTGCTTTTGCCAATTAAGTATCCGGCAATCTGGGAAATGTATAAAAAGACCGAAGCTAGTTTTTGGACAGCAGAAGAGATTGATCTTTCTGACGACCAGAAACACTGGGATAATTTAAATGATGGCGAAAGACATTTCATTTCTCATATTCTTGCTTTCTTTTCTGCTAGTGATGGTATTGTAAACGAAAACCTTGCGGTAAACTTCATGAGCGAGGTTCAATTGCCCGAAGCACGTTGCTTTTATGGTTTCCAGATTATGATGGAAAACATTCATGCCGAAACCTATGCGCTGTTAATTGATACATATATTAAGGATCCGGAAGAAAAAGATCGTTTATTCCATGCTATCGATACCGTTCCGGCTGTAAAAAGAAAGGCTGAATGGGCATTACGCTGGATTGAAAACGGAACTTTTGCCGAACGTTTAGTGGCTTTTGCTGCGGTTGAAGGTATTTTCTTCAGCGGAAGTTTTTGTTCTATTTTCTGGTTAAAGAAACGTGGTTTAATGCCAGGCTTGACCTTTAGTAACGAGCTGATCTCGAGAGATGAAGGTTCTCACTGCGAATTTGCCTGCTTGTTGTACAGCATGTTGAGCAATAAGTTGAGCGAAGAACAAGTTCACTCTATTATCAGTGATGCAGTAGAAATTGAAAAAGAATTCATTACCGATGCATTGCCGGTTGCCTTAATTGGTATGAATGCAAAATTAATGAGCCAGTACATTGAGTTTGTGGCCGATAGGTGGTTACAGGAATTAGGTTACAAAAAAATATACAATGCAACCAATCCTTTCGATTTTATGGAAATGATTTCGCTTCAGGGTAAAACCAACTTCTTCGAAAAACGTGTTGGCGATTATCAGAAAAGTGGTGTATTAACCTCTGCCGATAACAAAGCCCAGGCGTTTTCTTTAGATGAAGACTTCTAGGTAGAATTTTGAATTAGAGAATGATGGAATGGGTGAATGCTCCGTCCATCAATTGAAATAAATAAAATAATGAATTGTGGTAGGAGTAAGGAGGGGTAATTAATATTCTCTCATTCGAAACTCACTCATTCACTCAGTAACAAAACTTAAATCTCATAAAATATGTTCGTACTAAAAAGAGATGGCCGGAAAGAGCCGGTGCAATTTGACAAAATCACAGCACGTATTCAAAAACTTTGCTATGGTTTAAATTCAGATCTTGTAGATCCGATCGATGTTGCCAAAAAGGTAATCGAAGGCTTATACGATGGGGTAACTACCTCGGAGTTGGATAACCTTGCTGCAGAGACAGCCGCATCGTTAACTACCAAACACCCTGACTATGCTTTGTTAGCCTCGCGTATCGCGGTTTCTAACCTGCATAAAAACACTACTAAATCATTCTCGGGTACGATGAAAATGTTGTACGAATATTTCGACCCGAAAGCGCAGAAAGAGGCACCTCTTATCGCTGATGATGTTTATGAGATTATTGAAAAAAACAAGGATATTTTAGATAGTTCTATCATTTACGACCGCGATTTCGGTTTCGATTATTTCGGTTTTAAAACTTTAGAAAAATCTTACCTTTTAAAAGTTAACGGTCAGATTGTTGAGCGCCCTCAGCATTTGTTCATGCGTGTTTCTGTTGGTATCCACAAAGAAGATATCGAAAGCGCAATTAAAACCTATAACTTAATGAGCGAGCGTTGGTTTACACATGCTACACCAACCTTATTCAATGCGGCTACACCAAAACCTCAAATGTCGTCATGTTTCTTGCTAACCATGCAGGATGACAGTATTGAAGGTATTTACGATACTTTAAAACAAACTGCTAAGATTTCGCAAAGCGCTGGCGGTATTGGTTTAAGTATTCACAACATCCGTGCAACTGGTTCATATATTGGCGGTACCAACGGTACAAGTAACGGTATTATCCCAATGTTACGCGTATTTAACGATACTGCCCGTTATGTAGATCAGGGTGGAGGTAAACGTAAAGGAGCTTTCGCAATCTATTTAGAGCCTTGGCATGCTGATGTTTTCGAATTTTTAGATTTGCGTAAAAACCATGGTAAAGAAGAAATGCGTGCGCGCGATTTATTCTATGCACTTTGGATCAACGATTTGTTTATGCAACGTGTTAAAGATAATGGCGATTGGACCTTGTTCTGTCCGCACGAAGCACCAGGTTTAGCAGATTGTTTCGGTAAAGAATTTGAAGATTTATATGCTAAATACGAAGCAGAAGGCCGTGGCCGTAAAACGGTTAAGGCACAAGAGCTTTGGTTTGCTATTTTAGATTCGCAGATTGAAACTGGTACACCTTACATGTTGTTTAAAGATGCAGCGAACAGCAAATCCAACCAGCAAAATTTAGGTACCATTAAGAGTTCTAACCTGTGTACCGAAATTATCGAGTATACCTCTAAAGATGAAGTTGCAGTTTGTAACTTAGCTTCACTGGCATTACCTCGTTTCGTAATTAACGGTGCTTTCGATCACCAAAAATTATACGATGTAACTTATCAGGCTACTTTAAACCTGAACAAGATCATCGATCATAACTATTACCCAGTTCAGGAAGCTGAAAACTCTAACATGCGCCATCGTCCCGTTGGTTTAGGTGTACAAGGATTAGCTGATGCCTTTATCTTATTGCGTTTACCTTTCGAAAGTGATGAGGCCAAACGTTTAAATAAAGATATCTTCGAAACGATTTATTTTGCTTCGATGACGGCTTCACACGATTTAGCTGTAAAACATGGTCCTTACCAAACATTTAAAGGTTCACCATTGTCAAAAGGTAAATTCCAGTTCGATTTGTGGAATGTAACACCAGATAGCGGCCGTTGGAATTGGGATGCATTGCGCAAAAAAGTAGTTAAGGATGGTGTGTACAACTCTTTATTGGTTGCACCAATGCCAACTGCATCTACTTCGCAGATTTTAGGTAACAACGAGTGTTTCGAGCCTTACACTTCAAACATTTACACCCGTCGTGTATTGAGTGGAGAGTTTGTGGTAGTAAATAAACACTTATTGAAAGATTTAGTAGCCTTGGGCTTATGGAACAACGATATGAAAAACAAAATCATATTGGCCAACGGTTCAATCCAGGCAATTGCAGAAATTCCTGATTACATTAAAGATCTATACAAAACTGTTTGGGAAATTAAGATGCGTAACATCATCGATATGGCTGCCGATCGCGGTGCCTATATCTGTCAGTCGCAATCGTTAAACCTGTTCGTAAACGCACCGAACACTTCAAAATTAACTTCAATGCACTTCTATGCATGGGAGAAAGGTTTGAAAACCGGTATGTACTATCTACGTACTCAGGCTGCTTCGCAAGCTGTTAAATTCACAGTGGAGAATCAGGGCGGTAAAGCAATTGAAGCGGTTATTCCTGCTGAAATGACACAAGATCAGGTTGCAGAAGAAATCATCGATGGACCAGTTTGTTCGATGGAAGAAGGTTGCATTAGCTGTTCAGGTTAAGGCAGAGGGTCTTTAAAAGCAAAAGCAGAAAGACTAAAGCAAAAAGCTTGCTAATCTTGTTCGTCATTGCTGAGGTCGGATTAGTGAGAGCTGAAGTGATCTTTAAGATATAATTACAAAAAAGGTTTTGAACGAAAGTTCAGAACCTTTTTTGTTAAGAAAAGTTAAAGTTGTTAAGCCTTGTTAAATCATTTTATCACCTTTCTGGTATTACTTACCTTGTTGCAAATTACAACGCTATGAAGAAATACCTCACGATTATTTGCTTATTTTTTTTTATAAAACCAGCCTTTTCACAAGACCTAAGACTAACGGGTACGGTAATTAACTCAAAAGAAAGTACCATTACCTTTATGCGCCACGATGCTTCAATAATAACAGGTATCAGATCAGATAAAAGATACAAGGCAAAATTAAATGGTCAAGGTAAATTCGATATTGTTTTGCCTGTTGAAACGATCTCAAAATGGTTGGTAGAAATCGGCAGCGACCGTTATGATGTATTCGTACTTATCCCGAATGAAAATGTAAACATTTTAATAGATGCCAAAGAGGATGGCTTAATGATGGGCACGACAGCAACAGGACCTCATGCAGCCAATTTCAATTATTTTGGTTATTATCTTAAAAAGAACCGAGAAAAGTATCCATCAGAAACTTACGCAGCTAGAACAGCTAAACTAGATGTCTTGGAGTATATAAAGTTACAGGAAGAGGTGTCTCGATATGACTTAAAGATGTTGGGAGAATATATGAAATCTTTCAAACTAACAAATGATTATTACCATTGGCTGAAAGCAACTTATAAATATAGTCCTTATAATAATGCTATAGAATGGGTAAGGGGAAAAAGGCAAATAACAGACCCCACAGCATTTAAACTCATTACTGCACAATTGGGTAATGACGATTATGCAGCCAAAAATTGTATCGAATACAATTATCTTTTAGCGTATTACATGCATTACGAATTTAATGGGCTAAGCTATCCTATTGATGGGATCAAATTTATAGCCTTTGTAAATGAAACGGACTTTAATGAAGTAACCAGATCAGTTGCGCTTACACGCATAATGGTAAGCTTTGCGACATTGAGAAATGATAGTTCATACAATGCGATTTTTAATCAGTTTAATGCCTGTGTAAAAGACAAAGAACTATTAAAGTTAGTTATAGATTCCAGAAATGCCCAATTAGGCCAAATGAGCAATAGAATAAAAGAAAACATTAGCCAGGCCAGTAGCTTAAACCAGATTTTGAATAAATATAAAGGCAAGCTAATCTATTTGGACTTTTGGGGAAGTTGGTGTGCTCCTTGTCGTGCGGAGATGCCTAACGCAGCCAGGTTGAGGGAGAAACTAAAAGGAAGAGATATCGTATTTGTCTATTTTGGCTATAAGGATGTTCAAGATAAATGGTTGGCTGCTCAACAAGAACTTAAAATTGAGGGGGAGCATTATTTGTTAACCCCAGACCAGATCTCAGAAGCTAATGATTTGTTTGAAATAAGAGGCGTTCCCCGTTACGTGATCATTGGAAAAGATGGTACGTTAATCAATAAAAATGCAAATAGGCCTGGCGAGGTCTATGAAGAGCTAGATAAGCTTGCAGCAAAATAAAATTTAAAAGCAATTGTAACGTAAGGTTTTGGGTAAAAGCTCAAAACCTTATTTTTTGTCCTTACTTTTGCTTTTAGTTCAATAATTCATTAGGAATTGGTTCATTAGTACTCAATTGCCATACAGTAATGACTACTGAACAAATGAACTAGCAAACAATGAAACCTTAAAAATGTCTGCACACATCCATAGCGCCAAACACGAAATCATTTCTTGTGAAAGATGCGGATCGGCTATTGAGTGCAAGGCCAATGCTTACACCAAATGTCAGTGTAGCGTAGTACAACTCAGTATAAACGAAGTGCAGCATATTTCTGAGCTGTATGATGGTTGTTTATGTGCCAAATGCCTGTTTGAATTACAACAGGAATACCGTGAAGAAATAGGCGCTTAATCTTATTGCTTTCCTGCCCTTCGTAGAAAAAGTAAACAAATCTAATATGGGTGTACTCCAATCTGGTCAATTCAGATAGGTCAAAAAAAGGACGGCTGTGCTTTATTAATTGTAAATAGTACAATTAAAATTTTCGCGAATATTCAGTAAAACAAAAATGCCTGTTTTTAATCGTTTATAAACATTCAGATGCAAGAATCCTAAAAATGTCATCTGCAGTTTGTACTTCTGAGATCGCGTTACTGAAGGCTTCTTTCAGGCCTTAAAAGCAATTAAAAATTTCTTAAAAATAAGTGTTAAATCTGGTAACAATGTACATAATTTGTTGTCAATAGCATGCTTAATAAATGGTTTATTAGGCTTAAAAACAATAAAAATCATATAAATTATGGAATCGCTCATTTCAAATTACTGGTGGGTTTTAGTGGCACTGTTGTGCTTAGTTTTATACAAATATATTTTACGTTTCCTATTCGGGATGGTCATCGTACCCGAAGACAAGATTGGATTAATTACCAAAAAATTTGTGCTCTTCGGATCGGATCGGGAGCTGCCCGACGGGCGCATTATCGCCATTAAAGGCGAAGCTGGTTTTCAGGGAAAAACCCTGGCGCCGGGATTATATTTCGGGATGTGGTTTTGGCAATACAGCGTAACCATGGAGCAATTTACCGTTATTCCCGAAGGTAAAATCGGCCTCATTATGGCCAAAGATGGGGCAGAGATCCCAACAGGGAATATTTTGGGGCAGAAAGTAGAGTCTGATAACTTTCAGGATGCGGTTAAGTTTCTCGAAAACGGCGGGCAGCGAGGTAGGCAAACGTCCTATATCACTTCTGGTTCGTACCGTATCAATACCATGTTGTTTCAGGTTTCGGTTACCGATATGATCCGCATTCAGGAAAGTATGGTAGGCATTGTAACAACCCTGGATGGTTTACCGATCGAAGCCAACCAGATTGCAGGTAAACTGGTAGAAGGACACAATAACTTCCAGGATTTTGATGCCTTTATTAAACAAGGCGGTAATCGTGGTTTACAGCCGCAGGTAATTTTGGCAGGTTCTTATAACCTCAATCCATGGGCCATCCAGCTGGAAGAAATCCCGATGACTGAAATTGCCATAGGTTATGTTGGAGTAGTTATTTCGTTTATTGGTACTGATGGCAATGATTTAACCGGAGCCGATTTTAAACACGGGAATATTGTGGGCAAGGGATCGAAAGGGGTTTGGTTAGAGCCGCTTGGTCCCGGTAAATACCCGATTAATAAATACATTATGAAGGTAGAGCTGGTACCCACAACCAATTTGGTGTTAAACTGGGCATCGGCACGCAGCGAGGCGCATAACCTGGATAAAAATTTATCAACTATAACAGTGCGTTCGAGAGATGGTTTCCCTTTTAATCTGGATGTGGCGCAAATCATTCACGTTCCTACAACAGAAGCGCCAAAAGTAATTGCCCGTTTTGGTAACATGGTTAACCTGGTTTCGCAGGTATTAGAGCCAACTATTGGTAACTATTTCCGCAACTCGGCTCAGGGCAGCGATGTAATTGCGTTCCTGAGTACCCGTAAAGAACGTCAGGAATCGGCAAAAGAACATATCCGCAAGGTGCTTGATGAGTATAATGTGAATGCGGTTGATACTTTGATTGGTGATATTGTGCCACCAGAATCGTTAATGAAAACCTTAACCGACCGTAAAATAGCCGAAGAGCAGAAGGTAACTTACGAAACGCAAAAGCAGGCACAGGAAACGCGTCAGGGGATGGAAAAAGAAACTGCTATTGCCGATATGCAGAAGGATATTGTGAAAGCACAACAAAGCGTTGAAATTGCCGAACGAACCGCAAGTGCTACGGTTAAAAAATCGGAAGGTGATGCAGCAGGGGTAAAACTGGCTGTTGGTGCAGAGGCCGAGGCTACCAAAATGCGTGCGCACGCCGAAGCTGAGGCCACAAAAGCTAGGGCACAGGCTGATTCGGAAGCGATTAAGTTACGTGCATCGGCCGAGGCAGAGCAGATTTCGTTAACAGGTAGCGCCGAAGCAGGTAAAATTTTAGCAGTGGGTAAATCTACAGCAGAGGCTTACGAGCTTGCGGTTAAGGCTCTGGGAGGTGAAAATTTCACCCGTTATAAAATTACCGAAGAGTTATCAAAAGGTAATGTAAAACTGATCCCTGATGTATTAATTGGTGGAAATGCAAATGCCGGTGGTTCGGCCATGGATGGCTTGCTGGGACTTAAACTGATGGAGTTAATGGATCCGGAAAAACGTAAGGAAGTGGTTGCCGTAGCAGAAATTGTGGAAACCAAAACTAAACCTAAAAGGGATAACATTAATCCTTAATTTGGTTTTAAAATAGAATGAAAAGTCCCGACACAAGTTGGGACTTTTTGTTTTATTATCGTTTGCAACCTCTCCCCTAAGTCATCGTCATTTCAACTGAAGCGCAGCAGAACGGAGAAATCTACTTGGATAGATCTCTCGGCTGCGTTGCACTCCGCTCGAGATGACGACACTTTTTATTTAATCTATCACTAATAGTCAACTAACAATTATTCCAATACAACCTTTGCTTTTCTCAAATTTTTATACAAACCTTACACCCGCTACCTTTATACCTTAAACCTTTTTAGTAACTTTGCAGCCGATTTAGAATGATAGAATTTTGAATGGTTGAATGGATAATGCAAAGCATTCATTCTCTCATTCTCTCATCCAATAATTTTAAAAAATGAAGAAGGTAAAAGTTGGCCTGGTGCAGATGACCTGTACTAAAGATAAGCAGGAAAATTTAGATAAAGCGATTACAAAAGTAAGGGAAGCCGCCGCAAAAGGTGCACAAATTGTGTGTTTGCAGGAGCTTTTCACTTCGTTGTATTTCTGCGATGTTGAAGACTATGACAATTTTGATCTGGCAGAGGCTATTCCTGGTCCATCGACTGATGCCTTGCAGGTAGTTGCCAAAGAACTGGGTGTGGTAATTATTGCTTCCCTGTTCGAAAAACGTGCTGAAGGCTTGTACCACAACACTACTGCTGTTTTAGATGCCGATGGCTCATATTTGGGTAAATATCGAAAAATGCATATTCCTGACGATCCTGCTTTTTACGAGAAATTTTATTTTACACCAGGTGATTTAGGCTACAAGGTTTTCGAAACCAAATTTGCTAAAATCGGTATTTTGATTTGTTGGGATCAATGGTATCCTGAAGCATCGCGCATCACTGCGTTAATGGGAGCAGATATCATGTTCTATCCAACCGCAATTGGCTGGGCTACCGATCAGGATGAAGAAACCAATCAGGACCAATACAATGCATGGCAAACCATTCAGCGCTCGCACGCAGTGGCCAATGGTGTTCCGGTAGTAAGTGTAAACCGTGTAGGTTTTGAGCAAGATGGTGCAATGAAATTCTGGGGAGGTAGTTTTGCTACAAACGCGCAGGGTAAACTGCTCTATTTATGTTCTCACGATTTAGAAGAAACAGAAGTAGTAGAACTGGATTTATCGGAATCTGATTTCTTCCGTAAACACTGGCCTTTTTTAAGAGACAGAAGAATCGATTCGTATCAGCCGATTACTAAAAGATATATTGACGGCGACTAGGCTTAAAGGTTAAAGACCAAAGCTTAAAGCTAGGAAATCGTCATTTAGAGCGAAGTGCAACGCAGCCGAGAAATCTATCAGAGATCTCTCCATTCCACTGCGTTCCAGTCAAGATGACGACCATCCAATGTGACACCTTTAAATTATAAGACTAAACGAATGTCAAATTTTCCGCCAAGAAAAGAACTAAATATTAATCAATTCGATTATTCTCCCAAGCAGCAAGGTTATTCATTCCCTGCCGAATGGGCTAAGCATGAGGCTACCTGGTTAAGCTGGCCGCATAAAGAGGCTTCATGGCCCGGAAAAATCGAAACCATTTATGCGCCTTACTGCCAGTTTATTAAAGCTGTTGCCGAAGGCGAAAAGGTTCGGATCAATGTAAAAGATGAAGAAATGAAAGCTTTTGCAATTGCAGAACTTAAAAAAGTAGATGCCGATTTAACACAGATAGAATTTTATTTTAACGAAACCAACGATGCCTGGTGCCGCGATCATGGCCCTGCATTTGTGTTAAAAGCAAATGAAAAGGCTGTAGTAGATTGGGGTTACAATGCCTGGGGCGGTAAATATCCACCGTTTGATCAAGATGATGTGGTACCCACTAAAATTGCGAAATATTTTGAGCTGCCATTATTTCTTCCAGATATTGTAATGGAAGGTGGCTCGGTAGAATTTAATGGTGCAGGTACAGTTTTAACCACTACAGCTTGCCTGCTCAACAAAAACCGCAATCCCCACCTAACAAAAGAGCAGATAGAACAATATTTGTTGGAATATTATGGTCAGGAGCAGGTGTTATGGTTAGGAGATGGTATTGTGGGCGATGATACCGATGGCCACATTGATGATATTACCCGTTTCGTAAACGAAGATACCGTTTTAACCGTTGTAGAAAGTAATCCACTTGATGAAAACTACGTGCTGTTACAGGAAAACCTGGAAGCTTTAAAAGCAATGAAACTGAAAGATGGTCGTGCGTTAAACATTGTTGAATTGCCAATGCCGTCACCAGTAATTTATGACGATACCCGCTTACCAGCATCTTATGCAAACTTTTACATTGCCAATGCGGCGGTAATTGTTCCGGTTTTTGACGATGTGAATGACCAAAAGGCTTTGGGTATTATTCAGGGCTGTTTTCCAGATCGTAAGGTAATTGGTATCAATTCGGTAGATATTATCTGGGGTTTGGGTAGTTTTCATTGCCTGAGCCAGCAAGAGCCAGCTGTATAAGTTCGGGGTTTTCAGCCTGCACTTCCGTATTAACTTATTAGTATTAACTTTACAACATTAAAACATTTCAACTTTACAATATTTCATAATGAAATTACTAGAAGGAAAAACAGCATTAATTACCGGCGCATCAAAAGGAATTGGCCGTAAAATAGCGGAGAAATTTGCAGAGCAAGGTGCTAATGTAGCATTCACCTATTTATCGTCAGTAGAAAAAGGACAGGCTTTGGAGCAGGAATTGCAAAGCTTTGGCACTAAAGTTAAAGGTTACCGCTCTGATGCATCTAAATTTGATGAGGCTGAGCAGTTGATCAATGATATCGTGGCAGAATTTGGTACAATTGATATTGTAGTAAACAATGCGGGTATTACCAAAGATGGCTTGTTAATGCGTATGAGTGAAGAGAACTGGGATGATGTAATCAACATCAACTTAAAATCGATCTTCAATGTAACTAAAGCAGCTTCTAAAGTGATGATGAAAGCGCGTAAAGGTGTTTTCATTAACATGAGTTCAGTTGTTGGTGTAACAGGTAATGCTGGTCAGGCTAATTATGCGGCATCTAAAGCTGGTATCATTGGCTTTACCAAATCAGTAGCTAAGGAGTTAGGCTCTAGAAATATCCGCGCCAACGTGGTTGCTCCGGGTTTTATCCGTACCGAAATGACTGAGGTTTTAGATCCTAAAGTGGTTGAAGGCTGGGAAAAAGATATTCCTTTAAAACGTGCAGGTGAAACTGAAGATATTGCCAATGTTTGCGTGTTTTTAGCTTCAGATATGAGCGCTTACGTAACCGGACAAACTTTATCGGTTTGCGGAGGGATGCTTTAAGAGAGATTGAAGGTATAAGGTGGAAGGTTTCTTCCAGTCGCATAAAAACATTAAAGAAGTCAAGTTTTTTAAAACTTGACTTCTTTCGTTACTAGGTATTGTCCTTTAACTTCCTTAATCTCCGCAAGGTATTTATTCTTCTCAAAAGCTAAATACCCCACCTGTAATGATTTCCAAAAGTTTGCCTGCGTAGGGAACTGGACAATGTACTTTTTCATATTCGCGTCGGTCATTTTGAAAGGATAGATGTTCACAGGGATTTTTTCTTGTCCGGCATTGCGCGCCTCCACTCCCAAAACGTAAACTTCTTTAATCTTTTCGTCTGTTAAAGGAATGCAACCAACAGTTACGCAATTGCCGTGGATGTAGATATCGCCGCCTGTTTTACGGTCTTTGCCTGTTCTTAATTTATCAACACTATTTGGATAATTTACGCCTAATGACAAGTGAAAATTGCTCATTGGGTTGAAAACATTGATGTAATAAAATCCTTCAGGGGTTTGCCCGTCTCCCTCAATTACTTTTGGGCCAAGTGTACCCGAATGCGCGCAAAAATCGTACGTACGGAATAATTTATAGCCTTTATCGGTATTAGCCTTTAGCCAAACTTCTAATTTACCTTCACTTTTGTAGGCGTTAATTACCATCGAAAATTGGTCACCATAACCATCAGCGCGAACAAATTTTTTCAATGTTTCCCATTTTTCATTATACGCTTTTTCTACTCTTTCAAATTTAATTTGTGTTGCTTTAAAATTGTTTTGGGCATTAACCATAAGGCTTAGAGATAGCAAAAACATTAAACAGATTAATTTCATAAAGATTGATTTGGTTAAAAATAGGTATTTAACCACAGAGGCCATAGCGTTTTTTTGTTGCTTGGTACGGAGATCACAGAATGACTTAATTATATACTTTAAACGCTGTGCTCTCCGGTGCAAATCTTAGTGTTCTCTATGGTAAACAAATTTACGATCTTAACCTTACGTAAATTCTTTGGGCACTTTGCTGTTAATTGGCCTTGAAAATTTAACCAAATTTACCATCTTTATGCAATATGAATAGCTTTTTTTCAGGTACTTCTGTTTTGTCCTTTCTCGGTTGTTTGGCGCTGGGTATATTATATGCCTGGTTACTGTATAGAAACAATAAAAACCTGGATAAAAAGCTTCAATACACCCTCACGGTATTAAGGATTTTGGTGGTTACAGCTATTGCCTGGCTTTTGTTTGCCCCACTAATTAAAACCTTGAATTATACGCTCGATAAACCCGTAATCATTATCGGGCAAGATAATTCGCTTTCGGTAAGGCAGGTTAAAGCTGCAGGTTTTGATGAAAAACAGTATGAGCAAAACCTGAAAGCACTGCAGGATAAACTATCTGATAAGTATGAAGTAAAAAGCTATCACTTTTCAGATCAGGTTGCAGATGGTTTAGATTTCAAAAATCAGGGCAAATTAACCGATGCTGCAGCGTTTTTTCGTAAGGTACAAGACGAATATACCAACAGGAACATAGGTGCTGTTATTTTGGCTACAGATGGTATTTTTAACCACGGTGGCAATCCACTGTATAGCATTAACCAAATTAATGCGCCGGTTTATACGGTTGCACTGGGCGATAGTGTTCCGAAACGCGACGTGTTGATCTCAAATGTGAACTACAATAATATAGTGTACCTGGATGATGATTTTACGGTTGAAGTTCAGGTGCAGGCTTTTCAGAGCAATGGCGAAAATACCAGCCTAACGGTAGCTCAGAATGGGAGTAAAATTGAACAGCAAAACATCGCTATCAGCGGAAATTCCTTTGTGAAAACAATTCCGGTTAAATTGCATGCAGGTAAAATAGGTGTGCAAAAATATACCGTGCAGCTGGGTAGCTTACCTAACGAAATGACCATCCGTAATAACAGCCAGAGCTTTTATGTGGAGGTTATCGATGGAAGGCAAAAAGTATTATTGGCTGCTGCTGCCCCACATCCCGATCTTGGTGTTTTAAAGGAGGCTATTTCACTTAACAAACACTATGAGGCTAAACTGGTGCTTGCCGATGATTTAAGCGCTACAGACCCTTCTAAATTCGATTTAATTGTACTGTATCAATTACCCGATCTACAGAACTTATCTGCCAGCTTCTTACAAAAGCTCAAATTGGTTAAGAAACCCATTTTGTATATTTTAGGTGGACAGAGTAATATAACTGCATTTAACCAGCTTCAAAGTCAGGTTAACCTGGGCTCGGCCAATGGTTCGGTACAAGAAGTTTATCCCGATTTTGCCAATGGTTTTACAAGTTTTAACCTAACAGCGGCCGATCAGAAACAATTCTCTACTTTCGATCCATTGCTTAGCCCATTTGGCCGGCTAACTGTTAATGCAGGTGCCACAGCTGTTTTTAACCAGCGGATTGGTAAAGTAAGCACGCAGCAGCCCTTATTGTTTTTTACGAACGAAAACGGATTAAAAGCCGGGTATTTGATGGGAGAGGGCTTATGGCGCTGGAAACTTTCGGAGGCCGAAAATGAAGCCCCGCAGTCGGTTTTAAATGATCTGATCTCCAAAACCGTTCAATACCTTTCGGTTAAAGATGATAAACGAAGGTTTAAAGTGTTTACATCTAAAGCTGCATATGATGAAAATGAGAACATACAGTTTAATGCCACACTTTATAACGACAGTTATCAGGCCGTAAATGAGCCTGAAGTGAATTTGCAGGTTAAAAATGAAACTGGTAAGGTTTTCAATTATACCTTTTCTAAAACTGAAAATGCCTATCAGCTCGATGCTGGTCCCATGCCCGCAGGAAACTATTCGTATGTAGCCAATACAACATTAGGCGGAAAGAAATTCAATGCTGTCGGTAGTTTTTACATCAATGCGTTAATTGCCGAATATCAGCAAACAACTGCCAATCACCAGCTATTGAATACCATTGCTAAGCAAAGCAACGGAAAGCTTTTTATGCCTGCCAATCTGCTGAAAATAGCCGATGAAATTCTTAAAAACGAAAATATAAAAACGATTAGCTACGAAGACCGCAAATACGATGAACTGATTAACATGAAATGGCTGTTCGGCCTGATTTTGATTTTGTTTGGTACCGAATGGTTTTTACGTAAACGCAATGGAGAACTATAACATTTCTACTTCCGAAATTATTGAGGTGCTGGGAACCATTGCCTTCGCAATATCAGGTACTTTTACTGCTATGCAACGCAAGCTGGATCCGTTCGGGGTGCTCATTATAGCATTTGTTACGGCAATTGGTGGTGGTACTGTTCGCGATTTATTAATAGGCGATACACCTGTTGCATGGATGCGCGATATGCAAACTTGTCTGATTATTTTATTTACAGCACTGGCTACCATGTTTTTTAAAACCCATGTGCAGAAAATGAAAATTACATTGTTTTTGTTTGATAGTTTAGGTCTTGGGCTATTTACAATGGTTGGTTTACTAAAAGGTATTGCTTTTGGTTTAAATCCAGGTATTTGCATTGCATTAGGTACGATTACCGGTTGTTTCGGCGGTATTATCAGAGATACGCTTCTTAATACCATACCATTAGTATTCAGACGAGAAATTTATGCTACGGCTTGCATATTTGGCGGTTTGCTTTACTTTTTACTGGTGCAATTAAATGTAGAGAGTGTGGTAGCAAAGCTTTCTGTTGTGGCTTTCATTTTTATTTTGCGTATAGTAGCAGTAAGGTTTAAGCTTTCTTTGCCTAAGTTTGAGTATTAGATAGAAAGGTTGACTGTATAAATTGTTTAAACTGGTTAACTGCATATTCAACCTGCTGATTGAATTGTTCTAATTGCTGGATGGTTAAATTGTTAACCACAAATTGCCAACTGTGAAGTGAGAATTGAAAACTGCTAACTAGTCCTTCTTTTCTTCCTGAATAATCACAAAAACATCTTCATTGTCTTTCTTCATGAAGTATTTTTCGCGGGCAAATTTTTCGGCGGTATTTAAATTGGTATTTAGCTCGTTTAAATCCTTTTTAACCTGGGCGGTTTCTTTCTCGAAATACTCTTTTTCTTCCTGCAATTTATTGGCCTGGCTGCGGTACTCGTACTGCGACATCATATCGTTTTTATCGAAAAACAGCATCCACATAGCAAAAGCAACCGTTGCAAGGAAATATTTATTGCGGAAAAGGTCTATTAAACGTTTCATAATTTTCTCAAAAGCCGTTATTTAAACCTTGCAGGTTTCAAAAACCTGTAAGGTTTGCACAACAAATATAGTATTAAAATAAAAACATCCGAAGATTTAAAATCTCCGGATGTTTCACAAATAAGTTTTTCAACTTGTTAACATTATTGCATCATTGCGGATGGTTTAAACCCGCCTCAATGGATAATGGATTATTTTTTAGCGTATTTGAATTTTGAACCGATGAAACGTGCGTTTTCGCCCAATTCTTCTTCAATACGTAATAATTGATTGTATTTTGCAATCCTGTCCGAACGTGAAGCCGAACCGGTTTTGATCTGTCCGCAGTTTAATGCAACAGCTAAATCAGCAATGGTAACATCTTCAGTTTCGCCAGAACGGTGACTCATTACCGAAGTATAACCACTGTTTTGTGCTAAAGTTACTGCATTGATAGTTTCGGTTAAAGAACCAATTTGGTTAACTTTTACCAAGATAGAGTTAGCAGTATCTTCGTCGATACCACGTTGTAAACGGGTTACGTTAGTTACAAATAAATCGTCACCAACCAATTGGACACGGTCGCCAACTTTATCAGTTAAGCTTTTCCAGCCAGTCCAGTCGTTTTCGTCCATACCATCTTCAATAGAGATGATTGGATATTTAGCTGATAAATCTGCTAAGTATTGTGCCTGCTCTTCGCTGGTACGAATTACACCTGTAGCACCTTCAAATTTAGTATAATCGTATTTACCATCTTTGTAGAACTCAGATGAAGCACAATCTAAAGCTAAACAAATTTGCGAACCTGGTTTGTAACCTGCAGTTTCAATTGCTTTTAATACCGTTTCAATTGCATCTTCAGTACCATCGAAAGTTGGTGCAAAACCACCTTCATCACCTACAGCTGTAGATAAACCTCTATCGTGAAGAATTTTTTTCAAGCTATGGAAAACTTCAGTTCCCCAACGTAATGCTTCAGAGAAAGAAGGTGCGCCAACTGGCATAATCATAAATTCCTGGAATGCAATAGGGGCATCAGAGTGAGAACCGCCATTGATGATGTTCATCATCGGGATAGGTAAAGTGTTTGCATTTACACCGCCAATATAACGGTATAAAGGTTGGCCAATTTCATCAGCAGCAGCTTTGGCTACAGCTAAAGAAACACCTAAAATAGCATTAGCACCTAAGTTACCTTTGTTTTCGGTACCATCAAGGTCTAACATAAGTTTGTCAATTGTGTTTTGTTCAAAAACATCAATACCTCTTAATGCATCAGCAATTTTAGTATTTACATTTTCAACTGCTTTTAAAACGCCTTTACCTAAATATGTAGATTTATCTCCATCGCGTAATTCAACAGCTTCATATTGTCCGGTTGATGCACCACTTGGTACTGCAGCACGGCCAAATGCACCTGCTTCCGTTGCAACTTCTACTTCTACTGTTGGATTTCCTCTTGAATCGAGGATTTGTCTCGCATGGACATTAACAATTATGCTCATTTTATTTTAATTTTTTGTTGATTTCTTAACCTGCTTAGTGTACAAAGTACAATTACTAAGCGCAACATCAAAGTTAGTATAATTTTTAAATAAATAAAGCGTTTTGAGCGTTAATGTTAGGGGAGTTGTTCAAATTAATGAGTGGTTAATTTTAAGTTAATATTGGACATTATTTATATCCAATTGATGTCTCGTCTCAACCAAAATATAATAAAATGGAGAAATCTAAGACCATGATATGGCACTCATAGATTTCTCCACTGCGGTCGAAACGACGACTTTTTATTTTTTTGCCTGACCTAATAATTCAGTGTTTAAACGCACATATTCATCAATATTTTGTGCTTTTGCAGCTTCAATGCCTTGTTGTGCGCTAGCCGTTGCACCAGCTTTATCGCCCATTTTTAATTGGATACGGCCTTTCCACAGTTTAAACCATGGCGCCTTCATATCAGATTTTTCTGCTTCTGTCATCCATTCTAAAGCTGTTTTTAAATCTTTACCATTTTGGTAGTAGTATTGTGCGGCAGCAAAATAGGGTTTCTTTTCGCCTTTCATGGCCTCGGCAATATTGGCCATTACCTTTTCGTCAATGCTAGTTGTCATATTGACTGTAAAAGCACTTTTCTCCCACATTAAATTTAATTTGGCAGCAGTTTCTGTAACATCGCTAAATTGCATGGTAAGCGTTTCAACTTTATCTTTTAACGCAATTGTTTTTACTGTTACGCGTAAAATATCATCACTTTCTTTATATGTGTATGCACCCCACTGGTCGGCTATTTTATTGAAAATAACTGTCCATTCTTTTTCACCTGGGATACTAAAAAGACCATATTCGCCTGCAGGTAAATCTTTGCCTTCAATTTTAACATCTTCCGTAAATTTAATCCGGGTAGCCGAGTTGGCTCCTGTACGCCAAACTACGCCTAATGGTT
This sequence comes from Pedobacter sp. KBW01, assembly GCF_003852395.1. Lineage (NCBI taxonomy): Bacteria > Pseudomonadati > Bacteroidota > Sphingobacteriia > Sphingobacteriales > Sphingobacteriaceae > Pedobacter > Pedobacter sp. KBW01. The sequence continues at coordinate 23,271 of NZ_QAJQ01000008.1, forward strand.
CCATACCGCCAAAAATTTTACGCCCTTTTACGTCCGGACGTGAATAGGTTAAAGTTATTTTACCCAATCCAAAATCCTGGGTAATGGTTTGTCCGCTACTGGGTTGAGGTATTTTTAAACCTTGTGCGTCTGCTAAATTTGCTGCGCCCAATAGCACAATAAACAGTGCTATAGATTTTTTAAATAATTTCATGGTTTTGTTGTTTTTGGTTTATGCTAATTTACACATTAAGCTTTGGTTTTTGGCAAAATCTTTTAATAGTTTGGCGCAGTAAGCTGTTGTTTGCGAAAACCAAAAATTCGTTCATCGAAATATTCTCCGTATTTAAAAATGGTTGATTTCAACTCTGCTTCAAAAATAAAACCTGCTTTTTTCAGTACCTGTTGCGAAGCCAGGTTGGTGTGGGAAGTGCGGGCGAAAATCCGGTTGATATCAAAGGTAGTAAAGCCGTATTTCAGCATTTCTTTTACAGCAATTGGCATAATCCCTTTTCCCCAGTAGGGTTCTGCAATCCAATAGCCCATTTCTGCACTTTTACTGTAAAGATCAGTCAGTTGGTGCACACCTATTGATCCGATTACTTCTCCGTTAACAACAATGGCTTTAATTTGTAAAGGATTATGACTTAATGCCAGTTGAATAAAAGCCTCTCCATCCTTTTTCTCATAAGGAAAGGGGAATTTATTGGTTAAGTATTTCGAAATGTTAAAGTTATTGGCGTGCTTAACCAGGCTTTCAACATCAGAGGGTTGGTAAGGGCGTAAAATTAGTTGCATTCATGTACTGTTTTATCAAGCTATGATCTGTTTGTAACTTTTCAAGAAAACTAAAGTCAGAAATAAAATGGTTTTATGTTACATTTCAATCAATTTGAAAAGTCTTATTTCGATAGTCTTGTTTTAAAGATAGATAATATTAAGATTCCAGAAGGCATTTTTTGGATAAAAGGAAGCAATGGCACCGGAAAAAGTACCTTGTTGAAGGCAATTGCAGGAATATTATCTTTTAAGGGGGACATTGCAGTAGGTCCCGTCTATTTAAAAAATCATGGTGTTCCGTATAGGAAATTGGTGAATTTTGCTGCCGCAGAGCCATTGTTCCCAGAATTTTTAAGTGGAGCAGAGATGATCAATCTTTTTGCAAAAGCAAAAGGCGCCGCTGTTGATCATGCGGAGATCCTGGTTGCGGAAATAGGAATGACTGAATATATCAATAATCCATTAGGTTCCTATTCTAGTGGTATGCTCAAAAAGCTTTCGCTTGTGCTGGCTTTTCTTGGGAAACCAAAATTGATTTTGCTGGACGAACCTTTAAATACGATAGATACAGAATCCCTTGAAGTATTATACCGTTGGATAAAAGAAAAACATGAGAAAGAGAGGATCAGTTTTCTCTTGTCGTCACATCAACCATTTGATAATTTAAAATTGCCCGGACTTAAACAGATTAGTATTGAGAATAAAAAATTAACCTTGAACTTTTAATGTTTCTGTCTTCGAACCTTGCTGTAAGAAAAATATTTGTAGATGGGTTTTACCGTACCCATGCAGGTATGCTGGTATTTGTTTTCGTAATGGTGATCAGTTACTGTTTGTTCATAAATACCTTAGGGACTGTTATGCTGGATCAGATTGATTTCTGGCAGTTTTTCTTTACTATTAGTTTGGTAAGTAATCCATTAATCATGGCTTTTTACATTATTGCAAGCTCAATTTATGCCTATAAAAGCTTAAAATATGTGTTTAGTCAGCTTGCTCTGCCTCAGCAGGAATTTTTGTATTATAGTTTTACTTCATGTTCAAAAAAACACCAATTTATTGCCTGGTGCGTAGTACAGGCGAGTATTTTTATACCAATATTGTGTTATACTTTGTATGCCATCGTTATTGGGTTGGTGTTTGGTTATTATCTTATTTCTATTGGGATCTTAGTCTTTCAGTTGCTCTTGGTTTTGGGCGCTGCTTATGTGTGCTTAAAAGAAAGTAACCGTTTACTCGAAGCTAATAAACCCAATTGGTTGATCAGGATAAGTCGGAAATGGAATAAACCTGTGTTTTTATTATATACTTTTCAGGTTTTTAACCGATCAAAGCTAGCTTACGTACTAACCAAAATACTCTCTTGGATTTTGATTTCGAGTGTTTTTATCCTTTTTTCTGATCTGGAAGATAATTTCAAATTACTGATGCTCATTACCTCCTGCATTGTTATAGCTCATGGTGTACTCATTTATCAGGAGAAAATTTTTAATTGCCGCTATTTATCCTTTCTTCCGAATTTTCCTTTTAGTAGGGTAAAGGTGTTTTTGGGCTTCTGCTTAAACTATCTCGTTTTATTATTGCCCGAAATTTGTTGGATGTTTACCCGGTTTGGGTCGTTAACTTCACTCAAACTAATCTTGTTTGCTTTTTCGGCTATTCTTTTATTTAGAAGTTTACTTTTAGCGGATAGGATACGGGTTAAAAGATTTTTAACAGGTATTTTCTGCCTGTTTATGCTTTTTTATGTATTTATCATTTTTGGTTTAGGCTTAGTATTAATCCCTTTAAATATTATTGCAGCCTGGGTGATATTTCGTAAAAATTACTTGAATGACAATTGTCTAGGTATTTAAAAAATATTCATTTTGAGCGGGGTGCAATGCAGTCGAGAACCACCTAATTGCTCAGCGGTACGGAGAGATCTATCGGGATGTGACGACTGCACTTTTATTTAAATCGTAAACAGTAACTTATTTCAATTCATCTAACACCTTGAATAACTTTTTATTAATGCCGCTTCCACTATAATTATTGATGTTGATTACAACAATATATTTATTTCCGGCCGCATCGGTATGGTAACCAGCAAATGCCGAAACATCGTTTATTGTACCACTTTTAATTTTCATGCCGTTATATTCAGGAAAAGCTTTGTAATAATCGGCAAACCAACTTTCTTTTTGTGCCTGGAACAAAACATTTGCCATGGCTGCAGTGGTAATCCTGTCGCCTGGCGAAAGTCCGCTGCCATCAATAATGTTAAGCGCCGACTTTTCGATGCCTTTATTAACCCAAAAAGCTATTTCGGCTTCGGCTCCTTTAGCGGTGCTGGCTTCTTTCCCTGATTTTAAGGCAATGGTTTTTAATAAACTTTCGCCGTACAGGTTAATGCTTTTCTTTAAAAACCAGTAAGTAATTTCGCTCAGGGTAGGAGAGCTGACAGTGCTTATTTTTTGCTTTACTGACGGAATGGACTGCTTGTTTAAGACCATTAAGCGGGTTGTGGTAGCTTGCTGATCGGTGCTTATGCCGAGCCTTTTTAGCGTGTCTTGCAAACGGTAAGCGCAATCAAAAGCAGGATCGGGTAATGCCACGGAAATACCAGTTTTACCAATTCCCATTCCCCAGCTGCCACGGAGGTAGGCTACATTGCCGTACGGGGGCAGGAAAGCGTAACTTCTGTCACCTGTACCAGAGGGACCCGTTTTCAACTCATTTACAATTTGAACATAAGGAGTAGCTGGAACAGTTTTTACAATTTTTACTTCTTCGGTTGTGCCGCTGCCGGGTTTAAGATGGATATCGAACTGATTCTCGCGCCAGGCCAGGCCCGAAGTGCCTGCGCCGTAGTAGTTGCCTATATCTTGCCAAACCCAGCCTTCAGGAGTAGTTTGTGTGCCAAAAATACGATCATCACCAATTACGGCACCTTCAATTTTTTTAATGCCAGTCGATTTTATGGCCGAAACCCATTGGCTTAATACGGCGTTTTCTTTATTCTGGTAGCGCCACGAACCCAAAGTTGGGTCACCACTGCCGATAATGATCAGGTTTCCTTTTAATGTCCCATCGGCTGTAATGGTACCAGTGTAAGCCAGTGTAGTTTGAAACTGAAAATCTTTCCCTAAAATGCTGAAAGCTGTGGCTGCAGTAATGGTTTTTAGTGTTGAGGCAGTGGCCAAGCCAATCTGCTCATTCCTTGCAAATAGCGTTTTTCCTGTATTGGCATCCAAAACACAAAGTGATAATAGAGCATGTTTAGCCTGCTCATCATTTAACAGGTTGTTGAAAGCTTTTTCGAGGTTTTGAATCCTGTTTTGTGCAATGACAAGATTTGTGGTAAAAAGTATAAGGAGTAGTGAAAATATTCTTAATCGCATAGGTGTTTTATCTGTTGGAGGTTGCCAAAGATAAAACTAATTAAAAAGTGAGTGTTGTTATGATAACATCTTTACAAATATTATCCGTTGAATAACTTATTGCGTTTAATTTCTTTCCCTTGTCTGAGTTTTACCGCATGATAAATAGTGGGTACATCGTTGATCCATTTTTTAAGGGTAAACACAATTGCCAGTATTTCTAATCTTGTGGCCAGTCCAATCCATAGGCAAAGCTCAAATAGCACAATAGGCTCACAATGGACCATTATTTCGACCAGTGTAGCAAATAGGATTAATGTCCAGATTTTAGCGCCAATAGAGTGTGTAGCAATTTCTTTTTTGAATTTGATATAGCTTAATACATAGGTTGAAAGCTCAAAAGCACCTAGAACGATCAGTTTTGCCAGGTTGGATTTGAAAAAAACGGGGCATTGAATGTAGGTGGCTACGGCAACTGAAATAAAAAATATCTGATCGATGCTGGAATCCAGGCGCCTTAATTTTTCGGTAGATATATTCAGTTTGCGTGCAATAATTCCATCAAAAACATCGGTGAGCAAACCAACTGATAATAATATGATGGCTAGAACGGTGTAGTGGGTTACCTGAAAAATACTGAGTAAAACAATTGTAAAACCAATTAGCAGCCGCGAGTAAATTAAGGCAATGGGAATATTTTTCATGAATGGAGCGAGCATAAAAAAGCCCCGATTGTTGATCGGGGCCTGTAATATTGATTAAACCAATTCTTTTTGAATCAGGTATTCGGCAATTTGAACTGCATTGGTTGCAGCACCTTTGCGCAGGTTATCAGCAACAATCCAAAGGTTTAACGCTTTAGGAGCCGATTCATCTCTGCGGATACGGCCGACAAAAACCTCATCTTTTTCGTGTGCATCTTTTGGCATCGGGTATTTTAAATTCGCCACGTCATCTACAACGATTACACCTGGCGCTTTTTCTAAAATACTGCGTACTTCAGCTAAATCGAAATCGTTTTCGAACTCGATATTTACCGATTCTGAGTGACCTCCCATTACTGGGATACGAACGGTTGTAGCGGTAACTTTAATGCTGTCGTCGCTCATGATTTTGTTCGTTTCCTTAATCATTTTAATTTCTTCTTTGGTATATCCGTTTTCAGTGAAAACATCAATATGAGGAAGTACGTTTAAATCGATTTCGTATGGATAAGCTTTAGGGCCATCAACGCCTTTACGTTCGTTCATTAACTGCTCTACAGCTTTTACGCCAGTTCCGGTAACCGATTGGTAAGTTGAAACCACTACACGTTTGATTTTATATTTATCGTGCAAAGGTTTTAAAACCACTACCATTTGAATGGTAGAACAGTTAGGGTTGGCAATAATTTTATTATCGATAGAAAGCTCGTGGGCATTAACCTCTGGCACTACCAATTTAATGGTTGGGTCCATTCTCCATGCAGAAGAGTTATCGATTACTGTAGTTCCGGCTTCTTTAAAGCGTGGTGCATGCTCTAAAGAGGTGCTTCCGCCAGCAGAAAATAAAGCGATATCTGGTTTCATGCCAATAGCGGTATCCATGCTAACAATTGGGAACTTCTTACCCTTAAAAGTAATTTCCTTACCAACACTCTTCTCAGATGCTACGGGAATTAACTCTGTTAAAGGGAAATTTCTTTCCTCCAATACTTTTAACATGACAGTGCCTACCAAACCGGTGGCACCTACTACTGCTACTTTCATTTTAAATTTTAATTATATTTTATTAAACATTTGATGTAAGCCCAAATATGCTAAAAATTAAGCTTATATCCCTATTGTTACCAATTTAATTTGCTTTTAATGGCAGAAATATTATTTTTTCAATAAGTAATGTGATTTTTTGAAGAAAATATAATTAAATGCAGAAGACCGTTTCTTAGGACTCCACAGAGAAAAGAAAACCCCGCAGGTTTTAGATCTGCGGGGTTTTAGTAAACTATACCAAATTTGCTTTTATATAATCGCAACTTGTTTTGATAGAACCGATTGGATCGGGTTTGTAATTGGTTTCGTGCTCAACAAAGAAATGCTGCATACCCGAAAGTTTGGCTTGGGCAAAGATGGTTTTAAAATCAATTGAACCATTTCCAACTTCGGTATTCCACTCTCGTTTGGTTTTATCCATATCTTTTACGTGCCACATTGGGAAACGGCCAGGATATTTTTTAAACAAAGCCAGGGGATCGTTACCCGAGCGTACTACCCAGTACAAATCCATTTCGAAATTAACCAGGTTTTTGTCGGTTTCGCTTAAATAAACATCATAACCGGTAATGTCGCCTATTTTTTTAAATTCGAAATTGTGGTTGTGGTAGGCAAATTTTAAGCCAGATGCTTTGGCAATTTCGGCAACCTTGTTAAAGTTTTCGGCAGTTTTTTTGAAACCGTCTGCGCCTTTGCTGGTATCAACATGTGCCCCTGCGATGGTAAAATATTTACCACCAATAGCTGCCGATGATTCGATATCGGCTTTTAATTTGTCGGTTTTTCCGGTTCTTACAAAATCGTCCATACCGTAGTGGCCGCTTGGTGCTTTTAAGCCGTTTGCATCTAACAGGGCTTTAAATTCTTTTGGTGTTAAACCCCAGAATTTACCGTTAGAGAAACCATAGGTTTCTACTTCTTTGTATCCGGCTTGTGCTACCTTTTCGATAACACCTTTTACATCTTTTGGTAATTCATCGCGCAAGGTATAAAGTTGTAAACCAATATTTTTCTTCGGTTTATCGAATGCGAAAGAGGGGATCAGTAATGCTGCTCCGGCAGCTAATCCTGCTTGTTTTAAGAATGTTCTTCTTGAATTCATCTCTTAAAAGATTAAATAATTTCCTTTTTAATATAAGCGCAGCTAGCTGCAACAGAGGCCATTGGGTTTGGTTTGTAATTGGTTTCGTGCTCTACAAAGAAATGTTTCATGCCCGAAAGTTTTGCCTGGGCAAAAATCGGTTTAAAATTAATGGCACCAGTACCTACCTCAGCATTTAGGGCCGGGTTGGCTTTATCCATATCTTTAACATGCCACATGGTAAAACGACCTGGGTTTTCTTTAAACAATTTTATAGGATCGTTTCCTGAGCGTACCACCCAATACAAATCAAGTTCGAAATCGACTAATTTTTTATCGGTACCTTTTAATAAAATTTCGTAACCAGTAGTATCACCAATTTTCTCAAATTCGAAATTGTGGTTATGGTAAGCCAAACGGATACCGGCTGCTTTACACATTTTACCTGCTTCGTTTATTCTTGCCGCAATTTTCTTGTAATCTTCGGCATTTTTTCTGATACCCGAATCTAACCAGGGAATGGTTACATACTCGCTTTTAAGTACTTTAGCTGCTGCAATGGCTGCTTTTAACTCGGTGGTGTTGCCATCGTTTAAATAACTGCCTAAACCATAATGACCACTAGGAGCTTTTAATCCATTATCATCAAGCAGTTTTTTAAATTGTGCAGGTGTTAAACCCCAAAACTGATCTTTGATAGAAAAACCATAGGTTTCTACTTCTTTGAAGCCAGCTTTTGCAATTTTTGCGATTGTTCCTTTTACATCTTTTGGTAATTCATCTCTTAAAGAGTACAGCTGCAAGCCAACCGCTCTTTTATCGGCAGCAGCAAAAACGAATGATGGAACCAAAAGTGCTGCGGCTGCAGCCATGCTGCTGTTTATTATAAAATTTCTTCTTGATATCATAACGTAAGATTAAATATCGCAGATAGCAACAGCCTTTTTCAATGAAGCCATTTTATCTGCTTGTTTAGGTATAAATTCTTGTGCAACGAAACCTTTAAAGCCGGTTTCGGCAATGGCTTTCATAATGGCAGGGTAATACAATTCCTGGGTATCATCTATTTCATTACGGCCCGGAACACCTGCGGTATGATAATGCGCAATGTACTGGTGATAATCCCTGATGTTTCTGATTACATCGCCTTCATCAATCTGCATGTGATAAATATCGTAAAGCAATTTGAAGTTTTCTGAACCTAGACGTTTGCAAAGTTCAGCACCCCACGAGGTTCTATCACATTGGTAATCTTTATGGTTTAATTTGCTGTTTAAAAGCTCCATTACCAGTACAACATTGTGTTTTTCTGCCAAAGGGATTAACTGTTTAAGGCCTTTTACACAATTGTTCCATCCGGTTTCATCGTCTTTGCCACGGCGGTTACCACTAAAGCAAATCAGGTTTTTGTAACCGGCTGCCGCTACAAGAGGAATCATTTCAGTATAGTTTTTGATGAGCTTTTCGTGAAATTTTTCATCGTTGAAACCGTCAACAAGGTTAATTTCGGCACCGTTGCACATTGTCGATTCTAAACCGTGCTTTTTTAAGGTAGGCCAGTCTTTCGGACCAACTAAGTCAATCCCTTTAATGCCAATTTTTTTTGCTTCGATGCAAAGTGCTTCTACATCGAAGCTACTAAAACACCAGCGACATACCGCATGGTTAATATTTCCTTTTAGCCTAAACGGCTCTTTTGATTCTGATTTATCCATTGCAAGGGCTGATAGTCCTGAAGAAACACCTATTGCAGCAGTACCTGCAACGATATTCTTTAATGCATTTCTCCTATTTATGTTTGAGGCCATATTAAACAGTTTTAGCTTCTACTTCTGATTTGGTTTTATCGTTAAATATTAATGCGAAAAGCAAAAATACAACCAAGGCGATACCAGCAGGGATAATCCAGATCATTTTCCAGTCCATAGTACCATCTACTGCTTTATAGGCATCAGATATTTTTCCGGCAACTGCAAAACCAATCAACATACCCACACCGTAAGTCGCCAAAGTAATTAAGCCCTGAGCAGAGCTTTTAAATCTTTCACCCGCTTTAGAGTTGGTATAAATCTGGCCAGAAACAAAGAAGAAATCGTAGCATACCCCGTGTAAGGCAATACCTAAAATTAACATGAAGCTTAGTTCGCCGGCGTTTCCATATGCAAACAGGGCATAACGTACTGCCCAGGCCAGCATGCCTACCAAGATGGTCATTTTAAAACCGAAACGTTTAAAAAATACAGGTATAAATAATAGGAAGAGTACTTCTGAAGCCTGACCAATAGTCATTTTACCAGTTGGATTATCAACTCCGATATTAGAAAGGAACGGGTTTGCATTCTGGTAATAAAATGCCAGTGGAATACAGATTAATATAGAGGAGATAAAGAAAATCAGGAAGTTTCTGTCTTTTAATAGTTTTAAGGCATCAAGACCCAATACATCAGAAATGGTAATTTTTTCATCAGATGAAACCTTAGGTGGCGTTTTAGGTAAAGTGAAACTGAATAATCCTAATACTAAAGAAACAATACCTGCCATAAGGAAAGTGTTTTTCAACAAACCTGCTTCGGTACCTTCTTTTGAATCCCAGTGGAAAAAGTAACTGATTAATAAGCCCGCTGCAATCCAACCAATGGTACCCCAGATACGGATAGAAGAAAATTCTTTCTCAGGATCGTTCATTTGATTAAAAGAAACAGAGTTTACTAGGGCAAGAGTAGGCATGAAAAGGATCATGTAACCCAAAACGTAAGGATAGAACACGCTTACATCGGTTGCGTTGTACATCTGATACATTAATATGGCGCCAACAATGTGTAAAACACCTAAAATGCGCTCGGCGTTAAAATATCTGTCGGCAATTAAACCAACAATGAAAGGGGCAATAATAGCGCCCCATGATTGAGTAGAAAATACAGCTCCGGTTTCGGCACCTGAAGCTTTTAAATTATTTCCTAAGAAAGTACCCAGGGTAACAAACCAGGCGCCCCAGATAAAAAATTCCAGGAACATCATGGCAGAGAGTTTAAAGCGAGTAGTGTTATTCATTTGGTCAGTAATTGTGTAAAATGGTTAAGGTAAGATGGATAATGGAAAGGTTTCCTAAAACACATCTTACTGTTTATAATATTTGAACTGGATTTGTTAAGAGGGAAAATGTATAATTCACATCATACATTTTCCCTCTTACATTTTCCTTATTTAAAGTTCTTTTATAGAGATGTTTTTGTACCAAACTTCATCGCCATGATCTTGCAATGCAATTTTACCGGTTTTGAAAGTACCCCAGTTTTCCCATGTAGCAAATTTACTGCCTGCTACAAGGTTTTTCCAGCTATCATCCCAAAGGGTAGTTTTTACCACTTCAACACCGTTTAATATTAAGGTTAATTTACCTTTTTTACTAATAATTTCAGCTTTATTCCATTCGCCAACAGCTTTTACTGGCTCTGAAGAACTTTTTACCAGATCGTACAAATCACCTGCACGGTGTTTGGTAATTTTACCATCAGGGTGGCCGTCGTTATCAATTACCTGCATTTCTAAACCTGTTGAATAGGTTGCATGGTATTTAGGCTCCTCGTGTACATAAAAGATAAGTCCGCTGTTTGCTTTTGGTGCAACTTTCCACTCATATTTTAAATGGTAATCGCCATATTCTTTATCGGTAACTAAATCGCCGCCACCATCTTTTCCTTTGGTTGCTAAATCTAAATGCAGTGCACCGTCTTGTACCTGCCAGGCGCTGCCTACAGTAGTTTTGTTATAGGTGTGCCAGCCGGTTGTAGTTTTACCATCAAACAACGGTTTAAAGCCTTTTTGAGCTTTTGATATTTGTGTAACTGCCAATAAGATACAAGCAGAAAAGATTATTTTTTTCATATTTTTTTTATTAAACCTCATAGGTTTAGAAAGCCTATGAGGTTTGTGATTATTAAAGTGTTAAATTATTCCAGCCCTTGCGATATTCGCGTTTTACGAACTGGTTGGCTTCATCAAAGTTGGTTACCTTCATGTTGTCGTTATCCCAAAGCATTTTGGTGTATCTGCCCGGGTAAGTAACCTTACCATTTACGGTTTTCTGAATATCGAAGCTTCTGATTGCCAGATTGGCCATTAATAAAGCTTCGGTTAACGGACCGGCAATTTCGAAAGGAGAGCTTACTTCTTGCTTACCATAACCTGCAATTGCTGCTTCTACCCATTGTTTATAGTGGCCATTGGCGCCATCGGGCACACGCGCATATTTAGGCTTAACCTTAATGTCGTTATTTCTGCTTAAAGGCAATAACTTAGGGTTGGCACTGTAAGTTTCAGACATCATTTTACCTTTGGTACCGATAAATAAAGTACCGTTACCACCGTCGCCAAAAGTTTCGTTTGCTTCTAATTCTTCAGGACGCTCTGGCTGAATACCACCATCCATCCAATGTAAGGTTACATCGCCTTTGGTTTTATTTGTTTTTGGGAATTTTAAGGTAACATGGCTTGATGGAGGACAACTCTCAGGGAAATAACCGCGTTTAAATTCATCCACATATACAGAGCCTACACTAGCCTCAACTTCTTTGGCATATTTTAAATTTAATACACTAAAAGGAGCTTCGATTAAGTGACAACCCATATCGCCCAATGCACCTGTTCCGTAATCCCACCAGCCACGCCAGTTAAAAGGAACCAGTTTATCAACAAAATCTTTTTCAGGGGCAGTTCCCAGCCATAAATTCCAATCTAATTCTTTCGGAATTTCGGCCTTTTGGCTTGGCCACGGAATACCCTGAGGCCACACCGGACGGTTTGTCCATGCGTAAACGGTATGTACATCGCCAATTAAACCAGCTTCGTACCATTCTTTCATTTGGCGCGGCCCATCGTTTGATGCACCTTGATTACCCATTTGTGTAACCACCTGATATTTTTTCGCAGCTGCAGTTAAAATGCGGGCCTCGTAAATATCGTGTGTTAATGGTTTTTGAACATACACATGTTTACCCAGTTGCATGGCTGCCAAAGCCTGGATAGCATGGTTATGATCGGGAGTGGAAACAGAGACAGCATCGAAGTTTTTATGCTCCTTATCCAGCATTTCGCGCCAGTCTTTATAGTATTTGGCTTTAGGAAAAGCTTTTACACTGTTGGCGGCCCGGCGATCGTCTACATCACATAGAAAGGCAATATCTGCTTTTCCGCTTTTGTAAAACATATCTAAATCGCTTTGGCCTTTTCCGCCAACACCGATACCGGCAACCAATAAGCGGTCGCTTGGTGCCAAATAACCCGGACCGCCCAAAACGTGGCGCGGAACGATCATAAATGCAGCGGCAGCGATTGCTGTTGTTTTAATAAAATCACGACGGTTACTCGTGGTTTTATTTTCTTGCTCTGTTTTCATATGAGGTAAATCGATTTGCTGATGAGGTTAAATTATTTTTTCAGGGACAAAATATATTTTACCATTAATTTTGCATCTTCTTTTTTAAGAGTAGCATGTGCAGTCATTGGCATGTTGCCCCAAACTCCGGTACCACCTTTAATAATTTTATCGGCTAACATGTTAATGTTTTTCTCGGTAGCCGGGTATTTTTTTGCAACCTCAATATAAGCTGGACCGATAATTTTATTGGTTTTGTTGTGGCAACCCAAACAGTCAGATTTATTAATTAGTTTTTCACCTGGATGTGATTGAAAGGCACTGTTGGCCATGGTTGCTGTTGCGATTGCACTTTTCTCTTTCGCTAAATCTGCTTTCGTGAAAGACGCCATAAAAATGACTACAGCGCCTAAAATTAAAAATGTTTTTTTCATTGTGTGTTTTGTTTTTATTCTTATTCGAGCTGGCATAAGCGGTAATATTAATTTGTTTTGCCTATGCAGGTTTCATTGCATGTTGTTACAGTTATAGTCCTAATATTTTTTTATTGAAAGCACTATCACTCCCTGATGCAGCAAAATCATCAAATGCTTTATCGGTTACGCTGATAATGTTCTTTTTAATAAAATCGGCACCTTCGCGTGCACCATCCTGCTGGTTTTTAATGCAGCATTCCCACTCCATAACGGCCCAACCTTTAAAATCGTATTGTGCCAGTTTACTGAAAATGGTTTTAAAATCTACCTGTCCATCACCAGGAGAGCGGTAACGGCCAGCACGATTTGCCCAGCTTTGGTAACCGCCAAAAGTACCTTGTTTACCTGTTGGGTTAAATTCTGCATCCTTAACATGAAAGGCTTTAATTCTTTCGTGGTAAAAATCAATGTACTGAATGTAATCTAACTGCTGTAAAACAAAGTGTGATGGATCATACAATAAGCATGCCCTAGGGTGATTATTTACTGCTGCAAGGAACATTTCGTAAGTTTCTCCGTCAAATAAATCTTCGCCAGGATGAATTTCGTAGCATACATCTACACCACACTGGTCAAATTCGTTCAAAATTGGTGTCCAGCGTTTGGCCAGTTCGGCAAAGCCTTCTTCTACCAAACCTGCAGGGCGTTGTGGCCAGGGGTGAAAATATTGCCACAATAGCGAACCACTAAAGGTAGCATGGGCATTTAAGCCCAGGTTTTGTGATGCTTTTGCCGCATATTTCATCTGTTGTACGGCCCATTCAGTTCTCGCTTTTGGGTTTTTGTGTACTTCTTTTGGTGCAAAGGCATCAAACAAGTCATCGTAAGCAGGGTGCACTGCAACCAACTGGCCTTGTAAGTGTGTAGATAGTTCGGTTATCTCTAAGCCGTAGGTTGCAATTTTGCCTTTTAATTCATCAGCATAGGTTTTGCTTTCAGCTGCTTGTTTAAGATCAATAAAACGGGCATCCAGTGTTGGCATCTGGATACCTTTAAATCCCAAGTCAGCAGCCCATTTGCAAATGTTATCAAGGGTATTAAACGGTGCTTCATCGCTTATAAACTGCGCTAAAAATACAGCGGGTCCTTTTATCGTTGTCATGCCGAATTGTTATAGTTTATAGTCTAACCATTTTTGATCTGATTGGGCTGATGCCACAACATTTTCGATAAATGCCATTCCTCTGATACCATCTGCGGTACCTGGGAAATCAAGCATTTCAGCCGTAGGTTGCTCGTTATTTAATTTTGCATCTACAGTAAGTGCAAAGTTTTTATAAATGTTGGCAAATGCTTCTAAATAACCTTCAGGGTGACCACCTGGTGTGCGGGTATTGTGTTTTGCAAAACTACCCATATAGCCATTACCCGTTCTGTAAATCTGGGCAGGTGCGTTTAACCATCTTACAATTAAGGTATTTGGTTCCATCTGGTGCCACTCTAAACCACCTTTTTCGCCATAAACCCTAATTTTTAATGCATTTTCTTCGCCAGCGGCAATTTGCGAAGCTACTAATACGCCGTTAGCTCCATTATCGAATTTTAACAATACGTTACCGTCATCATCAATAGCTCTTCCTGGGACAACAATGTTTAAATCGGCACAAATTTTAGAGATTTTTAATCCTGAAATGTATTCAGCAAGATGCGCTGCATGTGTACCAATATCGCCCATGCAACCGCTTTTCCCGGTTTTAGATGGGTCAGTACGCCAAGCTGCCTGTGCATTGCCTTCGCGCTCAGAAAGTGTACTTAACCAGCCTTGAGGATATTCTACTACAATTTTGCGGATAGCACCCAGTTCGCCTTCGCTTACCATTTGCCTGGCTTGCTTAACCATTGGGTAGCCCGAGTAGGTGTGGGTTAAACAAAGGGTTAGGCCTGTTTCCTCTACTTTAGCCTGCAGTTGTTTAGCTTCATCTAGAGTTAAAGTCATTGGTTTTTCTATTACCACATTGAAACCTTTATCCAGTGCCATCATTGCTGGTGCAAAGTGGGCAAAATTTGGGGTAACAATAGTTACAAAGTCAATTCTTTCATCAGCTGGCAATTCGCTTTCTTTTGTCAGCATCTCTTCATAACTGGTGTAAATGCGGTTATCAGGAAGAAAAAGGATTTTTCCTGATTCGTAACCGATTTCGGGGTTTATGCTAAGCGCTCCTGCAGATAATTCAATCAGGCCATCCATATTAGCGGCCAAACGGTGTACGGCACCAATAAAGGCGTCTTTTCCACCGCCTATCATGCCCATTCTTAATTTTCTTTTCATGTTGAGGTATAGGGCATAGGGTAAATGGCTTAGGGTATAGGGATATTAACCTTATACCTTAAACCTTTCACCTTAAACCTTTCTAGATATTCTTTTTCTTTAATTCTTTTACTGCGTAATCTGCAGCACGCGCGGTTAGCGCCATAAATGTTAATGATGGGTTTTGACATGCGATAGATGGCATACATGATCCATCGGTTACGAAAACGTTATTCACCTCATGCATCTGGTTCCATTTGTTAAGCACCGATGTTTTTGGATCGTTACCCATTCTGGCTGTACCCATTTCGTGAATGGCCATACCAGGATAGCAACCATTATCGTAGGTTTTGATGTTTTTCATGCCTGCTTTTTCTAACATTTCAGCAGCATCGTTCATCATGTCCGTACGCATTTTTTTCTCGTTTTCCTTGTATTCGCAATCAATGGCCAATACCGGCTGTCCCCATTTATCTTTTTTGGTTTTATCAATGTAAACCTTGTTTTCGTAATATGGCAACATCTCTCCGAAACCGCCCAAGCCCATGCTCCATTTGCCTGGTTTGGTCATTTTTTCTTTCAGGTCTGCACCGAACGATAACTCGGCTACATCATTTTGCCAGTTACTTCTACTTGCACCACCCTGATAACCGAAACCACGTAAATAATCGCGTTTATCGTTTCCGATGTTTTGATACCTTGGGATATAAATACCGTTTGCACGACGGCCATAGGTGTATTTATCGTCGAAACCTTCAGCTTCGCCGGATGCACCACAACGGAAGTGGTGATCCATTAAGTTGTGCCCTAACTGACCGCTGCCATTACCCAAACCATTTGGATGCGCCTCAGAAGTAGAGTTTAACAAGATAAAAGTAGAACCTAAAGTAGAACCATTAACAAAAACAATTTTGGCATAAAACTCCATTGTTTTGTTGGTTTGTGCATCAATAACCATTACACCTTTAGCTTTTTTGGTGTCTTTGTCGTAAATAATGTGGTTTACAATAGAGTATGGTCTTAACGTTAAACGTTTAGTAGCCATAGCAGCAGGCAGGGTAGAAGATTGCGTACTGAAATATGCACCAAACGGACAACCGCGGCTGCATAAATTTCTGTACTGGCAATTGCCACGGCCTTTATGCGGAACGGTAAGGTTAGCCACACGGCCAATCATCATAATCCGCTCTCTTTTATAGTGCTCTTCTATACGTGCTTTTACCGATTTTTCTACAATGTTTAAATCCATTGGTGGTAAAAACTGCCCATCTGGACAGGTAGGCCAGTTTTCGTTAGAACCACTGATGCCTGCAAAACGCTCGGCATAATCGTACCATGGCGAAAGCTCGGCATAACGAACCGGCCAGTCACTTCCGTGACCATCCCTTGCGTTATCTTCGAAGTTATGATCGCTTAAACGGTAACTCTGACGGCCCCACATTAGCGATTTACCGCCCACATGGAAACCACGGTACCAATCGAAACGTTTATCTTCTGTATAAGGGCATTCCAAATCGTTTACCCACCATTTTTCGTTCGCTTCCTGATAAGGGTAATCTCTTTTTTGTACCGGGTGGGTACGTTTTTGCTCTTCAGTTAATTTACCAGCATGTTTAAAATCCCATGGATTTTTCATTGCGGTTTCGTAACCCGTGATGTGCTCAATGTTCATCCCTCTTTCGAGCATTAAAACGCGTAAGCCTTTTTCGGTAAGTTCTTTTGCAGCCCAGCCGCCACTAATCCCCGATCCTATAACAATAGCATCGTAAGTATTTTCTGCTTTTAAATTTGTATTTAAATTCATGATGTTTTGTCGTTGTAGTTGATGTTAGGTAGCCCACGATTTTTGGCCAGGCTTTAAGGTAGTATTGCCATCATAACGGCCTGGAACAAGAACGTAAGCCCTTGCTTTGGTGCAACCAATTTCGGATGAGTAATAACCTAGCAAAGTTAAATCGCGTGCGGTAATGAAGAAATAAGCTAAATCTTTGTTCTCCTCTGATTTAGTTTCTTTCTGTGCAATGGCGATGGTTCTTAAATCGGTCATTAACTTTTTGCGGTCGGCAAGGGTTAAGGTGATGTAACTTTTTCCGAAATCTTTCATCGATTTAGCCTGAAGGGCTTTAAATCCATTTGCGAATGAAGTTTGCATGGCAGCAGGATAACAGTCTTTCATCATCATTGGTATAAATTTACCTAATCCGGCAGCTTTGGCACCGGCAGATGACTGGGTAGTTGGAACAATGATATCAGCAAATTCAGCAAAAATCTTCTCATCCTCAATAGAATACTGTACGAAGTTTTTTTCGTTTTCCGGGAGCGTAAAACTTTCAAATAAAACGCCCATTGTACTTGCTGAGATTGCTCCTCCCAGCAAAAATGCAACGTTTTTGAGTGCTTCTCTTCTATGCATCGTATTTATGGTTTTATATATTGGTTATGTTATGTGTTGAATGAGTAATATTAGAAAAAATATAATGGAAACGTTAAGGTTACACCGTTAAATTATTGATACGCAACGCTATTGTTACTCCGAATAATTATTCTAAATAAGATGGATTTTGTTTGTTTAATGCTAATTAAAGCCTGTTTTTGTGCTTAATTTACTTGGTGTAAAAAGTACATTTAGTGTGATTGAATGTCTTATTTACCAGTAAATCGTTAACAGCCTTTATTTCGGCAGAAATTTTGGGTTTAAAGCAGGTTCTTTTTAATGTAATTGTAGCTTTCTGTAATACTTTCAAAAGGCGGCTTTTTAATCAGGTCTTGTTCTGTGAAAATATAATCTACACCGGCCAGTTTTGAAGCTGTAAAAATGGGTTTAAAATCTATTCTGCCCGAGCCTACTTCGGTAAATACGGCCTTATCTTCTTTGTCCATATCCTTAACATGAAACATTTTATAACGGCCTGGATTTTTCTTAAACATATCAACAGGGTTCAAGCCTGCGTTAACTGCCCAGAAGATATCGAGCTCGAAACCTACAAGTTTGGCTTCAGTTTCATTTAATAAAATATCATAGCCTGTAAGACCATTTCCCTGATCTTTAAACTCGAAGTTGTGGTTGTGGTAGGCTAATTTTAAACCCGATTTTTGGCAAAGCTCTGCAGCCTGGTTAAACTTTGCTGCCATACGCTTGTAATCATCTAATGTACCATTTGCCCTGATATCTGTTGGTAAGGCAGGGATAACAAAATATTTCTGGCCAACTGTCGCTGCGATTTCGATGTGCGATTTTAATACTTTGTCGTCGCTGGTAGAAAGAAATTCGGTTACATTGTAATGCCCGCTTGGCGATGTGAGTCCATTGGCTTTTAGTAGTTCATTAAAATCTCTGGCTTCTAAACCCCAAAAGCCTTTTACTTCATATTTGCCGGGATAGCCATAATAAGTTTCTACCTGATTATAACCGATGCGAGCTACTTGTGCTATTGTTGCTTTAACGTCGGCAGTTAACTGTTCACGTAAGGTAAACAGGCCGATGCCGATTTTCGAAAGTTTTGTGGGTTGGGCTAAAGCCGATGTAATAATTGATGGACTTAAAAAGGCTGCTGCACCAGCTAAACTTACCTTTTGTAAAAATGATCTTCTTGTTGTCATGATGTATTAGAATTAAAAAAACCGGAGCGTAAACTCCGGTTTTATTTGTTAGAATGAATAAGCCAATGATCCCCAGAAAGTACGTTGAAGTAATGTTCTGCCAATCATTAATGTGCCAGGGGTTACGGTCGAGAAATCTCTGAATTGGTCTCCGCGAACATCGCCCTCTGTCAGCACTTTTGCATTTAACAAGTTGTCTGCCCAAAATCTTACTGAAATCTTTTTAGTGAAATTATAACCTGCGCCTGCTTTCATTACCACATAGGCAGGTAGCCTGTAGCTATCGCTTGGCGAGGTGAAACGACTGCCTACATAATTTGCAGCTACATATAAGTTAAAGTTTTTATAATCGTAATTGGCGCCAAGCTCAGTATTTAAAACCGGAACACGTTCGGTTCTTTTACCGGTAAAACTGTAAACACGATCTCCGAATTCGGCCAGTACCGCTGCATTTCCTTTGGTTGATGCTTCGTAATCAGTGTATTTAGAATCCTGTAGTGTTCCGGTTAAGCGTAAGCTTAATGGTTTGGCAATTTTGTATGATACTTCATATTCGGCACTCCAGGTACGGGTAGAGCCAAAAGCCACTAAAGCCTGGGTACCTGCTGCTGTTGTTGGCACATTGATGGTTAAAGATACATTTTTAATGGCCGAGTAACTTCCTGAAGCAAAAATAGCCAGGTTGTTTTTGGCATATTTAAAACCAACTTCGCCTAAATAAACAGGGCGTTTTTTGATATTCGCCGCATTATAGGCTGCTGCATTATAATCGCCAATGTTAGGCGCATTATAAGCTTTTGTAGCTCTTGCAAAAATACTTGCGGTATTGTTTATTTTATAGTTTGCACCCAAAGAGGCCGACCAGTTGGTTAAGGTTTCATCGTAAGCGGTATAGCCTAATATTGTTGCGGTGGCGGCTGCAGTTGTGTTTACCGTACCGTTTGCATTTAAAGCATAATATGGTCTGTCGCCTTTTACGTTCTGGTTATCGATCCTTGCACCGATATCTAAACGCCACTGCTCCGAAATTTTAATCTCATCACTAACATAGGCAGATAATGTTCTGGTATCGCCAATAAAAGTGTTTTTGGTTTGGATTGTTCGTTCACCAGCAGTTGGCGATTGTAATAAGATGCTCGGATGCTCTTTAAATTCTGAGAACGAGCGGAAAGCATAGCGCAAATCATCGCGGTTATACTGATGAATACCTGCACCTATACCTAAACTATGGTTTTTAATAGTTTTCTTTAGATCCAAGTAATTTACAATCTGCACATCACTATTGATTTGACCATTGGCCGATGAAGTAATTACATAATCGCCGGTAACAAATGGTGCCACGGTACCACCCGGATAATAATAGGGGGTTGTTGCAGTTCTTGCTGCAATTCCGGCCGGAACGGTATAAGTAGAATTGGTATGGGTATTTTGGTAACGGAAATTGTTAACAATCTGCCAGCCCCCATCTGTCAGGTAATTGAACTGAAAACCAACTGATCCTAATTTGGTATGGATACCATCTGTCAAACTAAAATTGTGATTGCCGGTTGCCGGATCATTGTAACTCCATTCGGTTTGAAGTGGAACGATAGATTGTGAAGCCATATCGTAATCGCGGTAAGTAGTTGGTTTGCCAGTACCATCGTAAGGGTAGTAACTGGTTAACAAAAACTGAACTTTATCGTTCAGGTATTTACCATACACACGGATAAAGCCTTTATGGTTTTTAAAATTAAAAGTCATGTTGCCTTTAATTTGCCCACCCTGGTTGGCCGGATTAAAACCCTGATCTACTACGCCATTATCGGTACGGTAAAAACCACCGATGCTGTATTTAATCTGGTCGTTTATTTTTCCCCCTGTATTTCCATCAAAGCGATATAAACCCTGCGAAAACCCTGTGGTGAATTTAAACTGGCCATATTGTTTATCGGCACCAACGTAGCTGAGGTTGTTAACCACTGCGCCTGGGGTATTGGCCTGAATAATAGAAGCATTACCACCTCTTACCGCTTCGATATTCTGAATGGTTAAATCTGTTTTATAATATTGATCTACAGATGGGTTGGTGTTGAAGCCTGTTGGCAAAAGGGGTAGTCCATCTTCCTGAATGCCCAGGAAAATATAACCGCCTTGCTGTGGAAACCCCCTTACCCAAACGTTGCCCGGACCATCGCCACCTGTACTTTCTACTGTTAAACCCGGTATTGCTTTTAACAAATCAGTACTGTTTAAAGGTGCCCTGTTGGTAATATCCTTATTGCTTACTGAAGTAAGGGCCACGCTACTTTCCAGTTTTTTCTTCGGGTTACCGCCAGTTACCATCACACTTTCCAACTGCAGGTTATCTTCTGATAAACTGATGTTCAGGTTTTCATCGGCATTGCCTGCAGATAGGTTTACTTCTTTAGATATATAACCTACATATCGTACCACCAGTACGCGGCTATCAACGGTGAGGCCTTTTAATGCAAAAGCACCATTCTCATCAGTTGTGGTACCAATGCTTTTCCCTTTTACGGTAACCGATACTCCAGGGATGGCGTTACCTTTGCTGTCGGTAACTTTACCGGTAACTATACCTTCAAAAGCCTTTAATAATGCCAGGTTGTTATTGGCGGGAATAGAATAGAGCAGAATCTGATCTTTAACTATCCTATATCCCACGTCATAACGTTTTAGCGAATTCTCAAGAAAGTACTTAAGTTTTTGGTTAACTACGTTGACAGAAATTTTCCTGTCAGAGTTGATTAATTGAGGGCTGTACACAAACTTTACATTTGCAAGCAACTCGGTTTTTTCGATAATGGTTTTAATATCTGTTTGATCGGCTTTGATCGAAATAGGTTTATTCAGGAATTCCTGGGCGCCTACATTTTTAGCGAATGCAGCACAGGTAAAAATTACTATTGCAAGTATTTGGTAAATCGAAACTCTCATTGCATATATCGCCAGCGAAATAAGTTGATTTTTTTTCATAAATTTGGTTATTGTTCATTAAATGATTGGATTTATTGGACATAGGAATACCATGAATACATTTCTTTGTATTTAGCTCGCCGGCAATGCCCCACATTGTCGGCTTTGTTTTTTAGAAAAATATTATGGAAAATCGGGCCGCGGTTACGGGCTGTTGGTGTTGTGGTTCTTGTTCATCGTTTTTATATTTTGGTTAGTTTTTATTCGAAACCACTATACTGGTTCCCTGGATATAATATTTGCTTGATATGGTTCCGCAAATAAGGTCGAGCTGCTCATAAAGCCCTTTTTTACTTAAATCTCCTGTAAAAGTGTAATTGGAAATCTGCTCGTTATCAGATTTTATGTCAATTCCGTAAGCCTCAGATAAGGTTTTGAAAATATCTTTAACACTTTCTTCTTTAAAGTTATAACTCAAACTTGTAGGCACATTGTAGGCCTCGGCCAAAGGAATAGGTTTACTTACTAAGGTTTTCTTTAAATTATGATCGGCAAAAATTCCTTTCTGGTTGGGTGTAAGTAAAATCGGCTTAGCCAGTTTTTGTGCGGTGAAACCAAAAAGAGAACTTTTTGCGTTTTCCTGAACCTGAACTTTTCCGGTTCTTACCGCAACCTGGGCAGGCATTTTATCCGTCGATGATTTTACCCAAAAGCTGGTACCCAGCACACGCACAACCAGTTTTTGATTGTACACATAAAAAGGTCTGTTAGGGTTTTTGCTTACCGAAAAGAAAGCGGTTCCTTTTAAATAAACCGTTCTTTTACCGGCAGCAAAAACCTTTGGATAAAGAATATTGGCCTGCGGTTTAAGTGTTACTGTACTTGAATCGCTAAGCGATATAATGATGGGACGATCAGTATCATTGGTTTTGCTGACTAAGTTCAATTCGCTGTTTTCGCTAATGAATGCTTGCTCAGCAGGATTGTAACGGGCAAAATATAAACCTCCAATTAAAAAGGCAATGGCTATTGATGCGGCAATAGCCAGCTTTGGCCATAGCTTTTTAATTTTTAAGGTTGTTTTTGGTTGCTGCTCAATGTTGTTGATGTTGAGCCAGGTGTTCGCCTGCATTTCATCGAGTGCAGTTGAAGACAAATCTTTAAAATTCTTGTTATTGATGTTATGGTACCATTTATCAATCCAAAGCTTTTCGGCTTCGGTACAATTTCCGTTTTCGTAACGGCTTAATAAATCGTAGAATGATTTCTGATCCATAAGAAAGAATATTTGGCTTTATACTATACAAGTAACACAAAGGAGGCGAAGCCCTAAAGCTGGAAGAGAAAAAAGATGAAATAAATTGTAATTATCTGTTAATCAGTTATAAAAAGATATAAAAGTTTTTGATGTATTCTTTTATTCTTTTAATTGAGCGGGTAATGTGGTATTCTACAGCTTTTTCTGAGATGTTTAAACCAGTAGAAATATCTTTGGTAGATTGATGCTGGTAGCGGCTGAGCCTGAAAACTTCCTGTGTTTTTTCGGGGAGCGAATTGATACCTTGTTCGATAATGGCCGAAAGGTCGTGAAGGTCGACCAAATTAGCGGTATCCTGATGATCTTCGGTATAGGTAAGGCTTTGGTATTGCACATACTTATTTTCCATAACCAAACTTCTGATGTGGTTAATCACACTTAGTTTTAAAGCTCCGAACAAATACGCCTGCAGGTTATTGATTTTGGCTTCCTCTCGTTTTTCCCAAAGCGAAATAAAAATGTTTTGAACCAGCTCTTCGGCAATTACCTTATCACCTGTTTTTTTATAGGCTGCCAGTAATAATTCTTTACTGTAAGTGAAATAAACTCTTTCGTAAGCCTGCTTGTCGCCCAATTTTAGACGGTTAAGTAGATCATCAGAATTTTCAGGCTCAAAAGGAGTCATTGGTTTATTTGGTTGTACGCTAATTATAGTAAATGTATAAATTTTAAGTTTTAAAGTTGGAATGTTTTAAGATTGGAATACTTTATTGTTGGAATGTTTTAAAGTTGAAAGGTTTGAATGTTTATCAGTCCAGATAAGCAGTTTGCAGTTAACAGTTAGCAATTCGCAATTAACAGTTTGCAACTTACAATTAACTAATTTATACAATTTAAACTGTTAACCTGATCCAGTTAAGCAGTTTGCAGTTAACAATTAACCAGTTTAAACAATTAACCAACTTATCTACTAAGTATAAATAATTTATCTCCTTTTATCTCATTTTTTTACCTTTGCTCAATCTCAAGAAAAATATGCAAGAAAAAATTGTTGTTTTAGGCTCTAACGGGCAGATTGGTACTGAATTGGTTACCACTTTGCGTAAGATATATGGCGATGATAACGTAGTTGCATGCGATATCCGTAGGCCAGATTATGACATCAAAAATTCTGCGCCATTCGAATTTGTAAATGTGCTTGATAAAGAAATGATTAAAGGCATTTTTCACAAGTACAGGCCAACCCAGGTTTATCTGTTGGCAGCATTATTATCTGCAACAGGTGAGCAAAATCCTAAATTAGCCTGGGATTTAAATATGAACGGTTTGCTAAATGTATTAGATTTAGCACTTGAATATAAAACGGCAAAAGTGTACTGGCCAAGCTCAATTGCTGTGTTTGGACCAAATTCGCCTAAAGATCATACCTCGCAATATTGTGTAATGGACCCGAATACGGTTTACGGTATAAGTAAACTAGCGGGCGAACGCTGGTGCGAGTACTATAACCAGAAATATGGATTGGATGTTCGTAGTATCCGTTATCCGGGGTTAATTAGCTGGAAAGCGGCACCAGGAGGTGGAACTACCGATTATGCCATTCACATTTTCCACGATGCACTTAAAAAAGGCGGTTACCAGAGTTTCTTAAATGCCGAAACCGAACTGCCGATGATGTATATGGATGATGCCATCCGTGGTACAATCGAATTGATGGACGCACCTGCTGATCAGATTTCGGTGCGTAGTAGTTATAATTTTGCGGGCGTTAGTTTTACACCAGAGGTTTTAGCTGCCGAAATCAGAAAGCATATTCCGGATTTTACATTATCTTACACCGATAACGATCCACGTCAACAGATTGCCAATAGCTGGCCACGTTCTATTGATGATAACTATGCTGCAAAAGATTGGGGCTGGAAACCAGAGTTCGATTTATCGAGACTGACAATTGACATGTTAAAGAATTTAAAAAAATAATATAAAGGTAGAGGGTTGGAAGGTTGAAGGCCTAAGGTCTCACATCTCAAATCTGATATCTCAATACTTAAGCAATGGGAAGAGCATTCGAATTTAGAAAAGAAAGAAAATTTAAGCGTTGGGCCAAAATGGCGGTTCAGTTTACGCGTATTGGTAAAGATATTGTAATGGCGGTTAAGGAATCGGGGCCTCACCCTGAAACCAACTCGCGTTTACGTACTGCAATGCAAAATGCTAAAGCAGTAAACATGCCTAAAGATAGGGTGGAGGCAGCTATTAAGCGTGCATCTGATAAATCGCTGGCCAATTACGAAGAAATTGTTTACGAAGGCTATGCACCTCACGGAGTAGCAGTTTTAATTGAAACAGCAACCGATAATACCAACCGTACTGTAGCCAACGTGCGCAGTTACTTTAACAAAACCAATGGAACTTTAGGTAAAACAGGTTCTTTAGACTTTGTTTTTAACCGCAAATCTATTTTTCGCTTTGTGCCTGCCGATGGTTTAGATCTGGAAGAACTAGAGTTTGAATTGATTGATGCAGGTTTGGAAGAACTATATGTAGAAGCCGATGAGGAAGGAAATGATATCGCTGTTGCACAGGGAGCATTCGAAAACTTTGGCTCTTTACAAAAAGCACTGGAAGAAAAAGGTATTGAATTAAAAAGCTCTAAACTGGAGCGTATTGCTTTATCGCATCACGAGGTTACAGAAGAGCAGGCTGCCGATGTTTTAAAACTGATTGATAAACTGGAAGAGGATGATGATGTGCAGGCGGTTTACCACAATATGGCTGAGTAATATCATTTGATATTTTATATAAAAGGTCCCGATGTTAACATTGGGACCTTTTTCATTTAGACCTTACAGTTTTTTAAAACCTGTAAGGTCTGATAAACTATTTCTTATGCGAAAACAACCAGGGCAATAACTCGGGTTCCGCAAATGCACTGTCCCAGCTGTTGTGGTTAGCATTTGGATAAAGCGAAAACTTAACCTCGTCGCCAACTGTTTTTAAACGTTCGGCAATAGCGATGGATAGTGCCGGATCTACAATATCGTCTTTTGCACCATGGAAAATCCATAGTGGCGTTTTCTTGTATTTTTTAATGTTATTGGTATTGTCGCCACCACAAATGGCAATGGCTGCGGCAAATTTGCGACGCTCTCTTCTTAACAGCTCGTAAGTTCCCATTCCACCCATGGAGAGGCCACCAACATAAACCTGTTCGCGGCTTACGTAAGGCTTTTTCAGGAAATCTTTAATCATACCCTGCAATGCGTGCATAATTTTGGTTGGCTTACCTCCTTCAACAAAGCTTAATTTTCGTTTGCCATTGGCATCGTTATCTAAATTGATGTTGGCCCAAAAATCATTTGCCGGGCATTGCGGGAATACCACAATAGCAGGAAAGTTTTTGCGGACATCGTTTTTCAAAAAAAGTTTGCCCCCGTGTACCAGCTGACTGGCATTATCGTTACCCCTTTCGCCACTACCATGCAGGAAAACAACTAAGGGATATTTTTCCTCAGGGTTAAAGTTCTCCGGAAAAAGCACCCTATAATAAATAGAATCCTTGCCTTTGATAAAACTTCCCCTGTCGTATTTTTTAAAATCCTGAGCGTTTAAAAAGAGTACAGAAAAAAGAATACTGATAGTGAGAAAAATCTTTTTCATCTGTTTAATTTATTTTAATTGTGATAAATCCCCGCCTGCAGCAGACAGGCATCACGGTATGTTATTTCCACTTGTGTTTTGATAAATTACAGTGGCTTCATTTAACAAAAATAGAAAACCCTGGCTACTTTACAATAGCACAGGGTTAACAACCAAACCTAATTGTCTTTATTTCAGTGCAAAAGATGCTTCTTTTACATCGCGTGAGTTGGTGCCAATGAATACTTTAAAATCGCCAGGCTCTGCTACAAACTTTAAATCTGAGTTGTAGAATTTAAGGTCGTTTTCGGTAAGGTTGAAAGTGATGGTTTTGCTTTCACCAGCCTTTAAACTTACTTTCTGGAAACCTTTTAGTTCTTTTACCGGACGCGTAATGCTGCCCACTAAATCGCGGATATACAGTTGTACTACCTCCTGACCATCGTATTTGCCCGTATTACTTAAGGTAACAGATGCGTTGATGGATTTGCCTTTGGTTAAAGTATTTGAGCTTAATTTAATATCGCTGTAATTAAATGTGGTATAACTTAAACCGAAACCGAACGGATATAAGGGATCATTGCTCACGTCTAAATAATTAGAACGGAACTTTTCGAACCATTTACCTTCGGCCAAAGGACGGCCAGTATTTTTGTGCGCATAATAAAGTGGTACCTGACCAACATTTTGAGGGAAAGTAGCACTTAATTTACCCGAAGGGTTCACATCACCAAAAAGTACATCTGCAATAGCACTGCCAGCTTCACTACCCGGAAACCAAACATTTAAAATGGCCGGTATATTTTCTTCCTCCCACTTTAATGCCAATGGACGGCCAGTAAACAAAACCAAAATCACTGGTTTGCCTGTTTTAGCTAAAGCTTTTAACAGATTTTTTTGTGTTTCAGGAATCTGGATATCGGTAACACTGCTGCTCTCCCCTGTAAATTCAGAACTTTCGCCCATGGTAGCTACAATCACATCCGATTTTTTTGCAACCTCTAAAGCTTCCTGAATCATATCTGCTTCTGTGCGCGAATCGTGCTTGTAGGTAGGGTTGTGGATGTTTACATAACGGTGCTCTAAAGCAGAATCGGCAAGGAAATTTGATCCACGGGCAGTTAATATTTTGGCATTGTTGCCTAAAGCATTTTTTAAACCCTGCAATACCGTTACCGATTTGTCAAATAAGGCTGCAACACTCCAGGTACCATACATATTTGCAGTATTATCGGCCAATGGGCCAATTAGGCCAATGGTGCCCGATTTTTTTAGTGGTAATACGTTGTTTTTGTTTTTTAGCAGCACAAAGCTTTCTGCTGCAATCTGGCGCGCAATGCTTCTGTTTTCGGGATTGAAAACTTCTTTTTCTGCTCTTTGTGCATCGCAGAATTTATAAGGATCAGCAAATAAGCCTAGTTTGTATTTTGCCTGAAGGATTAATCGGCAAGCCCTGTTAATCTGATCAATGCTAACTTTCTTTTCTGCAAGCGATTTTTTTAAGGTACCTAAAAAACCTTCTCCAACCATGTCCATATCTATTCCAGCATTTAAAGCTAAAGCAGAAACAGTTTGTAAATCGCCCATGCCGTGTGCAATCATTTCCGGAATGCCGGTATAATCTGTCACCACAAAGCCTTTAAAGCCCCACTGGTTGCGTAAAACCTCGGTCATTAACCATTTACTGCCTGTAGCCGGAATTCCGTCGACCTCGTTAAAAGAAGCCATAATACTGGCTGCACCTGCATCAACGGCTGCTTTGTAAGGTGGAAGGTATTCATTGTACATTTTTACCTTACTCATATCGGTGGTATTGTAATCTCTTCCGGCTTCGGCTGCTCCATAAAGGGCATAGTGTTTTACACAAGCCAGAATTTCGTTATTGGCCTGCAATTTACCCTGGTAACCTTTTACCATGGCTTTTGCAATTTGAGAACCCAGGTAAGGGTCTTCTCCATTGCCTTCAGAAATCCTTCCCCAACGCGGGTCACGCGAAATATCGACCATAGGAGAGAAGGTCCAGTTGATACCGCTTGCACTAGCTTCAATGGCCGCCACACGTGCTGATTTTTGTACCGCATCCATGTTCCAAGTGGCACTCATACCCAGTGGGATCGGGAAAACAGTGTTATAGCCATGGATTACATCCATGCCAAACAACAAAGGGATTTTCATCCTGCTGTTTTCCACGGCAACCTTTTGTACTGCCTTGATTTTCTCAACCCCCTTAATATTGAACAAACCACCAACCTGGCCATCTCTGATTTTTTTACCAATATCGCTGCTATTGGCTTGTCCGGTGGTAATATCACCAGAACTTGGCAAATTCAGCTGGCCAATTTTCTCCTCAACCGTCATTTTAGCCATGAGGTTGTTGATGAAGGTATTCATCTTTGCTTCTTCGGCCGAAACCGGTTTTTTGGTCTGCGCAGATGCGTTCAGTACGAGGGCTGTAAAAAAAACAACCAGGATTTTCGCTCTATTCATTGTATGTGTATTTTATTCTTTTTCCTTATTGTGTTTTAATCGTTATAAACGATTTACTATTTCCACGCTCGTTACAAACGAGCGCGAGCATTTTGCTAGCTGGCACTCGTTTCCAACGCGTGCCAGGATAGCTTTACGATTCTATCGTATTTTCATTTTAACTGCTCTAACGCTCGTTATAAACAAGCGCGAGCTATATTTTTAATCTACTTTCTTCACTGCAGTTTTTGCCGAAACGCCATTTTCATTTATGGCTTCGATAGCGAAATAGTAAGCTTTTTGGCTATCCATCGCTTTAAACCAGTATTCGTTAAAATCGTGTATCATGATGCAGTTGTAAAGTTTATCGGGTGCTGTACCGTAATACAGGTTATAGGCAAAGGCATTATTAACCGGTTGCCACTTGATGTAGGCACTGCGTTTATCTTTTTCGGTGCGCAACACAATCAGGTTTTTTATCTGTGTTGGTTTTTCGCCATTGCCATTACCAAAAACACGCAGGCCACTAATGGCAAATTTTCCGGTAGGCATGTGGATATTAACCATTTTAATGAACCTCGTTCTAACCGCTTTGGGGAGCTCGATATAATCATGTGGCACATCGGTTTTATTCTGGCTTTTATCAACCAAAACACTCCATTTTTTGCCATCAACAGATGAAAGGATTTTGTACTGGTGAAAAATACCGGTCTGCTTACCTATAAACTCAGCATCCTGATCGGCATAATTGATTTGGATGGCATTTACCGTAGCTAAACTGCCCAAATCTGTCTGGATCCATTCGCCATTATTTGCTGTTTTAGCACTCCAATAGGTCTTAATACTTTCATCAACGGCATTATTGGCCTGAAAAGCACCCAATGTTGATGAAACCGTAACTGGTTTTTTATAGTTGATAAGCATCCAGCCTGGGCCTGCAGGGCCATTTTCTTTTCTTTCGGAAGGCAGATAGAGCGGATAATCGCCAAATGCGGTATTGGTCCACATTACATCATCCTGATCAAAACCCGTAGGCCAAATGCCCATCCGGCGTTCCCAGGTGTTTTTAACGCATATAATGCTGGTAGAAATGTGCCAGTAGTTTGTGTTGTTATCCTGAAAAGTTGCCCCATGGCCAGCACCGCGTGAAAAACCACCGCCCTTATAACTCAGTGGATCGGATTGAGGTGTAGCCTGAATACCATCAAAAAGTGGTTTACTGCCCACTACAACTCCGTCTGAATAGCCGCTAAACTCGGTTCCGGGGGCACCATACTGAAAATAGTATTTACCATTGTGTTTGGTCATCCAGGCACCTTCTGCAAAAGGATCGAGAAAAGTATCGTCCATATATTCTCCAAAACGTTGCCAGCCATAACGCCAGCTTTGCAGCAGGTACATTGGGGTGCGGGTTCCTTTAGGCTTAAATGTTTTGCGGTCTAATTCTACTCCATACATCGGGTAGTTGTTGCTGCTGCCGTTGTACATGTAAAATTTACCATCATCATCAGTAAAAAATGCCGGGTCCCAGCCACCAATTTCTAACGAATCAACCAAAGGAAACCATTTGTTTCCTTTGGGATCGGTACTGCCCCATAGGGTGAAATTTTTGGTGTAAGTACTGCCAAAAACCACCATGGTATCGCCAACGATGCCTACTCCGGGTGCGCAGAGTTCATCTTTGGTTTTATTCCATGGGCGCAGAAACTTTCGTTCTTCAAATTTCCAGTTTAGCATATCAGGGCTATGCCAGTAACCCCATTGGTTGGTGCTAAACAAGTAAAAATCGCCTTTGTAGTTAACAATAACCGGATCGGCCGTGGCACGATGCCTGCCCCACTCGGTAAAAGACTCGAAAGGGGTATAACCATAGTCTACATTAATCGGGTTGCAATAGGTTTTCTGCTGTGCTTTCGACCCGATTGTGAGGCTGATTAATATGATGAATAGAATATTTTTCATTTAATATGCTAAAATTTTAACTGCCGGCTTATTTCTTCAATTCCGGACTTTCAAATCCAAGTTTTGTTAAACCTTTTTGTACATCGGTATTGCTCATAAATAACTTCCAAAGCAGTCCTGACCTGTAATTTTCGATCATGACCACCATCGGGCCCTGATCTATTCCTAAATAGCGTTGCGGGTACCAGTTGTCCGTTTCAGAAAAAGCATCATAAAAACCGTACTTGCCCCAAACTTTGGTACCTAAATCTTCGTAAAGGTGTCTGATCACCTTCATCGATTCTTTTGGTGTATAGGGTATTGATGAAATGGCAGCTGTAGGAGAAATTACCCCAAAATCTTCTTGTGGATTATGTGCAGCATAGCCTTTAACAGAATAACTGGCTGTTAACCCCCAGTTGTTTTGGCCATAGCCTTTAAAACCTTTTGGGTTAGCTACGCAGTAATCGTGAATGGCCAGCGTATGGTTTACATTATTCTCCCAGTAATTGGCATAACGGTCTTTTAATCCTTTGGGGTTTAAACCTAAATAAGAATAATGTGCCCAGAATAAGGGACCAACCAAGTTTTTCTGGCCTTGATAGTCAAGTGTGAAAGGATGGCCGTAAACTTCATAATTGACTTTAATTTCTCCATTTCTGGCCCAACCCTGATGGTAAACTTCGGTAGGGACGGTATGGGTAGGGGAGGATGCAGCTAAAACGTACATAATTAAACATTCGTTATAGCCTTTTACCGGAAAGTTCATTTCCCATTGGTATTCGGGAGACCAGTGCCAGTACAATACATTCTGACCTCCTTTGCGGTACCAGTTAAAATCAATTCCTTTCCAAAGTTCGTCAGCTTTTTTAGCTAAAGCTTTTTCAGCTGGTGTACCATTTTTATAATAAGCATCGATACAAATTAAGGCTTGCGCAACAAAGGAAGTTTCTACCAGGTCGCCACCATTATCTTTGCGTCCGAAAGGACGTACTTTACCGGTTTCGCCATAAATCCAGTGCGACCAGGCACCATGAAAGCGATCGGCCTTAGCCAGGAAATCGAGTATTTTATTTAATCTGTTTAGACCGTCTTTTTTGGTCACATAACTCCTGTCGATACCACTTAAAATAGCCATTAAGCCAAAGCCTGTAGCGCCTGTTGCAACAGTACTTTTATCGTTTTCGGGATACACATTATCTACATGATAGCGCTCGCGGCCGGCACCTGAAGTAGGTTCGGCACCATCCCAGAAATACTGGAAGGTTTGTTTTTGTACCAGATCTAGTAATTGTTCATCTGAAAGGTTTTTCTTAATGCTAAGATCAGGATTGTAACCTTGCTTTTTGTCCTGAGCACAAGCCGAAAGGGTAAAAAGTGTAAGTATTAATAAATGTTGAAATTTGAGTTTCATTTGTGTGTGTTGTTAAAGGTTTGGACTGCTAAAACCAAGATTTTTCATTCCTGCTTTTACTTCCGGGGCACTCATAAATAAGTTCCAGATTAGTTTTGTTCTGTAATTTTCGATCATAACCACTATAGGTCCCTGATCTATCGCCAGGGTTGAGGTGGCAAACCATTGGTCTTTTAATGAAAAAGCATCGTAAAAGCCATAATCGCCCCAGGTTTTATTGCCCAGCTTGTAATAAAAATACCTTAGTGCCTGCATCGATTCGGTGGGAGTGTAAGCCATAGAAGCGAGTGCTGCTGTAGGCGCTATGGTTCCAACATCGTTGGTTGGCGAACTTGCAGTATATCCACTTTGAATATCGCTGGCTGTTAAACCCCAGCAGTTTTCGCTGTAACCATAATTACCCTGTGGATTGGCTTTGCAATAATTGTAATTGATTAAAGCATGTGCTTTAGTTTGCGTTTCGTAATTGGCGTAGGCATCTGTTAAACCGGTTGGATTAATGCCCATAAAAGAATAGTGCGCAAAAAATAGCGGACCACCGTTCGCTGTTCCTAGCGGGAGTTGAACCCCATAGTAGCTACTGCCGTTTTTCATGGCTCCATTTTGTGCCCATCCGGTATCGTAAACAGTTTTAGGAATAGCAAAAGTAGGAGAGGCTGCGGCCATCACGTAAGTAATTAAACACTCGTTCCATCCTTTAATGGGTAAATTCATATCCCAGTTATAATTGGGGCTCCAATGCCAGTATAAGGTATTGCCGTTGTCTTTCCGGTACCAGCTCCATTCTACACCATTGTAGATGGAATTAATATCGGCTCTTAAAGTAGTCTCTGCTGCGTCAATTCCGTTAAAATATTGTCGGGCGGTAATTAAACCTGCCATTAGGAAAGAAGTTTCTACTAAATCGCCACCATTGTCTTTAACGCTAAATGGAATTACTTTTCCGGTATTTCCATCCAGCCAGTGTGGATAGGCGCCATGAAAGCGATCGGCGGTTTTTAAGAAAGATACTATTTTTTGTATCCTTGCCAATCCATCTGCTCTGCTAATAAAATTACGGCTAATCCCGGTAATCAGAGCCATAATACCAAAGCCCGAACCACCTGAAGTAACCGTATTGCCGGAAGTATTGCGCTCCCGGGCCAAACCACTGGTTGGGTGGCCAAAATCCCAGAAATATTTAAAGGTTTGTTTTTGAACAAGGGTAAGTAGTTCATCATCTGTAACGCGGGCAAATTTGTCGGTATCGTCAACTGCGGTAATCAGGGTTACTGTAATTGCCGATTGCAATTTGTTTCCGCTTTTTGATAACAAGCCAGTATTAATGTTTAAAATATATTTTGTAATAGGTTGCAATGTCGAAGAGGTAATTACAACGGTATTATCGTTATTTTCTAAGGTTGGGGTAAATGCTGCGGTGTTTCCGGCTGCATCGGTTAAGGTAATGTTTCCACTAACAGAAGATAGGTTGATAGCAGAAGAGAAGGTAATTTTAACAACAGGCGTATTGTTTAAACCATAATAGGTAAAGCCGCTGTAAGTGCCGTTTACTTTTAAATCGGCAAAAGAATAAGTTGATGGAGGTGCAACCGGATCTATTACGGGATCGTTGGTGCCGCCTTTTTTGCAAGCAAAGAAAAAAACAGAAAGGATTAGAATAAAGAAATAGTTTTTTTTCATTTCGGGAGATTTTAAAAAGGGCTACCATTTGGCAGCCCCTTAAATTGTGCCTATTTTGAGGTAGGATTTTTATTTTCCTCTACCTTCAAGCTTTGCAAGAGCACTGATTTCATCTGCTGTTAAAGCTTTATTGTAAATGCGAACTTCATCTAATTGACCAACCAGATAACTAGCCCAATCTTGCTTACCAGTTGATGTAGTTAAACTTGGCGTAGTTTGGAATTGAACCGTTCCAAAAACCATTTTACCAGCATCCTGGAAAGTTAATTGACCTAAGTTAGCTACCGTTTTTTCGCCAATTTTAGATCCATTGAAGTAAACTTTAAATGTAGATGTCGCAGCATCGTACGAGTATACAATTTGATTCCATTTGTTCCATGGATCTGTTAGTTTTAAGAAATTATCACCTCCGTTGTTAACAACACCAGTATAAGTTCTTGCAACTAATTTTCCAGTGGTAGCGTCACCGCCATTTTCAAAGAAAAATGTAAGGTTACCCCAAAAATCAGAAGATTTAGCTACATCTACCAAACCAACAATCCCTTTATCGTTTAAAGGCATTTTCTCCCAAAGGGAAAGTGTAAAACTTTTTAAGCTTTGAACCGCTGCTGGGGTATTAGATACCACATAACCATTTAAAGCCCCCTGTAAGCCTTGTCCTTTAATTCCTTTTGCAAA
This sequence comes from Pedobacter sp. KBW01, assembly GCF_003852395.1. Classification (NCBI taxonomy): domain Bacteria; kingdom Pseudomonadati; phylum Bacteroidota; class Sphingobacteriia; order Sphingobacteriales; family Sphingobacteriaceae; genus Pedobacter; species Pedobacter sp. KBW01. Next base: position 57,917 of record NZ_QAJQ01000008.1, read on the forward strand.
AGAGGTTCCGGTGTTAACACCAACAGTATTAGAAATACTATCGGTATAGCTGCCATCAAAAGCCCAGTAGGCTACTAAGCTGCTGGTAGCAATTTGCTTTGAGCTGGTGTAGCCGCCAATGTTTAGTGGTGGGGCATAACTGGCCGGATCAAATTCTTTTTGGCAGGATGATAACCCCAGTGTTACTGTCGCCATCAATAAAAAATATTTTGTTTTCATTTTTGTAAAATTTAAAAGCGATTAATAACCTGGATTTTGTGTTAAAGTACCTGCACTTTTATCGATCTCGGTAGAAGGTATTGGCCAAACTTCGTTTTTACCGGCTTTCCAGCCTTTAGCACCGAAAACAGCAGTACCACGACCCTGACGAATTACATCAAAATAACGATCAGATTCCATAGCTAATTCTACTTGTCTTTCTTTCCAGATGGCCTGACGTAATGCATCTTTGTCATTGGTTGTAACATCAGGTAAAACACCGGCAACACCGCCACGGGCACGAGCGCGAACTTTGTTTAAAGATGTTTTAGCCAATGTAGTATTGCCTAGCTCGTTAGCAGCCTCAGCATTCATTAATAAAACGTCGGCAAAACGAAGTACACGTACATTTTGTTGAGAACCTTCGGTGTAGCCAGAAACAATTAAGCTAAATGGAACATAAGATTTCTCATTATACATTGGGTTATCGCCTGTTGCTGCAATTGCATCGCCTTGTGGAGTAGTTTCTCCTCTGAAGATAATTGTTCCATTTCTTCTTACATCGCCTGTCTCAAAGGCAGCAGCTAGTGCAGCAGTTGGCACATTAAAGCCCCAGCCTGCCACTGAACCACGAACACCCTGAACCTGACTGTATTGAGAGTTAGAAGCATCCTTATTGTTTAGCAATAGTTCGCATTGAATTTCAAATACAGATTCGATGTTATTTTCGCGGGTGGTACGGAATCCTTCCTGGAAGTTAGGATATAAATCGTAACCTAAAGTCATAACCGTGTTGGTGTAAGAAAGAACAGCATCCCATTTGCCTAAATACATCGCAACTTTGGCATGTAAACCTAATGCTGCACCTTTTGTTGCTCTACCTAAATCAGCAGCAGGGTATGTTTGAGGCAATACTGCAGCAGCATCATCTAAATCTTTCTCAATTGCAGCATAAACCTGAGCTTTTGGTGTTCTTGGAGTGTTAAATTCTGAGGCATCCTTTGGTATGTTTAAACGTAAAGGAACATCACCAAATGCACGCACTAATCTGAAATAAGAATAGGCACGAACAAATTTTGCTTCAGCAATGTAGCGCGACTTTAGGCTGGCATCCATGCTAATAGCCGGAATATTATCTAATACCTGGTTACACAAGTTGATATTTTGATACTGAGCTTCCCAAAAACCGCCGAACTGGCCTTCTGTTGAAGAAGCTGTATAGTTATCAAAATTGTTTAAATAACTGGCGTCATTTGCAGAACTTCCTTTTTCGGCGTCATCGCCAGGGATACTTTCCACTGCTAAAGCCGGGAAAGCTGTATTTCCCCAGGTTCTTAAATTGGCATAGATAGCGTTAACTGCTTTTGTGGCATCATCCTGGGTTTTCCAGAATGTTACCGCTGGTTGTTTGGCCTGAGGATCTACATTCAGGAAATCCTTTTTACACGCGGGTATCACTAATGTACTTGCGCATAAAGCTATAAATCCAAACTTTTGAATATATGTTTTTTTATGATTTAATTTCATCGTCGTATGTATTAGAATTGCACTTGAAGACCTAATCTATAAATAGCAGAAAGCGGATACACACTGGCATCAATACCTCTTGAGATAGGGCCTGAACCAGCATCGTAACCAATTTCTGGTGTAAAACCTTTATAACCGAATAGGTTGATTGCATTTTGTGCATCAAGGAATACCCTTACTTTTTTCATTGTCCATTTGCTCATTAAGCTTGCAGGGAGTGCATAACCTAACTGAATTGTTCTTAGACGGATATATGAACCATCTTCAACATAGAAAGAGTTTGGAGCTGCATTGGTTGTTGAACCAACGTTCGCTGAAGGGTAAGTGTTAGAGGTACCAGCACCATGCCATCTGTTATCGTAAAAATCTTTGCTGAAGTTCTCATTACCGAAACGATAGGCAATGTTGGCATTGTAAACATCAACATCTGCCACACCTTGAATATCGAATGACAAATCCCATCCTTTGTAAGCGAAAGTTGTATTGATACCGTAACTGTATTTAGGATTTGGATTTCCTAATACAACACGATCTTTTCCATCAATAACACCATCACCATTTTGATCTATATATCTAAAATCTCCAGGTTTAGCAGAAGTATTTTGTGCAGAGGCTGCAACTTCCGCTGGAGTTTGGAAAATGCCGGCAACCTGATAACCAAAGAATGATCCGATTGGACCTCCTTGAACGGTACGTGTGGCCAAAGCACCATTAGCAATACCTTGCCCACCATTGTAAATTGGATTTAAACCGGTAATTACCGATAACACTTTGTTATTGTTAATTCCTATGTTTGCACTAATGGAATAGCTAAAATCATCTTTCGGTTGATCTCTCCAGGTTGCTAAAAACTCAAAACCACGGTTCTGTAAATCGGCCTGGTTACCAATCATTCTACTTGAGGAAGTACCAATTGAGCTTAAGATCGGGATTTCGAAAATTGCCTGTTCGGTTTTCTTATTGTAATAACTAGCTTCAATATTCAGTCGATTTTTAAGGAATGCGGCTTCAATACCGATATCGGTACCTGTTGTACGTTCCCAATTTAAGAATGAAGGTACTAACGAAGCAACGCTTGCTCCAGTATACGCTACGCCATTAAAAATAGCTACATAACCAGCACTTTGCGTTACTGTTAAAGTAGTTGGATTTAATGGAACTCCAGCATTACCTACTTTACCCCACGATCCTTTTAATTTTAAGTTATTCACTACATTTTGGTCTTTCATGAAATCTTCATTGGAAATAACCCAGCCAGCACCAACTGCAGGGAAGTAACCCCAAAGATCGCCACCACCAAAAAATTGCGAGGCAGCATCGGCACGTAATGTAGCGTTCAATAAATATTTGTTTTTGAATGAATAATTTGCTCTACCGAAGTAAGATAGGTAAGTTGATAAACTACCTCCATCAATTACCTCACGATTCGAGGCTGTACCTAAAGCCAGATATAAATCGCCATCACTTGAATATGGAACATTTAATGCACTGGAGTTGATATAATAATTCTTTCTTCTTTGAGCTGTTGTACCAGCCAATAAAGTTAAATTATGATCACCAAATGTGTTTTTATAGGTTAAAGTGTTTTCAAGAATCCAGTTTCTGTTTTCATCTCTGTTAACAATTAACTTACTGATATCATTTCTTTGACCCTGGGTTGCCTGATAAGAAGGGGTATAGCCTCTTACTTCATTTTGTCCGAAGTCGCCACCTGCACTTGTTCTAAAAGTAAAATTTTTGGCAAAAGTTAATTCTGCATAAACATTACCGTTTATGCGGTAGTTTTTAGATTTTTGGTTAAAGAAATCTAAGGTTACCTGAGGGTTGAAGTTATTACCACCACCTAAGCTGAAATCATTTGCATCGCCATAAGTTCCATCTGCGTAGTAAACCGGAACAACCGGGCCAGCAGCATATAACTGACGGAAAATACCACCATTTATGTCATTGGAGTTAATTGACGTACCTGAGATAGAATAACCTAATTTTAACGATTTCAACACTTGAAAATCATTTGAAAATTTAGCAGTATAACGTTTCCAGTTTTGGGTTTTAACAATACCATCTTCATTTGTATAACCTAGTGAAAAATTATAAGTTGTTTTCTCTGTGCCACCATTTATAGAAATTTGATGATTGGTTTGCAGGGCATTTCTAAAGGCCTGATTATACCAGTTAGTCCCTTCACCATAGCTGGCTGGGTTCGCAAACAATGCCTGAGCGGAGTTTGATGCCGATAATTCGTTGATAATCGTTGCATATTCTGTAGCGTTAGCCATTTCAATTTGGTTGGTTACTTTTTTGTATCCAACTGAACCGTTGTAGTTAATTACAGGATTACCGGTTTTACCTTTGTTTGTGGTTACCAGGATAACACCATTAGCTGCACGGATACCATAAATTGATTGGGATGATGCATCTTTTAAGATACTCATGTCAGCAATATCAGCTGGGTTTAAGAAACTGATATCATCGTACCATACTCCGTCAACTACATATAAAACACCTAAGGCTCCAAAAATAGTACCTGTACCGCGGATTGTGATTTGAGGTGTTGAACCTGGCGTACCAGAGTTGGTAATATTAACACCTGCTACCTTACCTTGTAATGCGCTTACTGCATTAACAGACGCTTGTTTTGAAATGTCTTCGCCTTTAACTGAAGCTACCGATCCGGTAACATCAATTTTTCTCTGCGTACCATAACCAACAACCACAACCTGCTCTAATTGTTGTGTTGATGAAGCTAAGGATACATTGATTGTAGTTTGGTTATTTACAGCCTGCTCTTGTGCTGTATAGCCAACAAAGTTAAATACCAGAGTGGCGTTGCCCGGCACACTAATGGAGTAGTTGCCGTTTACATCTGTCTGTGTACCGTTTTGTGTGCCTTTAATTAAAATAGATACGCCCGGCAATGGAGTTTTATCGCCGCCATCAATTACCTTACCTTTCACAGTAATGTTTTGCGCAAATGCTACGTTAATTGCGAGTAAACAAAATACGGCCAGAACAGAAATTCTTGTAAAGATTCTTTTCATGCTTATTAAAATTTAGTTTAATTGTTAGTTAAATGTGGGGTTGTTTTTGTGGATGTGCAAGTGTTTTTACCTCTACATTAATACATCAACAGCAGCTGTAAGGTTTCACACCTAAATAAACCAAATGCGATTTTGGGTCAAAAACGCAGTTTTTTTGAATTTTAACAAAACATTAACACTTGGGTAAGTGTATAAAACACACCAAGTGTTTTGTGGGGCTTTAAAAAGTGCTATGAGAGGTAATGATGTAGTGCCTGGTGAGGGCAAAACTTCAAAAAAGTGATAAAAACCGTTTTTTACGCAAACGTTTCCGTACCAGGGGGCGACTGATCTTACAATGAATTAAAATGAAAAATTCAGGAATGCGAAAGCCTAAAGCTCCATTAAAAACTCGGTTAAATTTTTATCGTGCGGTACTTCTAGTTTTTTGCGCAGGCGGTACCTGCGGATCTCTACACCTCTTAAACTGATGTTCAGTAAGGACGACATTTCTTTACTGCTCATGTTCATCCTTAAATAAGCGCAGAGCTTTAAATCGTTAGGTACGAGATCAGGATGTTGCGCCTTTAACTTTTTAAAGAAACTTTCGTGTGCTTCATTAAAGCTGTTTTCGAACAGGTGCCAGTCGCGCTCGTCGTTCATACCGTCGTTAATTACTTTCTGTATTTTGCGGGTTTGCTCATCAGAAAGTTTCTTCCCGTTTTCATCTTTAAGCTTGGTTATATCATCTGCCAGTTTTTGAAGCAGCTCATTCTTATACACCAGGGTCATAGCAGAATTGGCCAGTTCCCTGTTTTTCGAAGCGAGCTCGGCCTGAAGTTTTTCTGTTTGGAGCTTAATGATTTGCTTTTCGCTAATTTCGGCTTCCTGTCTTAATCTTTCCTGTTGCTCTGCCTTTAAACGGTTGGTAATTTTTTGACTGTCGCGCTGCAGTTTCCTTTCATATATCTTTTTGCCCAAAATTAAAACCACCACAAATAAAATGGTGTAAAATAATATAGCCCAATTATTCAAATACCACGGGCGTAGGATGGTGAATGTATAAACTGTTTCGGCACTTACTGTGCTGTCATCAATTTTTGCCCTTACTTTAAAAGTATAGGTACCAGCACTTAGGTTGGTAAAATCTTTTTGGGTAGCGTAAGTCCAGTCAAACCAAGTTCTCGAATAACCTTCCAGGTAAAACTGATATTTCACTTTGGCCTGCCTGTAATAAGGTAGTGTATAAGAAATGCGGATATTGTTTCTGCTGTTCTGAATCTCAGTAGGCTCCTCGCCATTGCCAGTTTCGCTAATCAGCGAAAATTTATCGGTAATATCTTCAATCCGCCTGATCAACACGGCTGGTAGTTTTTGTTTCTGGATGTTTAGCTCAGCCGTTGGATTATAAATCACAAACCCATCATCAACACTAATGAGATAAATTGAATCACTTATGCGGCTAATATTTTCATAGTACTGCACCATCCGGCCATCCAAAATGCTAAATTGGTTCGAATCTATTTCTATCTTGCCAGGTTCGCTAAAATTAACCAAAGCGGTTTTACCGTGATTGATGAACCAATATTTTTTACTTCCGGCTGGGATAATTTTATTCGAGGTTTCGAAAGAGCCCAGGTTTTTATTGAGTACCTCGTATTTGGTGAATTTATTACTTAACTCATCGTAGGTGTAAAAACCAGCATCAGATGAAAAGACAATCTTATTCTCCAGATTGAAAATATTGATGTTGTAATTGCCTGGTAAGCCATTTTTCTCGTCAAAATATTTGGTGCTCGTTACCCTGGTATAATCGGGGCTAAGGCTTAATTTAAATAAGCCCTTGTAAGCATGGCCCACCCAAATGTCGCCTCTGTTGTCTTGCTCAACATATCTCGAAGGAGCTCCAAATCCTGCTATTTTTGTTGCGAACCTCAATCCTGCACCTGGTGATTTGGTAAAGAGAGATAAGCCTGTATAAGTACCCTGAACCAGGTAATTTGGGTTAGAATTTAGTTTTTTAATGGTCCAGCCACCCGATGATCTTGATATCCATTCTATTTGATCGCCCAAAACCTTAAAGGTACCGCTGTTATGGCCACAAATTAACTCATTATCGATAATGGCCAATTCCCAAACCTGTCCTTGCGAATTCGGTATTAAACGAAAATTGAAGGGGAGGAGATTATACGGCGACCACTCGCTGTAAAATAGGCCCTGATTGGTGCCGAGATAAATTTTATTGTTAAAAATGATACTGGAGTATACGGTACCAAACTGACCTGTTTTATCAAAGTAAAAATAAAGGGGAGAATTGAGTTCAATACGGTCGATTCCGTTATCCAAACCTGTCCAGAGGTTTTGCTCATTATCTGCGTATAAACTTAATATGGTATTGTTTTGCAATCCGCTCGATTTATTAATGCGTTGCACAACCCTGCCATTTTCATCGATAATGATTAAACCGTTTAAAATGGTGCCGTAAGCATAATATTTGCCCAATAAACTTACACCATTATTTAACTGATAGGTTTTTAGGTAATTGTTTGCCGGGGTGTTTAAAGGGGTGAAATTGTTGCCATCGTAAGTAAAAAGCCCATTTTTACTGGTGCCAATAATCAGTCCGTTGTTTTTATAAGGTAAAATGGAGAGAATTCCTTCTTTGCCCATTTGCTCACTCTGCGGCAGGTGTACCAGTTTATTGCCAATAAGCTCGAACAGGCCTTGCTCCAGCACCTCTATAAAATACCGTTGATTAACTTTATGCAAGAACAAAAAAGAAGAAGGCGACTTTACCACTTCGATTTTATTGTTTTTGTAGATGAAGATTTTTGAAAAAGATTGAAAAATTACCCGGTCGCGATCTATATAGATTTTCCAAACTTCATCATCTATTTTTATACCTTTTGGGAGGAGATTGGTAAGTGAATTATAGCTTAATTTGTTGTTTTTGATAGCCCAGAAGCCAAACTCTCCAAAGCTGCCTGTGTATATTCTACCCTGGTTATCAGTAGCAACGGCTCTAACAATCTGGCGGTTTGGCATTCTGTATTTCTGCCAGTAACGGCCATCGAAAGTTAATAAACCCTCGGCATTACCAAAGTACATTACACCATTTTTGTCTTTTGCTATGCTCCAGTTCTGGTTACCTGATGAATAAACTGATTTTGGATAATTTTCTATGTACGGTACACCAATGCTTTTAATATCAGCAGCAAAAATATGGGTAGAAGTACAAACGACAAGCAATAAAAGAAAACATAGAAGTTTTTGCATGTAATGCTAAATTAGGATGCTGATTAAAACACAAATTAAATAAAAAAATGATAATTGACTAACTTGTTGATCAACCGAAACAAAAAAGCAGACACAGTATGAAGTTTCATATTGCATCTGCTTTATATAAATAAGTTAGGAGTAAGTTTAAGCTAAACTAAGTTTTCCAACCGGCTGCGGTACTTTTACATAATAACCAGTTCCATCATAAGGGCGCTTACGTGGATTCGTGGTGCAGGCTTCCGAGCAGCAGCCTTGAAGCTGTTCGCCACATGCATCGCATTGGGTTACGTGTTCATTGCACTCCGGATTAGCACAGTTGATCATTTTAGGGGTAGTAACACCACAATTATAGCAAACAGAAACCACCGTTGGGTTAACCTGGTTTACATCAACCGCAATCCTGTTATCGAAAACGTAACACTTGCCTTCAAAATCTTTTCCACCAGCTTCTTTGCCGTATTTGATAATGCCACCATGCAATTGGTACACATCGTTAAAACCATGATGCAATAATAGGGCAGATGCTTTTTCGCATTTAATGCCACCGGTGCAATAGGTTAAAATCTTCTTGTCTTTATATTGGGCGAGCTGGTTAATTTGTTCAGGGAAATCGCGGAAGTTCTCAATATCGAGGGTTACGGCATTTTTAAATTTGCCTAGGTTATGTTCATAATTAGAACGTACATCCAAAATTACTACATCTTCGTCATCCTTCATTTTCATGAAATCAACCGGTTCCAAGTGTTTACCTGTTTTTTCATTTGGATTGATAATCGAAGTATCTCTTAAACCAGAATGTACAATTTCCGATTTGTAGCGGCAGTGCATTTTTAAGAACGAAAGTTCTTCTACATTGTCTACTTTAAATTCTGTTTTGGCAAATCTTTCATCCGCGTGAATGGCTTTCATGTAAGCTTCACAGGCTTCTGGAGTACCTGAAACAGTACCATTTAAACCTTCGTCGGCAACGATGATACGGCCAACCAGGCCTAGTGATTTACAAAATTTTAGGTGATCGGCAGCAAATTGCTCTGCCTCTGCTATGTAGCTATAGCAATAGTAAAGTAGTGTCTGATATTTTTTCATAACGCTGTTGATACCGTTGCAAACGGCGTTTAAAGCGGTGCAAAGATAAGAGAATTATGTAAGATGTAAAAATGGAAAAAGGAAAATGTAAGATAGCGGGTAAACTCCATCATCCATCTTACATTTTTCATGTTAAAGTCCGTAAGAAATCCTAAATCCTTGCGTCAGTTTGCGCCCCCCATCGTAAGCAAAGCCATAACTGGCCCTTAAAACCAAGCGCTGTATACCGAAGTAAAATTCTTTATAATTTCGTTTTTCTGGCGACGATAAATAGCCACCACCTATAAATTCCTCTAATTTTGCTTTACGCAACAACGGGATTTTGTTCATGAAAAAGCCCGCAAAATTATGCTCCACATGCGCTTCAAAATATTGCTGGTTGGTACTGAACTGATAAAAATCCAGGTATTGGAACTTTCTGAAATTTGGTGGAAAAATGGTAGAGATGTTTCCCGAAAAATGTTTGAAATCGGGATAGTACATTTTACTGTTGTTGATAAACTTACCAACGCCCGCCAAAAATGAAGTATATCCCAGTAAACCCAAACCAATTCTCTCCTGATAAACTTCTGCTTTTACAAAGTCGTAATCTATATCGCTGTTTAGTACATTGTTAAAGCCTTTTTTATATAAAACGGTAATTCTGGGATACTTCGATTCAGTGTAGAATTTGCCATCCGGTCGGCTAATGTATTTTTGCCCGATGGTATAGGTTAAACTGGCAGTAGCACTAAACGAATTATAGGTAGGGAAAAGCGGTAATTCTTCCGTCGGGCTAAACGGATTGTTAGAGGTAAATTCTCTATCCTTTGCATCAATAAACTTAAAATTACTACTGTTAGTCAGGTTTTTGTTATGGCTATAATCGATGCCTAAACTACCTTGTAAGCCTGTAGCCAGTTCTCTGGTTGTGTTAATGTTAGCAAAGCTTTTTTCATAAAATTTAGGGAAATTCTTTTCGTAAAATAACGAGTTTATGCTATTACCCAGGGCCGTCATGGAGCCCAGGTTGTTCAGGTCAAAAATACCGTTACCAAATGATGCACCAACACTGGCTCTTTTTAGCGGGTTGTAATAGTAATTTCCGGTTAAACTTCCAGTTAGTTTCTTATTGGCAAAACCATATCTCAACTCCGGACGGATGGAGTACGATCTTCTATTTTCGAAAGTTTTACGGTAGGTAACACCATATTTAATCGTAAAACCCTCTACGGTATTGTAAAAAAATGCCCTAAGCACTGGATCAAAATACCAGTATTCTTTATCGTAACGATCGTTAATGCTATGTCCCCGGAGTAACAGTTTTACAATGCCAAATTTATTATTGTCTTTTTCTAACGAATCGAGGTATTTTTTCGACTCCTTTAGCTTAGCTATACTATCTTTTTTAACATAATTTATCTTTTCGTCTTCAGTTAAGGGAATAGGCCTGTTGTTGACCCAATAAGCTGAATCTTTTTTGTTAACCATTTCTGTCACCTTCAATATTTCGCCGCTGAAGAAGTTTTTAGAAAATTTAGGATCGATATTGTAATTGCTGTACACACCAACATAATAACCAGCAATTTTAAACCCCAGTACATTACCTGCAAACTGAAAGTTGATTGAGGTTGGCATATATACTTCTTTCACTTTAGTAAACTGTTGACTGATGTTTAGTGTATCGATAAAGTTGATGCCTGCGTTTTTGGTCAGAAAAAGATCGGTGTTGTAAATCCTCCAGCTATTATCTATAATGTAAATTATGCCCCTGAATACTGGGTCGTTTTCACGGCGTGGAATTACTTGTATCTTGTGAATCAGCTCTCCATTTTCCGTGCTTTCGCCAAGTAACTTGTATTTGTAATAGAACAAGGCATTATCGGCAATTGGAGATATAAAGCCCCTAGCGCTTAATTTGTTTTCCAGCAGGTAATTGTCGTAAAAATTAATAATCAGATCAGAAGCCTTATTGAAACTGAAAGCATTATTGCGTCCGGCTACTTTTGATGAAATCATTTCTTCGTGAATATCGTTCGGCCGGCTGAAATTGAATTTGCTCTGCGATTCTGAAAGATAGATAATCCCTTTGCGGTTGGTATCGAGCTCCAAAACCTTCTGTATATCCTGGCCGAAAAACTTTTTAGGGGCGCCTTTTAAGCGTTGAACGCCTTTAATGTAAACATCACAACTAAAGCTTTTAACTTCATTTAAATGTGTTTTTCGTTCTTTAATTGCTTTCCTCATAATAGCATAAGCCGGATCTTCGGCATTTGCCCTGATATTTACATTTTCTAAAGTATAACTTTCTGCACTTAGTGTTACATTTAGGGCAATATCATCGGTAAGGTTAATAATATGATCTTGTTGTTTGTAGCCTACAGCCCTAAAACTCAAAGTTTGCTGGCCGCTTTTTAATTTTACCGAATACTTGCCATCTACATTGGCTGATGTGCCGGTAGTAGTGTTTTTTAAATATACCGAAGCAAAAGGAACAGGCTGACCGTTGCTATCTTTAACTGTGCCGGTTACTGTAAATTGTTGAGCAAATGCAATATGGGTAAGACTACAAAGTAACAGGAGCGCGCAAATTCTTATCATAAGTTAGATTAGTAAATTATAAATATCGAATAACTTTTAAGACTATACATACAGGCATGTGTTAAAGTTTGTTAAGTTGGCAAAAAAATAATAACAACGCTAATTTTTATAAAACAATATATCACCCGGTGTTAGTTTCAATCCACATCAAACGTTTGTCTCTTTAATAAAGCCATTAAAATTGCCTTTTTGGTTCTGTAAGGCTTTTTTTTATAACTTTGGAGCCAACAATCAACCATATTAAAGGCCATGTATAAAACATTACAACCGGTTCTTCAAAAAGAACTAGAAGAAATTGAGAACGCTGGATTATTTAAACGCGAACGGATCATAATTACCCCTCAGGGTGCCGACATTCAGGTAAGTGGCGGAGCCGAGGTAGTAAACTTTTGTGCAAATAACTATTTAGGGCTCTCATCACACCCAAAGGTGATAGAAGCGGCTAAAAAAGCGATCGATGATCATGGCTATGGAATGTCATCTGTTCGTTTCATCTGCGGAACACAGGATGTGCACAAAGAATTGGAAGCCAAAATTTCTAAATTCTTAGGTACTGAAGATACCATTTTATACGCTGCTGCCTTTGATGCCAATGGAGGGGTTTTTGAGCCTTTGTTCAATGCAGAAGATGCCATTATTTCGGATGAGTTGAACCATGCTTCAATTATTGATGGGGTTCGTTTGTGTAAAGCGCAACGCTTCCGTTATAAAAATGCAGATATGGAAGATCTGGAGAAACAATTAATTGCAGCTAAAGATTGCAGACACCGCATTATTGTTACCGATGGTGCTTTCTCTATGGATGGTTCTGTTGCGCCATTGGATAAAATTGCTGATCTGGCTGATAAATACGAAGCATTAATTATGATTGATGAATCGCACTGTACAGGCTTTATTGGTAAAAATGGTCGCGGAACACATGAACATTTCGATGTAATTGACCGTATTGATATCATTACAGGTACATTAGGTAAAGCATTAGGTGGCGCTTCAGGTGGTTTTACTTCAGGTAAGAAAGAAATTATCGATATGCTGCGTCAGCGTTCACGTCCGTATTTATTCTCTAACACTTTAGCTCCGGCTATTGCAGGTGCATCTATTGCTGTGCTTGATATGTTGAGCGAAACCACTGCCTTAAGAGATAAGCTGGAATCAAACACTAAATATTTTCGCGAAAAAATGATGGCTGAAGGTTTTGATATCAAGCCTGGTTTCCACCCAATTGTTCCGGTAATGCTTTATGATGCAAAAATTGCACAGGAGTTTGCGGCTAAGATGCTTAACGAAGGTATTTATGTAATTGGATTCTTCTATCCTGTTGTACCTCAGGGTAAAGCAAGAATCAGGGTGCAGTTATCGGCAGGGCATGAGCAACATCACCTGGATAAAGCCATTGCGGCCTTTACCAAAGTAGGAAAAGAATTAGGTGTAATTTAATAGCCCTAAATTTTATATCATTCAAAAGCCGCTTCTTGCGGCTTTTTTTGTTTCGGGTTCATTTTCTTTTATAATGCTATTGTAAACTGATTATTTGAACTCGGTAACCTTAAAAATATTAGATAATTTGCTGTATATTTGAAGCCATGTTACAGGATAAAATAACACAATATACCGAAAAAATCAATGCTTTTGTAACCGAAAAAGCAGATGAATTAGAGCAGTTCCGTATTAAATATTTAGGAAGCAAGGGTATCATTAAAGAGATTTTCGAAGAATTTAAAACAGTTTCTGTCGAAGAAAAAAGATCTCTAGGTAAGGTGCTGAACGAATTTAAGCAACTGGCCGAATCGAAATACCAGGTGTTAAAAGAATCGACAGAAAGTTCTGATCAGCAAACAGATCATACACAACCCGATATGACATTGCCCGGCGAAGGTTTCGAGATTGGTTCCCGTCACCCGCTGGCACTTGTGCGTAGAGAGATTGTTGAGATTTTTGCCAAACTGGGCTTTACTGTAGCCGAAGGACCGGAGATTGAAGACGACTGGCATAACTTCTCGGCACTTAACTTCCCTGAAGAGCACCCGGCAAGAGATATGCAGGATACCTTCTTCATTAAAAAAGGTGGCGAAAAAGGCGATATTGCCTTGCGTACGCACACCTCTTCTGTACAGGTGCGGATGATGGAGCAGGGACAGCCGCCATTCAGGGCTATTATGCCAGGTCGTGTATATCGTAACGAAGCTATCTCGGCAAGGGCACACTGCTTTTTTCACCAGATAGAAGGTTTATATGTAGATGAAAATGTTTCATTTGCAGATTTAAAACAAACCTTGTTTTACTTTGTGCAGGAGTTGTATGGCGAAGGTACTAAAGTTCGTTTCCGCCCGTCGTATTTTCCTTTTACTGAACCTTCTGCAGAGATGGATATTTCTTGTACCATTTGTAAAGGTTCGGGTTGCCAGCTTTGTAAACATAGTGGCTGGGTAGAAATTTTGGGTTGTGGTATGGTAGATCCAAATGTATTGGAAAACTGTGACATCGATTCGAAAAAATATAGCGGATTTGCATTTGGAATGGGTATAGAACGTATAGCCAACCTGAAATACGTAATTAAAGATCTACGCCTGTTCTCAGAAAACGATGCACGCTTTTTAAAGCAGTTTAAATCGGCTTTAATCTAAAACATGAGGTATCTCTACAGCATATTGTTTGTCTTGATCTTTACTGCGGGTTGTGGTAAAGATGAAGGCTACATTCCTGATGTTCCGGTAAACTACAATGTAACATTAACTGAATTTAGCATTAAAGCTGTTAATAACGTTTTGGTTGTACCAGGCTATGGCGTTGGCGGATTACTTGTGGTTAAAACACCATTTAATACCTATGTCGCTTTTGATCGTTGCAGTACGGTGAATCCGGAGAAAATATGCAAGGTAGCACCTGATGATAGTGGGGTAACTGCAACTGACGCCTGTTCGGGAGCAAAATTTTCATTGTATGATGGCAGCCCACAAAAAGCCCCTGCCGAAAGAAGCTTAAAAAGCTACAATGTTTCAGTACAGGGCAATACATTAATACACGTAAGCAATTAGAATGGAAGCTGAAAAAATAAAAGAAACAGTAAAAAAGGCGGCCAAAGAACTCTTCAGAAAATACGGTTATCATAAAACCAGTGTAAACGAAATTGCTAAAAAAGCACGTATTGCTAAAGCAACCATTTATAAATACTTTGAAAGTAAAGAGCAGGTTTTAGATAGTATCCTGATGGATTATCTGGACCAGAACCTTTACGAAATATTAAATAACAAAGTAAGTTACGCTAGCGAAGAAGAGCATTTAAAGGCACTGGTAATGAAAACCAGCCGTTTATCTTTTACCGCCTGTAACGAATTTATCGGTTGGGATTTTGTGCGCGAAAATGCAAACTCTCAGGAGTTTTTAAAACATTTGTCAGATCAGTTGGAAGCATTATTGCTAGCGGCCTATCTGCAGTTAGATAACTTTAAAAACAACCCCGCCCGTCGCGAAGGATTGGCTTTTCTGCTTAAGGCAAGTAAAAGTATTGTGTTTTCGTTCGCTTTTACTTCGGTTAGCGATTCGGATGTGCGCAAGAATTTCGTGAGTTTTCAAAAAGAAATATTACCATTCTTGGTAAAGGCTGCGCTTTAGTGCCTAAGCCGTGCATAAATTAAATGTTTATTGGTTATAGTAATCTTTAAACTTAAATTTTTGCACGGTTTTTTTAATCTTGCCGTCAACCAGTTTTTGGGTAATTACAGTAACATTATCTGCAATACTCGAATCTTCAATAACTGAAGAATCTTCATAAAGTTCTTTCTTAACATCAAACTTGTAGTTGATGGTTTTATCAAAGCAGCAACCGTTTTTCAGATGGATAGCAAGCTGTTTGTTTTTCTTGTCAACATCAAACAAACCAAGGTTTTCGCTGGCTAGTTTAGTTAATGCTGCATTCAACACAAGTTTATTGTTAATTGAGATGTAAATATCGTAAGATGGACTGGCGTAAGCACCGTTGTTGCCATTTCTGATTGCTAGATCTTCGGTACCGTCAAAATTGAAATCGCCAAATATAAGTGGGGTTTGGTATTTACCAAGATCGAGCCAGCCCAGTTGGGCGTTTTGCATTTCAGTCAAGCCAAAATCCAGGTCTTTTGAAGTAAAAGTCTGCATTTCCTGGTCCGTAATCTTATCATACAAAATAATGGTAGCTTTTCCATTGCAATGTCCTGTGGTGCAATTTTCTACAAAAATTTTGGCTTTGAAGTTATTTGAGCTGTTATTGGCCAAAAATTTAAACTGAGCCTGTAAACTGTACCCAATCAGTAAAAAAGCACAAGAGAATATTAAGTTTTTCATTCAAAAAATTTCGATAAAATTAACCTAATATTCTCTTGCAAAAGGTTAAAAAAGGTTAACGCTTCATAGTGGGTAACTAACTGTTGCCCGGCGCCAGGTTAATTTTTTCTGATTATTCCCATTTGAATACTTTAACGGCAACTGCATAAATACCTATTCCCCAGATTAAGAGAATCATAATCTGAAATTTTACATCCCAAAGGCCAAGCCCTTCAAAGGCTACCTTACGCATGGCATCGTTTAAATAGGTGAGTGGTAACGCTCTGCTAATAGGTTGTAACCAGTTCGGGAAGGCCTCGATTGAAAAGAAAGTTCCCGATAGTAAGAATTGCGGAAGGGTTACAATATTTGAAATAGGAGGGATCATGCTTTCATTTTTGGCAATACCCGAAATAATAAAGCCAAATCCCATAAAAACAATTACCCCTAAAGTAGCCAGCAGCAACATGTTGACGACCGTGAGTGCGCCATGAATAAGTGTAAAGCCAAAGAAAAAATGGCCTAATAATATGATAAATAAGGCCCCAATCAATGCAAAACCTATACGTGCAATACCTTCGCCAATTACAATGCTCGATCGTTTTACAGGCGTAGCAAAAAAGCGTTTAATGACCAGAGTTTGGCGCAGGCTTAAAAATACAAAGGCTGTTCCGAATACACCGGTGCTTAATAATGAGAAGCCTAATTGGCCTGGCAGAATAAAGTCTATCGTTTTATATTCGCGTCCGGTAATGGTGCTTTCGCGTATTTCGGCAACCGATGGTTTTAACGTTTTATCGTAAAACAGATTGTTCAGTACTGATTTTAAAATACCGCCTTTATCTCTTGACGCAGAAGTGTAAACAACATTTACTGAATAGGCTGCTGTATTTACTTTCCGGTGCACATCAATCATGGCATCAACATTTCCTTTTTCAAGCAGCTTATCGAACTCCGCTTTTGGTTTGTCTTTAACCAGTCTGATCATGCCAGTTTTCTCCAGCATGCCTATTACCGGATTGTTTATATCCGATCCCGGAGTAATACCAACATCGATGTGGGTACCGCCGCCGCCTAAAAACCCGAAAACCAGGATAAATATCAGGGGAAAGGCGAGCGTGAAAACCACAGCCGAAGGGCTTCGCATAATAGAACGGAAACTCGCTTTTGCCAAAGCCAGGGTTGCTGTGGTATTGCTGTAACCGTTCGCCCCCGTGTGGGACCTTGAATTTTGATCTTGTATATCTTTTTGCATATTAATTCTGCTATTTAATGACAGGCTTATGTTTTAGATTTTAGTTCCTCTGGTGGGTAATTACTACTCTCTCCACTCTTTGCCTGTCAAGTTGATGAAAACATCTTCCAGATTAGCTTTTTTTACCTCTTTTTTGCGTTCGAAACCGCTGTTTACCAATTGATCGATCAGATTGTCGGGTGTATCAAGCGCAATGATCTCGCCGCGTTCTACAAAGGCCACACGGTCGCAAAGTTGTTCTGCCTCATCCATGTAGTGTGTGGTAATTACAACTGTTGTGCCTGCATTGCGGATTTCAGTAATCAGATCCCATAAGTTTCTTCTGGCTTGTGGATCTAAACCGGTAGTAGGCTCGTCGAGGAAGATAATTTTGGGTTGGTTAATAAGTGTGGTAGCAATAGAAAAGCGTTGTTTCTGACCTCCAGAAAGTGCTTTGTATTTGGCTTTAGCTTTATCCTGCAGGTTTACTTTTTCCAGCATTTCCATGGGCTTGATGTTGGCGCCATATAAACCCGCAAAAAGCTCAATCAGCTCAATAAGATTTAAGTTAGGGTAATAACCTGCGGCCTGTAGCTGTACACCTATAATTTGTTTTATTTCCTGCGCCTGTTTCTCTACAGAGAAGCCATCAACAGTAATTTCGCCCGATGTTTTATCCCTTAAAGTTTCGATAATTTCGAGGGTAGTGGTTTTGCCGGCACCATTTGGGCCAAGTAAACCAAAAATTTCATGTTCGTAAACGTCAAAACTAAGACCTTGAACGGCCACAAAATCATCATATTTTTTTACCAGGTTTTTGACACTGATAATAGCTTTGGGTGTTTCCATGTTGCGAATGTAAGGAGCTTTAAATGAATTGAAAATGAATTTTATCAGTTATGACTTAAAATGTCGGTAAAATGATGTTTTGTTCAGGCGAAATGGGTTAAAAAAACAAATCTGCGAATCTCCAGCCTGAAATTTGCCGTAGATCCGCAGATTATGGTATGCGATTTTAGTCTTTTTACTTTAAGCTTAAATTACCAGGTTAATTCGCCTTTGATTACCGATACAAAATCATCGAATAAGTAACGCGAATCATGTGGGCCTGGTGAAGATTCAGGGTGGTATTGAACCGAAAAGGCTTTTTTACCTTTAACACGGATACCTTCAATCGATTTATCGTTAAGGTTTACGTGTGTAACCTCAACTTTATCAGAATTAATTACTTCTTCTGGTACTACGCCAAAACCGTGGTTCTGAGAAGTTACTTCACAGTGGTTTTTAATGATGTTTTTAACCGGGTGGTTTAAACCACGGTGACCGTTAAACATTTTCATGGTACCAATGCCATTGGCTTCTGCCAATAACTGGTGACCTAAACAGATGCCGAAAAGAGGTTTATCGGCAGCTAAGATTGCAGTAATGGTTTCAACAGCGTAAGGCATAACCGATGGATCGCCAGGACCGTTTGAAATGAAATAACCATCAGGGTTAAACTTTTCCATTTCAGCAAATGTAGTTTTTGCCGGGAAAACCTGAACATAAATGTCGCGGCTTTCGAAATTGCGCAAAATGTTTTTCTTGATACCTAAATCTAAAGCAGCAACTTTTAAACTTGCTTCAGGGTTACCGTAAAAATAAGGCTCGGTAGTACTCACTTTAGAAGAAAGCTCTAAACCTTCCATTGATGGTACTTCGGCCAGTTTTTGCTTTAGTTCTTCTAAATCTGTGATTTCTGAAGAGATAATGGCATTCATTGCGCCTTTATCCCTGATATGGCGAACCAATGCGCGGGTATCGATATCCGAAATAGCAACTAAATTGTCATTCTGGAAATAATCCTGGATTGATTCTGTAGCTTGTTTACGGCTATATACAATGTTATAATTTTTACAAACTAAACCGGCAATTTTAATCGAACCTGATTCGATTTCATCTTTATGGATACCATAATTACCAATATGTGAATTGGTAGTAACCATTATCTGTCCAAAATAACTTGGATCGGTAAAAATTTCCTGGTAACCTGTCATCCCGGTATTAAAACAAATTTCGCCCGTAGTGGTGCCAATTTTTCCGGCCGCTTTGCCGTAAAAAACTGTGCCATCGGCCAGTAATAAAATCGCAGGTAACTTGGTGTAGTTAGTCATGGTAATTACAATATGGATTTTGATTTAAAAAAGAGTTGGAAAAAGGGGTTCTCTCAGCATTAAAGCTGTTTTTGCGGGGTGCAAAAAAAGATGAATATATCCCTTCCATTTCGGGGTACAAAGATAGGGTTTTAGATTTATAATTTAAAGAGAAAAGTAAAATAACGTTGAAGTCAGCAGCAAAAGACTAAAGCAGAAAGCAATGAAACTCCCTTTAGATAAAAAATGATTTTTATCTGAGATAGCTTTAGTCTTTTAGCTTTGGTCTTTTCGGCTTAATTAAAGAAAAAACAATACTTTTGGCAACACAAAACAAATTCCATGTCGGTACATAAAGAAATTAAACGGATCACTACACATACGCTACAGGAAATGAAGCAACGTGGTGAAAAAATATCTATGCTAACGGCCTACGATTATTCTATGGCAACCATTTTGGATGACGCAGGTTTGGACGTTTTACTGGTAGGCGATTCGGCCTCTAATGTAATGGCTGGGCATGAAACTACCTTGCCTATTACTTTAGACCAGATGATTTACCACGCAGCTTCAGTTATCAGGGCTGTTAAACGTGCTTTTGTTGTAGTCGATTTGCCTTTTGGGTCTTACCAGGGAAATTCGAAGGAAGCCTTAAATTCGGCCATCAGGATTATGAAAGAGTCGGGTGCGCACGGTGTTAAATTAGAAGGTGGAGAAGAAATTATAGAATCAGTGCAGCGTATTATTACTGCCGGAATCCCGGTGATGGGGCACTTAGGTTTGACGCCACAGTCTATTTATAAATTTGGTACTTATACGGTACGCGCAAAAGAAGAAGAAGAAGCCAACAAGCTTAAAACTGATGTCCTTGCCTTACAAGCTGCAGGTTGTTTTGGTATTGTTTTAGAAAAAATTCCGGCTGCTCTGGGTAAAGAAGTAACAGAAAGCCTGAATATTCCAACTATTGGTATCGGTGCAGGTCAGCATTGCGATGGGCAGGTACTGGTTGTAAACGATATGATTGGATTAACCAAGGGTTTTAAACCACGTTTTTTACGCCAATATATTAATTTGTACGACGAAATTCTGGGTGCTGCACAATCTTACATTCGCGATGTAAAAGCTAACGATTTTCCAAGCGAGAAGGAACAGTATTAAGCCTGAAGCTTTGAATCAATTGGCCGATTAACCCTTCTGAAATAGTATTCAGTTAACAATTTGCAGTTAACAATTTAGCCATCTTACAATTTGGCCATTGAAATAACCGATTTGCACAATTAACCACTTAACCCTTATAATGCCCATTACTGATAACGACATACTTTTTGAAGATAACCACCTCATTGCCATTAATAAAAGGGGCGGGGATATTGTGCAGGTTGATGAAACTGGTGATGAACCGTTGGATGAGCAGGTTAAAAAGTATATTGCTAAAAAGTACAACAAACCAAACGGTGCTTTTTTAGGTGTAGTGCACCGTTTAGACAGGCCGGTAAGTGGAGTTATCCTCTTTGCCAAAACGAGTAAGGCACTAGAGCGGATGAACGCCGTTTTCAAGAATAGAGAAGTAAAGAAAACGTATTGGGCTGTAGTTAAAAACAAGCCTGAAAAAGAATCGGCTACACTGGTTCACTGGCTGGTTAAAAACCCGCAGAAAAATGTGGTTTCTTATTACAATACTGAAGTTACGGGCAGTCAGCGTGCTGAGCTTTCTTATAAAGTAAAAGCTAAGGTTGGCGATTATTATTTATTAGAAGTTGATCCTTTAACAGGACGGTCGCACCAGATTAGAGTACAGCTTTCTTCAATGGGTTGTCCTATTATGGGCGATAATAAATATGGTTACCCGCGCGGAAGCAGAAAGGGAAGTATTTGTTTGCATGCACGCCGCCTGCAGTTTATTCACCCGGTTAAAAAAGAACCCGTAAATATTTTTGCCAAATTACCGGTTGATGGCTTTTGGGAAAGATTCGAAAACCTTTAATATTTAGTTTTGGTTTTTCCTGGTTTTGAAAGGATTGCATTTTTTGGCACAATCTTTAACCACTATCAGATAAAAAACCAAAAAACAATGAAAAATACCATCTGCGCCGTTGCTGCGATTGCTTTATTCGCTATAACGCTTGTTTCCTGCGAAAATACCCGAAAAACAGAGACTACTAAAGATTCGAGTATGGTTTCTGCTAATGGAGACACGACTACAAAAGTTACTACAAAAACGACTGAAGTTGTTAAAACCAATGTCCCATCTTTTTCGAGCGAAGAAGTGAACAAAGGTTTGGCCGAATATGCTAAATTGAAAGATGATTATGTAGCGGCTTTAAAGACTAAAAATGCAGCCGAAATTAAAGCAATTAGTGAAAAATATACTGTTTGGGCCAACCAGGCAACAACCTGGGCCGGCAAGCTTAAGCCTGACGAGATACAAAAGTATTCTGACTATGTGCTAAAGCTAAGCGAAGAATGGTCGAAAGCGGCGACGGAAGCTATAAAGTAATTAAAAGGATTAAAAAGGTTGCAATAGGCAACCTTTTTGTTTACGGCTAAATTGTAAGGAATAGTTACCATCTATGGCTTTATAGTGCAGCCTTTCAACTAATTTTCTGTGCAAAAAACAATGAAATGCGGGTGCCCTTGTGTTCTTCTGATTGGATATCTACTTCAATTTTATGAAATTTTGCAATACTTTGAACAATCGCCAGCCCTAAACCGAATCCATTTTCTTCGCTGTTCCCCCTTTTAAAACGATCGAAAGCATCTTCTACCAATGCCTGGCTCATGCCTTGTCCGGTATCGCCAATAGTAAGGATATAGTGTTCCTGATCCATTTTATCGGAGATATCAATTGAGCCACCGGTAACATTGTATTTTATGGCATTGTTAATGATGTTTACCAGGAGCGTATGTATCAGGGCTTTGTTTCCGGTAAAATGAAAATCTTTTAACAGGTTAACCCTGAAAGTAATTTTTTTATCCGTAATCCGGTCTTCCAGATCCTCGTAGATATCTTCTAGTTCTTGTTTTAAGCTAATTTCTTCTGTTTTCAGGTATTGATTATTCTCTACTTTCGAAATTAAAAGCAAGCTATTGATAATTACCTTCAAACGATTTAATGTTTTTAAAGAAGCGTATATTTTGTTTTCATGCTCAACCGGAATACCGGGGGTGTTGAGCATATTCTCGAAACGGGTACTTAAAATAGAGATAGGTGTAAGCAATTCGTGCGAAACATTGGCAATAAATTGCTTTTCTAATGCGAATAGGTTATTTATTTTACGCATTAAAGAGTTTATACTGTTATCAAGAATTTTAAAATCGTCGGTATTGGTGGGGATATTCTGGTAATTAAAGTGCGAAGGATCATCAACCCGGTTAATTTTTTTATCGATAATGAGATAAAATGGTTTTAACAGGAAATTCGAAAAGGTATAATCGGCAACCAAGGTGACTAATAAA
This sequence comes from Pedobacter sp. KBW01, assembly GCF_003852395.1. Taxonomy (NCBI): domain Bacteria; kingdom Pseudomonadati; phylum Bacteroidota; class Sphingobacteriia; order Sphingobacteriales; family Sphingobacteriaceae; genus Pedobacter; species Pedobacter sp. KBW01. Next base: position 80,728 of record NZ_QAJQ01000008.1, read on the forward strand.
GCAGCTACCAGTACTACCAACATATAAAATCGGATAGAATTCTTAATCGATTGGAGCGCGGTCATGGTTTCTCCAATCTCGAGGTTATACCAGTTGGTATGATAAGAAAATTTATAATTTAAAATCCTGTAAACCTCAATGTCACCTTCAATTTCCCGTTTTTCGGTAAAAACCTTGGCACTCGAGTCGGTCTGGTTATCCGGAATATCGGTTAAAACAATAAATTCCTCCTTTAATATATTGTAATCGGTAAAAGACTGTTCCTTGTTTAGCAGGCTGTCAATTTCATTGTCGGTAAGGTTTTCAATTATTTTATTCTTCTTTTTAATCAGACGATTATCAAACTGATTGTAAGCAAGTCTATCCAGAGAAAATAAAATGATGGCTCCCAAAACCAGAATAATGGCAATTTTGGTGATCGCATTATATAAAGAAAACTTAACCTGTAACTTCATTTTCTGGATGATGTTTTATTTAAGATGGAAAATGTGCCGATCATTGGTTATTGTTTCTCGATTAATATTCGTTAACAATTTATCCTGTAACCAATACTTCTTACGGTTTCGAACCAGTCAATGGGAGAGATATTAGCTAGTTTTTTCCTTAAGTTTTTAACATGTACATCAACAAAATTCGAATCGGAGTTTACCTCTAGAATATCTCCCCAAACATGTTCGGTTAAGCTCATTCTCGATACCACACGGTTTTTATTCAATACCAGGTAGTTAAAAATCTCGAATTCTTTTTTTGTAAGGTTTAAGCGCTCTTCGCCAAAAGAAACCGTTCTGTTTTGGATGTTGAGTAAGAAGTTATGGATATTGATTTCGTTTTTCTCGAGTTTGTGTTTGCGACGGGTAATGGCGTGCATACGCGCTAAAAGCTCATTTAGCGAAAAAGGCTTTGGTAAATAATCGTCGGCACCTTCATCGAGTCCCTTAATCCGGTCATCTACCGCACTCCGGGCTGTTAAAATAATTACAGCATCATCACGGTCCTTTATTGCTTTAAGCTGTTTCAGTACTTCAAAACCATCGCCGTCAGGTAAACCCAGATCTAATAAAATGAAATCGTAATTGTTTACGAAGATTTTTTCTTCGGCCGATGATTTTTTCCAGGCATGCTCCACAATAAAGCCCTCCTTACTTAAAAATTCGTCCATTTCAAGCGCAAGGCTCTTTTCATCTTCAACTATGAGTACGTTCATTCAGTTTACAGTTTTCGGTTTACAATTTTTAGTTGTGTTTTTCTATAATCAATGTTTTTCTTTAGTCTTTTAGGTCAAAGCGCTATGCTTTTACCCTTTGCACTACGCTATTACCCTGCAACTAAGTTAATATTTTTTAATATGATGGCACAAGCTTCTTCAATTTCTTCTGTAGTAATAATTAAAGGAGGAGCAATGCGCATCGAATTGCTGCAATGTAAAAACCAGTCGGATAGGATGCCGTCGAGAATACAGGCATCAATTATTTTTTTATTGGTTTCGAAATTTTCGAACTCAACCGCCAACATTAAACCTCTTCCACGTATTTCTTTAATGGCCGGATGTTTAATTAATCGTTTAAATAATTGTCCTTTCTCTTCCACTTCAGCTACAATGTGGTCATCAATCAGCGTTCGTAAAGTGGCCAGGCCTGCGGCACAACAAACCGGATGACCACCGAAAGTAGTCATGTGGCCTAAAATTGGGGTATGCGAAAGTACCGACATGATTTCAAGTGAGCTTATGAAAGCCCCAATTGGCATGCCGCCACCGATGCCTTTTGCCAAAAGCAATACATCGGGTACTACATTATAATGCTCAAACGCAAACATTTTGCCGCTTCGGCCGAAACCTGATTGTATTTCATCAAAAATGAGTAGGGTTCCGGTTTCCTGGCATTTGGCTTTTAAGGCCTGCATATAGCTTAGGTCAGCTACACGGATGCCTGCCTCACCCTGTATGGGTTCTATAAAAACAGCTGCAGTATCGGTGGTTATTTTAGCCAGATCGGCAATTTGGTTATGTTCAATAAAACTTACGTTAGGCAGGAACGGGCCGTACCCAGCTGAATAGAAGTTGCTTTCCATTAAACTTTCAGCTCCCTGCGTACTGCCATGATAGGCATTTTTACAGGCAATAAAGCCCTTTCGGCCGGTATAACGTTTAGCCAGTTTCATGGCACCTTCAACGGCTTCAGTACCTGAATTTAAAAAATAGGTGCAACTTAGGCTTTCTGGTAAAATATCGGCCAATGCCTTCGCAAAATTCACCTGTGGGCTTTGCACATATTCGCCGTAAACCATTAAATGCATATAAGTTTCTGCCTGATCTTTAATAGCTTTAACCACAGCAGGATGGCAATGGCCAACATTACTTACGCCGATACCGGCAATCAGATCGATGTGTTTCTTGTCTCGAGCATCGTAAATGTAAATTCCTTTTGCCCTTACAAATTCGAGCATTAAAGGTTCGGGAGAGGTTTGTGCATTGTGTTGTAAAAACAATTGACGTTGGGTAAGCATAGCACAAAAGTACGGATTTAAGCAAGATTCTTATCCTTGTTCGACATCTTATGATAAAAACCAATATACTTACGGCCTATGGTAACCTTATAATCGAAAAAAGACCTACATCGCTGTAAGTCTTTTTTGCTAGGGCTTTTGTCCACCTCTAAATCTGTTGAGCAATTCGCGTTTAAATCCTTCCTGAGCCCTGTAAAATTTACCTACTACTTTAATAGGAAGCGAAGATTTAAGCTTGTTGTAATATTTTTTATCGAGATTAAGATCTCTTTGTTTGAAATCGAATTCACTTGTGATTAAGCTTTGTACCTGCGCATCACTTAAATTATCTATTTCGTCTACTTTTCTGAAGGAGATCATCTTTTGCATGCGTTCTTTGCGCAAGGCATTTTGTTCGCTTTGCATATCGTTGTAAATTGGCCAGAAGATCTTGGCTTCTTCAGGCGATAGATCCAGCTTTTGGGTAAAATATGCTATTTTTAGCGATTCTATTTCTTCTACTTTTGGTCTTTGGGCCAAAAGGGCAGTGGGTAATAGAAACATTAAAGCAACAAAAATTAAATTCTTCATTTCTAATTAATTATTTAGTTCCTGAGATAAATCATTTGATGAGAAATGACTCAAGATATAGTTTTCCATTTCTGTATCTGACGCAGCATGAGTTTTAGATGAGGTGGTATTCTGGGCTTCTAAATGTTCAATAATGGTATTCTCATCAATATCATAAAGCAATTGGTCATTAGCGAGGTCGGTTAGTGGTGTTTTTGCGACTGGTACCGATGGGTTGTTTTTGTAAAAGTAGGCGCCAAATGTTGCCATTAATACAAAACATGCAGCGCTTGCATATTTAACCATGTTTCTTCTCCACAGCGGAACAATTTTAGCCACCTTTTTAGGTGTTTCTGCCGCAATTTTACTGTTAATTCTGCTTTGTAAAGTATCAAAGTAGTTTTCTGGTACAGCAAACGGTTGTGCTTTTGGTATTTCCGACAGGCTGATCCGCATTTCAATGCGTTCCGTTAAATCTTCAAAATAATTTTGCGGAACATCAAAACTATTGTGGTTTGTTTTTTTCTTAAGCCCATCCAAAAAAACAGCAGTAAGAACTTGCTCTTCAACACTTTCGAAATATCCATCCGGAACAGCAAAAGGATTCCGTTTCCCCATGGCCGCAAGGGTAGGAGCTTCGTTAATCCAATCGTTGTTTTCTAAATTCTCGTTCATCACAGATATATGATACAATTAATGTGAAAAGGTTTAATAGTCTATTTCATCATTTGTTATAAAAGCCTCAATTTTTTTTGCCGCGATATGAAACGAGGCTTTTAAAGCCCCAACTGAGGTACCAAGTACTTCCGAAATTTCCTCGTATTTCATATCATCAAAATATTTCATATTGAAAATGATCCGCTGTTTCTCGGGTAAAGTAAGAATCGCTTTTTGCAGTTTTAGTTCAAGTTTATCGCCATTAAAATAAGATGATGCAACCAGATTATCGGCCAACTCTGATGAAACTTCATCTAAAGGTGTATTGTTTTTCTGCTTCTGTTTGTTTAAAAAGGTAATAGATTCGTTTGTTGCAATGCGGTAAATCCAGGTATACAATTGCGAATCATTTCTAAATTTTTCAAGGTTTTTCCAAACTTTAACAAACACTTCTTGCAAAAGGTCATCGCAGTCATCGTGGTTCAGTACCAATCTCCTAATGTGCCAGTAAATTTTTTGCTGATATTTTTTTAAAAGCAGGTTAAAGGCTTCATTGCGGGTCTTCTCGACGGCAAACATTTCAAGAATTTCTAAATCTTCAACTTGTCTCATCAAGGGATTTTTTCTTTATTTACCACAAAGGCACCAAGCCCACCAGATTACACCTGATATGCCCTGTGCCCTTGTAGTTATTTGTTTTTAAGCTTTTTTCCTGCCGATTACTTTTTGCACAGCTTCAACAATGTTCACAGCATCTAATCCGTATTTAGACATTAATTGATCTGGCGTTCCGCTTTCGCCGAAAGTATCGTTAGTGGCTACAAACTCTTGTGGAGTTGGCAATTCGGTGGTTAACAAACGCGCAACACTTTCGCCTAAACCGCCAAATTTGTTATGCTCTTCACATGTTACCACACAACCAGTTTTTTTCACTGATTTTAAGATCGCTTCATCATCCAAAGGTTTAATGGTGTGGATATTTATAATTTCCGCATCAATACCCAGTTCTGCTAGTTTTTCGCCAGCTTCGATTGCTTTCCAAACCATGTGGCCGGTTGCAATAATGGTTACATCGGTACCTTCGTTAACCATCCATGCTTTACCAATCTCGAATTTCTGATCAGGATCTGTAAATACTGGGATTACCGGACGACCGAAACGCAGGTAAACAGGACCTTCATATTCGGCAATGGCCATTGTAGCAGCTTTGGTTTGGTTATAATCGCAAGGATTGATTACGACCATACCCGGCAACATTTTCATTAAACCAATATCTTCTAAAATCTGGTGTGTTGCGCCGTCTTCGCCAAGGGTTAAACCTGCGTGTGAAGCACAGATTTTTACGTTTTTATTTGAATAAGCAACAGATTGACGGATCTGATCGTAAACACGACCTGTAGAAAAGTTGGCAAAAGTACCGGTGAACGGAATTTTACCACCAATAGTCATACCGGCTGCAATACCGATCATGTTGGCTTCGGCAATACCAACCTGTGTAAAACGCTCAGGGAAATCTTTAATAAAGGCATCCATTTTAAGCGATCCAACTAAGTCGGCACATAAGGCAACCACATTTTCGTTTTTCTTGCCGGCTTCATGTAAGCCAGCGCCAAATCCCGAACGTGTATCTTTTTTTTCTGTATATGTGTATTTTTTCATTGTTTTTTAGATATGAGATATGAGATTTTAGAAGTGAGATCGGCGACAATTTGTCTCAAATCTCATATCTATTGTCCCAAATCTAGTTTAGTATCAGGATTTCATTGTTTTTTAGAAGTGAGATTGGGTGACTATTCGTCTCCAGTCTCATATCTATTGTCTCCAATCTAATTTAATAGTCTCCTAAAGTTTCTGGTAATTGAGCTAAAGCAGCAGCCAATTGTTCGTCGTTTGGTGCTGTACCGTGCCATTTATGCGTACCCATCATATAATCTACGCCAGCACCCATTTGCGTACTCATTAAATTTAAGATTGGTTTGCCTTTACCAGTTAGGGTTTTAGCATAATGTAAACCTTCAACAATTGCCTGCATATCGTTACCATCGGTATTGATTACATGCCATCCGAAAGCTTCGAATTTAGCTTGTAAATCATCTAAGGCAAGTACTTTATTTGTAGGACCATCAATTTGCTGACCGTTATAATCAACAGAAGCAATTAAATGATCTACTTTATTGAATGGGGCAAACATGGCTGCTTCCCAGTTTTGGCCTTCCTGTAATTCTCCATCACCCAATAGTGCAAAGATGATAGATTTATCGCCATTTAATTTTTTGGCTAAGGCTGCTCCAATAGCAACCGATAAGCCCTGGCCCAATGAACCTGAAGCAATACGGATTCCTGGTAAATGTTCGTGCGTAGTAGGGTGGCCTTGCAATCTAGAGTCTAACTTACGGAAAGTTGCCAATTCACTTTTGTCAAAATAGCCCGCATGTGCCAAAGTACTATACCAAACCGGAGAAATGTGTCCGTTAGATAAGAAAAACAAATCTTCGCCTGCGCCTTCCATGGTGAAGTCGGTTTTGTGGTTCATTACTTCAAAGTATAAAGCAGTAAAAAAATCTGCGCATCCAAGTGAGGCACCAGGGTGGCCAGACTGACATCCGTGAACCATTCTAACGATATCTCGTCTGATCTGAGAGGCAATATCTTCTAGCTCTTTAATTGTATGTTTCATTAAAATTAGAGGTTGTTGTTACATAGCAAAGTTAATATTTTACTTGCTATATCATAATTAGTTATTGATTAAATCGAGTACTTGTTGTGTTGAATTTTTAGTGTCTACTTTTTTAATGATGTGGGCAATTTTGCCTTCGCTATCAATAATAAAAGTTGTGCGTACGGTACCCATATACTTTTTACCATACATGTTTTTTTCGGCCCAAACGCCATAGTCATTTACGATTTTCTGATCGGTATCGGCCAATAGGGTAAAAGGTAGGTTGTGTTTGGTTACAAATTTCTGGTGTGATTTTTCGTCGTCAACACTTACGCCCAAAACTACAATACCTTTAGCTTGTAAGCCCTGGTAGTTGTCTCTGAAATCACAAGCTTCGGCGGTACAGCCCGGGGTATCATCTTTCGGATAAAAATAGAGGACCACCGTTTTTCCTTGGTAATCATTTAACGATACCTCAATACCGTTTTGATCTTTCGATGTAATTGCAGGTGCCTGATCACCTTCTTTTAACTCTGCCATATTATAAATGATTGAATTTTTGACTGGTAAAATGATTGAATGTGCAAGTTAAACAGTTTAAGCCATTATAGTGTTCGATATATGTTAAAAGATGACTTTAGGTTAATTAATAATCAAAGGCCAAACATCAATAACCAAATACCAATAAACAATGACCAATAACCAATTATCAAAGTTCAATTACCGGGTTTGTACTGAGTTTGATAATTCGTTATTGTGATTTGATTATTTCAGGCTTACCTCGAAAAACCAATGCTGTAATGCCTGGTATTTTCCTTCATATCAGTTACTACCAGTTCAAGGCTGTGCTTGCCTGGACTTGTTCGTTCGTCGAAACTGTGCCATAGGGTAGCCGTTTTGGCATCAAACTCCATTAAAACCCATTTGCCATCTATGTAGCCGTTAAAACTTTTAATGCCTGATAAATTATCACTGATCTTAAAAGTCATTTTCGATAAACCCGCCATATTCCGGCCTTCTCCAATATTAACAGGTACAATTCTCGGTGCGATGGTATCGGTAGCGATGTAAAAGCTGCCAAAGTTTTTTGGAGTAGCCTTAACAAAACCATTATCGAAACTTCCGCCTTGCGATGAACCATTTGTGTTTACAATCAGGGCTTTACTTCTTAAATTTTCGGGAAGGTTATCTGCTTTGATCCATAAATCGAAACCAATGTGAAGCGGAGTATAACGGTTATGGATTTGATGTACTGCAGACCAGGCATTTCCAGCTGGTTTAGGAAGCTTTTTATAACTGAAATTAAGGTCGTTGTATAAAGTACCCATCGGAAAAACAACCTTAATATCCTCACTATTAAATTCGTTTACCTTGTTGTAAGGATAAATAATGCCTGAAGGGACTGTTGGTGCAGATACGGGTGCAGTGCCTGCGTTAACGGTAAAAGGTAAAACAGACGAATTTCCCTTCGAATCGGTAATGATGTAACGTAGCTGGTGTGTAGCACCGTCGTTAAAGTTGATCCTGCCACTATTTACGAGACTACTGTATATTTTTAATGGGTTGCCCGGATCTACAAAACTTTTTTGAATGCTTCTTTTTGTATTGATATATGTTGGGTAATCGATATGTGAATTAATGGCCTTGCTGTCTTCAAAAGCAAAACGCTCTAATGCCGAAGTATAGATTTTCTTGCCATCAAGCTCGAGCTGGATAGAATAAACACCATTGGTGCCCGATAAACCATTGTGCCTGTCGGTAACTACAATGCCAAAGCCCACTTCGCCAGTTAAGCTGACTGGAGCTGTTGTTTTATACCCGCCGCTTGCACCTGTAATGCCGATTGCTTGTTTGGGTGTAAATTCGTTGAAAGCTTTTCCATTTAAGCGGTAAACATAAAGACCATGGATAACCGGTGGAATGTTATCGGGAATGATGATGCCAAAAAATTGGGGATTAATGGTTTCTTCGGTTTTAGTATCCCTGATTTCGAAGTGTAAATGCGGACCGCCAGAGCTTCCGCGGTTGCCCGACCAGGCAATAACTTCACCTTTATGCACAGGAATTAAGGTAGCATCGGGAAACTCATCAATTTCGAAAGACTTTTTTTCGTACTCCAGATTTTTAACTACCGTTGCAATTTTAGGTGCAAAGCGTTGTAAATGACCGTAAACTGTGGTGAAACCATTGGGATGATTAATGTAAAGCGCTTGCCCAAAGCCACTATTCTGCACCCTTAGTCGCGAAATGTATCCATCAGCAACAGCATACACGGGGTAGCCTTCGCGCTGATTCGTCCTGAAATCGATGCCAGAATGGAAATGGTTCCCTCGAATTTCTCCGAATGAGCCCGCCAAGGCAGGAGGGGTAATATCTAAAGGCTGCCTGAAATCGGTAATAGGGTATTTATTGGTGCTGAAAATCTGTTGTGCCTGAGCTATATTAAAAGCTGATAAAAATAAAAGTGTAAGCTTACTGAATTGGAGGATCGGATTTTTAGTCATTCGTTACTTTACATCAAAATTTAATAGTTGTTTGCCTTCCAGCCATGCTTCTAACTTATCGCCTTTATTAATTTTGCCTACACCTGCTGGTGTACCCGTAAAAATTAAGTCGCCTTTCTTTAAAGTAATATATTGCGAAACAAAGCTGATTATCTTCTCGAACGAGAAGAGCAGATCTTTAGTATGGCCAACCTGGCGACTTTCTCCGTTTATTTTGAGTTCAAAATTTAAATTGTAAAGATCTTCGAAATCATTTTTAGGTGTGAAAAGGCTGATGGGAGCAGAGTTGTCAAATGCTTTGGCAAGCTCCCAGGGTAGGCCTTTCTCTTTATGTTTGCTTTGGATATCGCGGGCAGTCAAATCAATACCTAAGCCTACTTCGTCATAATAATTAGCTGCAAATTTTTCAGCAATGTGTTTTCCTTCCTTACAGATTTTTAAAACTACTTCCAGTTCGTAATGTACATCATCAGAAAAATCGGGCAGGTAAAAAGGTTTGTTATCTTTTAGTACTGCTGTATCGGGCTTCAAAAAAATTACCGGAGTAGTTGGAACCGGATTATTCAGTTCTTTGGCGTGTTCGGCATAGTTACGGCCAATGGCTATGATTTTCATTTTTTTTAAAAATTTATTGTGTAAGAAAATAGACATGAGTTAAACCCAGGTCAATTCAAAAATAGAAAAGAAAATGAAGCTATAAAACTGAGATACGTTTTACCTGGCTTTCTGTTCCGGCAATAACCCTTAAAAAGTAGATGCCCGCATTTATCCTGCTTGGAATGGTGAAGGTTTTGGTTTGTTCACCAGCATTTAAGCGCTCGTTCGATAATGTAGCTACTTCGTTCCCCAGTAAATCGATAATTTTTATTGTAGTTTGTGTGCCGTCTTTACCAATAGAAAGGATAATATTTAACTGATCTTCAACTGGATTGGGGTATATTTTTACAATAGTTAGTAACTTATCTTTGGGTGTAACTGTTGCAGATCTTGGAGTAGTAGAGTACGAGTTAAATAAACCACTGCCACCAATAGACAGATAAAGCGGTTTGTAAGGGGTAATATTAGCTTTAATTTCGGGAATTCTGCTTACCTTTTTGGTTCTGTTTTTAAGGCTAATCTTAATACTATCAGCCTGCTGCGACCAAGAATTTACGCTGCACAACAAAACCATACACAATGTGCAGGCTAGTTTGGTGAGTAACGTTGTCTTAGTGTAGAGTTTCATCAAATTGGTAATGCAAATGTATTAATTTAAAACAAAGAAATTAAACATTTTGTTTAAAAGCCATAATTTAACACAATTTAACAATAATATTTAAATTTCATAGTGTTGAAAATACACAATAATTTGGTTGTTAAATTGTTATAGTTAGTTTACTTTTGCCGCACTAAAATAATCAACGAAGTGTCAAATCATAAAAATGTCAACGCGTTAACCGCTGGTGGGGTTCTAATTAGTTTGGGAATTGTATTCGGCGATATTGGTACATCACCATTATATACCTTAAATGCAATTTTTACCATTATCCTAGGCGGTAAACAGGATATCAATCCTACCAATGTACTCGGAGTATTATCTTGTATCATTTGGACCCTAACCCTACAAACCACCGTAAAGTATGTGATTATTACCTTACGTGCCGATAACAAAGGTGAGGGGGGGATTTTTTCTTTGTTCTCGCTGGTGCGTAAAAAAGCCAAATGGTTGGTTGTTCCGGCTATTGTGGGTGGTTGTGCCTTGCTTGCCGATGGTATTATCACACCGAGTATTACCGTTACTTCAGCAATTGAAGGTTTAACCAAGAAATTCGACGTAGAGGTTATTCCGATTGTATTAATTATCCTCACTGTGCTTTTCATTATTCAACAGTTCGGTACCAACCTGGTTGGTAAATTATTCGGGCCGGTAATGTTTGTTTGGTTTGGGGTATTAGGGGTTTTAGGTGTATCTTTTATCGTTAAGGATTTTAGCGTTTTAAAGGCATTTAATCCATACTATGCTATTCATTTGCTGGTAACCAATAAGCTGGCATTCTTAATTCTCGGGGGTGTGTTTTTATGTACAACGGGAGCCGAGGCCTTATATTCAGACTTAGGCCACTGCGGAAGAAACAACATCCGCATCAGCTGGATATTTGTTAAATTAACCCTTATTCTTAACTATTTAGGGCAGGGTGTTTGGATTTTGCACAATAGTGCAACTTATGTTCCGGGAGCTAAAATGAACCCTTTCTTCCAGATTGTACCCGATCAGGTTCAGATCCCGATGGTTATATTGGCAACAATGGCTGCTGTAATTGCCAGTCAGGCTTTAATTAGTGGTTCATTTACCTTGATATCTGAGGCGGTTCGTTTAAACCTTTGGCCAAAAATCAAAATTATTTACCCATCGGTTTCTAAAGGACAACTTTATGTTCCATCGATTAACTGGATGCTGTGGATTGGCTGTTGCGGTATTGTTTTGCTGTTCGAAAAATCAGAAAGAATGGACGCTGCTTACGGCTTGTCTATTACAATTGCCATGTTAATGACTACCATTTTGGTTAGTTTTTACTTAAGGAGCAGGCGTTTTCCTAAATACCTTATTGCTATTTTCTTCTTTACTTATGTAATTATTGAAGGTACTTTCCTGATTAGTAATTTAACTAAATTCTTGCATGGCGGTTGGGTAACGGTATTAATTGGTTCGCTACTGTTTACCATTATGTGGAGTTGGTTTGTGGCACGTAAAATCAAAAACCGCTTTGTTAAGTACGTGGAAATTGAAGATTACTACCAGATTTTGAGCGAATTGAGTAGTGATGAATCTGTGCCGAAATATTCTTCTCAGCTGGTTTATTTAACAAGTGCCAATTTCAAAACCGAGATTGAATCGAAAATTATTTATTCCATTATTCAGAAAGAGCCAAAACGTGCCGATGTGTATTGGCTGGTGCACGTTGATGTAATGGATGAGCCTTATACTTTAGATTATAAGGTAGAATTCCTGATTCCTGGTAAGTTGATCAGGATCGATTTCAAACTAGGTTTCAGGATTGAGCAACGTGTAAACCTGCTTTACCGTAAGGTTGTTGAAGAGTTGGTTAAAAACGGTGAAATTGATATTACAAGTCAGTACACTTCGTTAAACAAGCATAAAATTGCCGGCGATTTTAGGTTTGTACTTTTAGAAAAACACTTATCTAAATTTACCAAACTGAGTTTCTACGAACGTACCATCATGGATTACTACTTCATCCTGAAAAAACTAAGTTTATCTGAAGAACGCAGTTTTGGTTTGGACAGCAGCTATGTGGATGTTGAGAAAGTACCACTTATTTTTGTTACGCCGGATGATATTGAACTTAACAGATTACCAGTTTAATGGGCAGGAAGCTGATTATTCTGCTTGCTGTAATTCTGTTTATTGCAGGCCCTGTAGCAAAAATATATCATCTCAATCATGCAAATAATTACATGATGGCGTCTGGTTTAGGCTTGATAATAATAACCACTTTAGCTTTTGTTAAGAAGAAATAAATACAATCCTCTTTCTATTACGGAAAGAGGATTTTTTGTTTAAAGATGAAATTTATCTTTGTCCCACTTCATGGGATTGTTGATGATATAATTTGAGATATTTTGATATGCTCTTTCATCGCGGATGATGTGCTCGTAATAATTCCGTTGCCATAACTTGCCTATTGTTTTGTGATTTGAATAATTGCAGGCAAGCGCTTGAAACGATTGATTTATATGCCAATAATATCGGAAATTGTCGGGGCAACCCTTGCGGTTACCCCGACATTGTTCAATACAATTATTGCATGCATGTGATTCGGCATGATTTGAAAAACATCCAATTGAAAATTACAGAATCGATCCGCAAGTTTCAGCCATTGTTCAAAAGCAATGATTCCATATTGATTTAAAACCATTTAACCATTAACGACCTCACTAAAGTGGGAAAGCCGATCTTCGCAACAAATGGTAAAAAAATAAGCTCCAGCTTTTGAATAATCATAATCCTTTAATCTGATCGATCTCCGATGATGTATTAAAGGATTGTACTTCATTATATTTAGCGCTCAGCCTGTGCCAGCTTACTATGCCTGTATCCGTAAGCAAAATAAACAACCAGGCCTACAACCAGCCAGATACCAAAGCCAATCCAGTTAGAAATACCCAGTTCGCACATCATGTACAGGCAGCTAATTAACCCTAATACTGGAATTAGCGAAAGGTTTTTAGTAATGCAATAGAAGGTGATAACTACGCAGATAATCAGAAAAATCCACATTGGGATTTTGTGTTTAAAGAGGCTCCAGCCACTTTCGTATTTCTTTTCGATGCTAACCTTCGAAGCCGCAATAAACTGCTCATAACGATCGCCAGGCAGTGCGCTTAGGTAAAATTCTGCATCCACTTTCTCGGCCAGAATGATTTGTGGCGCAGCATTTTTTACAATTTCTTCCTTAACAATTTTAAGCTCTTCGCTGTTTAAAGAAGTGACAAAGTTTACCGTTTCTACAATTTTAGGAGAGTTAAAAAAGAAAGCTTTGGTTTCCTTTCCATACTGTGTAAAGGCAAAGACAATGCTCGCAATAAATATAACCGGAACAATGAATTTACTGTTTACATACGGAATCTTGAATTTTCCACGTTGTACATCAGGCCTGTTTTGAAGCACCAAAACACCTGCACAAACCAATACGAAAGCGAAAAGTGTTCCGATAGAACAAAGGTCGGTAACAATGGTGAGGTTCATGAATAGCGATGGAACAGCAACTACAAAACCTACCACAATAGTTGCAAAAGAAGGTGTTTTATATTTCGGGTGAATTTTTGAAAACGATTTCGGTAACAGCCCGTCTCTGCTCATGCTCATCCAGATGCGTGGCTGGCCCATTTGAAACACTAAAAGTACACTGGCCATAGCAAAAACAGCACTAACGGCAATAATGCCACTCATTAATTTAAGATCGATCTGATCGAAAACAAAAGCCAGCGGATCGCCTACAGCCAAAGTATCAGACTTCACAATACCGGTTAAAACCAATGCTATGGCTACGTAAAGAATTGTACAGATAATAATGGCCCACATCATACCGCGTGGTAAATCACGTTGTGGGTTTTTGCATTCTTCAGCCGTAGTAGAAATGGCATCGAAGCCGATGTAAGCAAAAAATACAGCAGAAACACCTTTTAATACTCCCGAAACACCATTTGGCGCAAAAGGATTCCAGTTTTTGGTATCAACATAAAATATACCTACAGCCAGTACCAATAAAATTACGGCTAGTTTAACTACTACCATGGCATTACTCGCATTGCGGCTTTCTTTCATGCCGCGGTAAATTAACCAGGTAATCAGAATGATAATGCCTAAAGCGGGGATATCGGCTACCAGGTGGAAACCACCAATTTTTGGCGCGGTAAGCCAGGCATTATTGGCAAGCGCTGTTGCCGAATCTAAATCAGCTAAATTTTTGCCTGCGGCCAATAGGGCTTCTGCGTGTTTATGACCATTGTAAGCACTAAGGTAATCCATAGTCATCCAGTCTGGTACGTGGATGCCGTTAATTCCTAAAGGTGGTATTTTTATAGTAGAGAGTAGTCCTGTAAAGTAATCAGACCAGGATATAGCTACAGTTATGTTCCCGATGGAGTATTCCATAATGAGCGACCAGCCAATAATCCAGGCCACCAGCTCACCAAAAGCAACGTATGAGTAGGTGTATGCACTGCCCGAAACCGGCACCATTGATGCAAATTCGGCATAGGCAAAAGCTGCAAAACTACAGGCAACTGCAGTAAAAATAAACAGAAAAATTACCGCCGGACCGCCGTCTGCACTGGCTTTGCCAATCGTACTAAAAATACCAGCACCAATAATAGCTGCAATGCCAAAGGCAGTTAAATCGCGTACACCGAGGGTTTTATGTAATGTATTTTCGTGGTCGCCATAGCCTTTTGCCGCATCTTGTAATATCTTGGAAATGGATTTCTTTCTGAATAGCTTTTCGAACATTTGTTGTTTGATTGTTTCTTCAAACTTATAAAAAGTTTGGCTAAAAACGTTTAAAGCAAGATATAAATTTCATTACACGCCAATGGAGAGTAAAAAGCGACTAGAATGCTGATGTTTTATGAAATTAATGTCAAAAAATTCAATTATTTGCTCATCATAAGCCTTTGTTTGATTGGCATAGTTTTAAGCAGTGCAAAAGCGTTAATTTTGCCTGCTCCAATCTTCAAGATGGATGTTTACACGTAAAATCTTGTTTGATTGGAATATAAACATCTACAATTTTCATATTTATGAACACGGGTACTTTAGACATTAAATACATTAAAGAACGCCACCAGGGGATAGCCACTATACTGGCTTTTGCGCTGATTCCCTTGTCGGGTTTTGCTACAGATATCTACATTCCATCATTGCCAACCATGGCTGGTGAAATGCAGGTGAGCAACGTTCAGGTTCAGCTTACGCTAAGTATATTTCTGATTAGTTATGGTGTTGCGCAACTGTTTATCGGCAGTGTGCTCGATAGCTTTGGCCGCTATAAAATCGGTTTGTATTCGCTGTTGATTTTTGCGGCTGCTAGTCTAATCATTGCCAATACGCATAACATCTACTTAATTTATTTAATGCGGATTATACACGGGCTTACCGTTGGGGCGATAGTGGTTGCAAAGCGCGCTTATTTTGTCGATCTTTTTGAAGGCGAACAGCTTAAGCATTACCTCAGTTTGTTTTCCATCATCTGGTCAACCGGACCAATTGTAGCGCCTTTTATTGGAGGCTACCTGCAAACAGTTTTTGGCTGGGAGTCTAACTTCTATTTCCTGGGTGGTTTTGCCCTGGTTTTTGCTCTGCTTGAGTTTATGTTTAGTGGCGAAACTTTGAAACATTTTACCGATTTCCAGTTGAAGAAAATAGCCAACATTTATGCCACTATGATTAAAACCACCAGTTTTACACTGGGTATAGTTATGCTTGGACTAGCCTATTGCATGGTAATGGTTTACAACATGACAGGGCCATTTATTATTGAGCACCATTTGCACCTTTCGCCTGTAATTGCAGGCTATAGCTCATTGGTATTGGGCTTTGCCTGGATGGTTGGTGGTTTTATTGGGAAAGCTACCATTAATCGTCCGTTTTTTAAGCGATTAGCCATTAATTCAGTTTTGCAGCTGGTATTTGTGGTATTAATGATGCTGAGCCTTAATTTTATCAGTAACCTTTACTCGCTGATCTTTTTTGCCTTCATTATCCATATCGGGGCAGGTTTTACTTTTAACAACTACTTTACCTTCTGTTTGAGTAAATTCCCTAAAAATGCGGGTATTGCTGGTGGTTTAACAGGAGGAATTACTTATGTTATTGTGTCGTTTTTGAGCTATGCAGTGGTGAGTCTGGTACCGGCGAAGGATGAACGCAATCTGAGCTACAGCTATTTGATTATGATTGTAATATCGTTGATCGTAATGTTTATGATTTTGAAAGTAAGAAAAAAAGAAGTGGCGGATTAAGGCAACTAAATTTTTAAATTTAAACTCTAACAAAAAAGTCGTAACATTTGCTACGACTTTTTTGTTTTTTGAGTGGAAAAGCCTTCTGCTTTCCTTCTTTAAACCTTCCAGCTTGTCCTATCCCAGTTTCTCCAGTTCTCCTTTTACAAAACTGGCCAGTTCTTTTACATATTCGGCACTAAAGTCGAATTTAATTCCGGCGGTTTCATAAATCTCGTTCATCGGTTTGGTGTAACCCAAAGTCAGTGCAGCCAGGTATTGGTCTAATGCTTTTTCAGGGTTTTCCTTATAGTTTTTCCAAACCGCAATGGCGCCTAACTGGGCAATTGCATATTCAATATAGTAAAAAGGAACTTCGAACAAATGCAGTTGTTTTTGCCAAATATTGCCGAATTGTTGTTCCAGGTCATCCCAGTTGGCAAAGCCCGCACCAAAGCGGTTATAAATCTGTTTAAAGGTTTCTTCGCGATCTGCAGCAGTATGATTAGGGTTGGTGTAAATCCAATGTTGAAACTGGTCGATTACCGCTACCCATGGCAATGTTTTTAAAACATCGGCCAGCTGTTCTTTTTTTGCGCGGATTAAATCTTCCTCGTTGTCGAAATAAACATCCCATTTATCCATAGAAATTAATTCCATGCTCATTGAGGCCAGTTCGGCCACTTCCGACGGACAATGTTTAAAATCGTTCAATTCTAAATTGGCAGTTAAGAAAGTATGAACAGCGTGCCCTCCCTCATGTACCATCGTGGTTAAATCGCGGAGCGAGTTGGCCGAATTCATGAAGATAAACGGTGCTCCGGTCTCGGCCAAAGGATAGTTGTATCCACCAGGTGCTTTGCCTTTTCTGCTCTCTACATCAAAAAGGTTGTTGGCTTTCATGGTTGCCAGTTTTTCGCCCAGTTTAGGGTCGATGGCATTAAAGCAGGCGATACTTTTGTCAATTAGTTCAGCACCGTTGTTGAAAGGTTTTAATGCAGCCTTACCACTTACACTTACCTCTAAATCCCATGGTTTTAAAGTATCTAAGCCCAGTGCCTCCCTGCGTTTCTCAGCCTGTTCTTTCAAAATTGGGACAATCTCTTTCTCAATGGCGTTCGCAAAGTCGTAGCAATCTTGTGGAGTATAATCAAAACGGCCTAAAGCCTGAAACATGTAATCGCGGTAATTTTCAAAACCTGCATTAAGAGCCACCTGATTACGTAGTCTGATCAATTCATCAAACAGGATATTTAAATCGTCTTTATCAACAAGGCGACGCTGCTGGATAGTTCTGAAAGCATTTTCGCGCACTTCGCGGTTTAAATCCTTTACCAAAATAGAAGCTTGCTCCAGTGTATATTCCTGTCCATTAATTTCTACGCTCATGGCACCTGTAATGCTCTGGTACTTCTGTTGCTTAACTTGCAGCTCGGTAAACAGTTCGATGTTCTCTTCGCGGAAAAGTTCCAATGCCTTTTTAACCGATCTGTTATAAACGAAATATTTTTCCTTGTCCAATTCATCCATGAAAGGACTTTCTACAAATTTCTTGTTTAGTTCGTTAGATAGTGGTGATATTTTTGGCGAAATTTCGGTAGCGAAATATTGGAAGCTTTTAACCAGTTCTTCGTTGGCCGTATCGCAGCTCATTTTAATGTAACGCCAGGCAAAATCTTCCTCTAAAGCAGCTTCAAGCTCCGAACGGTCTTTTAGCCATTGTTCTAATTCTGCGTTGCTCGTGATGCTGCGGTCTTGCAATTCATCAAAAATAGGGGCTAAGCTTTCCCAGGTAATGGTTAAATCCTGTGGAATATATGTTCTTGGTTTTTTGGTGATGATCATGGTTAGTTTAATTATTGAATTGGAGAATTATTGAATGACAGAATGAATTTGATTAGTTACACAATGCATTCAATCATTCAAAATTCACTCCTTCACTCATTTCTATTTATGTCTCAAATATGCGTCTATTAAAAAACAAATGGCAAATACCACCGAAGCATAGCCGTTTAAGGTTTGAAATGCGCGGTTTACTTTGCTGATATCGTTTGGTTTTACAAGCAGGTGCTGATAAATCAACATAGAGCAGAAAAATATAATTCCTACATAATAAACCCAGCTAAATTCGGTAAAGAATACCGGCAAGATTACACAGGCTGCCGAAAATACATGCAGTAAAACCGAAACGTTCAGCGCATTTTTTATGCCAAGAGCCGATGGAATGGAATGTAATTTTTCTTCGCGGTCGAAATCTTCGTCCTGCAAGGCGTAAATGATATCGAAACCGCTTACCCAGAACAATACCGTTAATGAATATAAAACTGGTACCAAAGCAAACTGACCGGTTACAGCAATATATGCCCCAATCGGCGCCAGCGATAGGCCAAGTCCCAATACCAGGTGACATAGTGCTGTAAACCTTTTGGTGTAACTATAAAATAATACTACAAATAGTGCTACCGGCGATAAATAAAAACAAAGCGGATTAATAAAATAGGTGGCAATGGCAAATAATACACAATTGATGATCACAAAAGTAAGCGCTTCATTCGCCGAAACTTTCCCTGCAGGTATATCACGCATTTTAGTACGTGGGTTTTTGGCATCAATATTCCGGTCAAGGTAGCGGTTAAAAGCCATGGCCGAGTTGCGTGCGAAAACCATACACAGCAAAACCAATATTAATTTGTACCACGAAAATGGATTATCGGTAGTAGTTACCCCCAAAAAGAATCCGATCATGGCAAAGGGCAATGCAAAAACCGAGTGTGCAAATAATACGAGTGAAAAGTATTTTTTCATTTATTGGTAATGGTTTACTGTTCTTGTTGGTTAATAGTCGATGGTTAATGGCAGATTGTCAATTACTAATGAACCAATGACCAATGGGCTATTGAACCTTAAAACCGCTTATAATCTGTAGGTACTACAAAATCTTTATTTACTTCATGGATGAAATTCAGCACTTCATCTTTACCTGTGGCTTTTTCGGCCGAGGTAACAAATGTTGCCGGAATCTCTTCAAAAAATTCACCCAGCTTTTTCTTAAAGGCTGCCACGTTTTTTTGCGTGGTTGTCATTCCCTGCTTATCTGCTTTGGTAAATATTAAAGAAAAAGGAATTTGTTTTTCGCCCAGCCAATAACAAAATTCAATATCAATTTGTTGTGGCTCCAGTCGGCTATCGATTAAAACAAAAACGCATTGTAAGCTCTCTCTTTTGGTAATGTATGCGCGGATAAATTTTTCCCATTTTTCGCGACTCGTTTTCGAAACTTTAGCATAGCCATAGCCCGGCAAATCGACAATGTACCAGGCATCATTAATCAGAAAGTGATTGATGAGTTGTGTTTTTCCCGGACGTTGCGAGGTTTTTGCCAATCCGTGTTGATTAACCAACATGTTGATTAAAGAAGATTTACCCACATTAGAGCGGCCAATAAAAGCGTACTCGGGCATTGTTGGTGGCGGCAAAGCCGAAACCTGGGTGTTGCTGCATATAAATGCTGCTGTTTTGATAACCATAGTGCAAAGGTAATAATTAGTTTTGAGTTGGGGGGTTGGAGTTGAGAGCTTGAATTTACCGAGGTCAACGCTTCGTAAAGTTTATTGGAATCACTAAACTGCAAACTCTAAACTCCCAACTGCAAACTCTTTTATCTATCTTTGCCACATATCATGAATCAGAATATCACTCCATATCAGGTAGCAGATGCAACCAAAAAAGAACAGGTTGCAACCATGTTCAATAATATTTCGGGCACTTACGATTTTTTAAACCATTTTCTTTCACTGGGAATTGATGTGCTTTGGCGCAAAAAGGCCATTAAAGAACTCGTTTCGATCCACCCGAGAACAATGCTTGATGTAGCTACCGGAACCGGCGATTTTGCTTTTGAAGCCATTAAAAAGCTTCATCCCGAAAAGGTAATCGGTGTAGATATTTCTGAAGGCATGCTCGAAGTAGCCAAAAAGAAAATCAATGAACGCAGTTTGAACGAAGTTTTTTCGGTTCAGGTTGGCGATTCAGAAGGCTTGCATTTTGAAGATCACACCTTCGATGCCATTACCTGTGCTTATGGGGTGCGTAATTTCGAAAACCTCGAAAAAGGTTTGGCAGATATGTACCGGGTGCTTAAACCAAACGGAAAAATGGTGATACTCGAATTTTCGAAACCCAGGGTTTTTCCGGTTAAGCAGCTTTACAGTTTTTATTTTAAGCAGGTAACACCTTTTTTCGGTAAGCTATTTTCTAAAGATCACAGGGCCTATACATATTTGCCCGAATCGGTAGCGGCTTTCCCCGATGGAGAAGATTTTATTGCGCTGATGCAAAAAATTGGTTTTAAAAGTACCAAACATAAAAGTTTAACGTTTGGAATAAGTTCGATATATACCGGAACTAAATGATAAAAAAATTAAGCCTCATTCTTTCACTCTTTAGCATTTCTACAGCCGCTCTTGCTCAAAACTGGGGTGGTGGTATAGATGATGAGGACTGGAGTTTTGGTTTTAATTTTCAATACATTTCGGCAGAATATAAAATCCTCAAAAAACAGAACTGGAGGGCGCCATTTTACGAGATGCCCAACAGCAACGGCGTTTCTTTCGATCCCGCTTCAGGTACCATGGTAACCAATTCGTTAAATTCGATTTCGAGTAAACCCTCGCAAGGCTTTGGTTTGGGTTTTGTAATGAACAGGAATATTTCCGAAAATTTCGATATCCGTTCTACACCTTCACTGATTTTTAGCGATAGGGTAGTGAGTTACGAATACGTACCTACCGATCCGGTTAATGTGGGCAACGGGCAAACCAAACATTTTCAAACCCTGGTTGATAAGAAAGTGCAGGCCACCATGTTCGAATTTCCACTAGGCATTAAAATCAAATCGAACCGCTTAAATAACTTCAGAGCTTACTGGCTGGGTGGAGCAAAGTATTCGATTGATATTGCCTCCAAAAAGAAAACTTTTGATGAAGGTGAAACTGCCGTAAACAAATTGCTCAAAAACGAACGGAATTATCTTTCATATGAAACAGGAATCGGTTTTGACCTTTATTTTGAGTATTTCAAAATGTCGCCCGAAATTAAACTGTCGTATTCTACCAGCGATATACTGAAGCATGACGATACAGCTTATGCTAATCCGATTGATAAGTTGAAATTGCGTCAATTCACGTTCAGTTTGATTTTTCAGTAGTCTTTAACATTCAAAAAAACTTATCTTTGTCTACGTAGGTAGATTAAACTGGTTTTTAACCGTAAAGTTTACCGTGACTTAAATTCATAAATATGTCTAAAATCGCATTAATTACAGGTGCAACTTCTGGTATTGGCGAAGCTTGCGCACATACATTTGCCCAACAAGGATACCACTTAATACTTTTGGCCCGCAGAGAAGAAAGACTGGCCAAAATAGCCCATCATTTGGCAGATAAATATGCGATTGAAATTAAACAGGTGATTGCCGATGTGCGTAGCAAAGAATGTTTAACCACTGCATTGGAGGTTTTACCAGCCGAATGGAAAAAGGTAGATGTGCTGGTAAATAATGCAGGTTTAAGCCAGGGATTAGACCCGATTGATAGAGGCAATACCGACGATTGGGATACGATGATCGATACAAATGTGAAGGGATTGCTTTATGTAACCAAAATTGTTTCCAACTGGATGATCCCGAACCAATCAGGACACATTATTAACATAGGTTCTATTGCGGGTAAAGAAGTTTATCCAAATGGAAATGTATATTGTGCCAGCAAACATGCGGTTGATGCCCTGAGCAAAGGAATGCGTATCGATCTATTGCCACATGGCATTAAGGTTACCGAAATTAATCCGGGTATGGTAGAAACCGAATTTTCGGTGGTACGTTTCAAAGGTGACGAAGACCGTGCAAAAAAGGTTTACGAAAACCTGGAGCCGTTAATTGCCGATGATATTGCAGACGCGATATGGTATGTAGTGAGCAGGCCTAAGCACGTAAACATTAACGATATGCTGATTATGCCAACTGTACAGGCAACAGCTACGATTATAAATAGAGGTTAGTTAGGTTAACTGTATAAACTGTTTAAATTGGTTAATTGAAAGATTAAACGATTAATAAAAAATGAAAATAATAATTGGCGACCGGTATTTACAATTAACCGGTTAACCAATTCAAACAATTAAACAATAATGGTATCAACAACAATAGATCAGGAAATAAAAAAAGCCATGTTGGCTAAAAACAATGCGCAGTTAAGAGGTTTAAGGGCTATAAAGGCTGCTTTACTTTTGGCAAAAACCGAAAAAGGTTCTGCAGAAGAAATTACCGAAGAAACTGAGCTTAAAATCCTTCAGAAACTAATTAAACAGCGTCGCGAATCGGCTGATATTTATAAACAGCAAAACCGTGAGGACTTGTATAAGGTAGAGGAAGAAGAAATTGAAGTAATTAACCAGTTCTTGCCAAAACAATTGGATAGGGCAGAGGTTGCGGCAATTATTGAAACGGTAATCAAACAATCTGGCGCTACATCGGTTAAGGATATGGGCAAGGTAATGGGTATGGCGAACAAAGAACTGGCCGGTAAAGCCGATGGTAAATTAATTGCCGAAATTGTTAAAGAGAAACTAGCATAGGGAGATTGAAGCTGAAAGACCAAAGCGGAAAGCTTGTTAAAAGTATATCTTGTATTTAATACTTGATACCTGTTCCAAGATGTTTAATTCCCGCTTCTTAATGCACTATGGCGAGTTTTTAGACCGTTTTCGATTTTATTTCAGAAAAATGGCAAAGAAATGCAAAAATTTAATTTTACTCTACTAACTTAGTAGCACAGTAGCATCCTATTTATATATATGACATACCAGGTAATAGAAGAAGACGGATTTAAATACATCGAAGCTGGAGAAGGCGAAACGCTGGTATTGCTGCATGGCCTAATGGGCGAATTGAGCAATTGGGGGCCGGTTATGGATTATTTTAAAGACCGCTATCATGTAGTGATCCCTATTTTGCCCATATACGATTTACCCATTTTAACACTTGGTGTAAAGGCATTGTCGAGGTACCTGCACCGGTTTTTAAAATTTAAGAATTTAAACCAGGTGGTGCTGGTGGGTAACTCACTTGGTGGCCATGTTGGTTTGGTATTTACCGTTGCCCATCAGGAGTTTGTTAAGGCCCTGGTTTTAACAGGTAGTTCTGGTTTGTACGAAAACGCTTTTGGTGGTTCTTTCCCACGCAGAGAGAGCTACGATTATATTAAAGAGAAAGTAGAATTTACTTTTTACGATCCGGCTACGGCAACCAAAGAGCTGGTTGATGACGTATTTAAAACAGTTAACGATAGATCGAGAGTAATCCGTATCTTAACCATGGCAAAATCGGCTATACGCCATAACATGGCCAAAGAATTGTCGAAAATTACCATCCCGGTTTCGTTAATCTGGGGAAAAAACGATAAAGTTACGCCACCAGAAGTGGCCGAAGAATTTCACGAACTACTGCCTAATTCTGAATTGAACTGGGTAGATAAATGCGGTCATGCACCTATGATGGAGCATCCCGGAATATTTAATGCTTTTTTAGAGAAATTTTTAGACAGGATATTGTTAAAATAATGTTTGCTCAAGAAATCATATCGAATGTTATACCTACACTGAGAAGCGATGACACGGTGCAAAAGGCTTTAGATCGGATGAACGATTTTAAGCTAAAACATTTGCCTGTTGTTAATGAAGTTGCTTTTATGGGGCTGGTAGCAGAAGATAATTTGTTGAGCATCGATAATCACGATACCCTTTTAAACGATTCGTCTGTAAACCTGCTTAATGCTTTTGTACTTAGCGATGCGCATATTTACGATGTAATTAGGCTGTTGAGCCAGTTAAAACTTACGGCTGTTCCGGTTTTAGACCGGCAGAAAAGTTACGCAGGCATAATTCCCATCAGCAACATGGTTGATGCGGTAGCCCAACAATATGCAGTAAACGAGCCTGGTGGCATTATTGTACTCGAAATCAGTAACCGTGATAACTCGCTGGCGCACATTTCGCAGATTGTAGAAGCCGATAATGCACAGATTCTTTCTTCTTACGTGAATTCTTTTGCAGATTCTACACGTTTAGAAGTAACATTAAAAGTAAATAAAACTGAAATTACTTCATTGGTAGCTTCTTTCGAAAGATATGATTATCAGGTAAAAGAAGTGTACAACAACACACAGATTGATGATGGGTCGCAGGAGCGTTACGATTCGTTCATGAATTATTTAAATGTATAAACCTACTTTATGAGGATTGCAATTTACGGGAGAGATTTTAACGATACGGTTTTGCCGTACGTTCAGGAGGTCTTTAATCATCTGGCCGAACACCATATCCAGCCCGTTTTATATTCAAAATTCAAAACTTCACTTCAAGGCAAAATTAAACTGCCTGTTAATACCGTTGTTTTTCATAACCATAGCGAGTTAAAAGAGCTGGCCGATGTGTTGCTGAGCCTTGGGGGCGATGGTACATTGTTAGATACTTTATCGCTGATCCGCAATTCGGGCATTCCTGTAATCGGGATTAATTTTGGTCGTCTGGGGTTTCTGGCCAGTATCAATAAAAATGAGATAGGTGATGCCCTGGAGGCCCTGATTAATAAAGAATATACTTTAGATACCCGATCACTGCTTACTTTAGAATCAGAAAACGGTTTGTTTGGCGAAGAAAACTTTGCCCTGAATGATATTACCATTCACCGCCGTGATAATTCGGCCATGATGATTATTCATGCCTCTATGAATGATGAATTTATCAATTCGTATTGGGCCGATGGATTAATTATTGCCACGCCTACAGGCTCTACAGCATATTCTTTAAGCTGCGGTGGCCCGATTATTTATCCCGATTCTGAAAATTTTGTGGTTACACCTATTGCGCCGCACAATTTAAATGTAAGGCCAGTAGTGGTGCCAGACGATAATAAGCTTTCTTTTGAGGTCGAAGCCAGGGAATCGAAATTTCTGGTTTCCTGCGATAGCCGTACCGTAACGGTAGAGCGGTCAGTAAAAATTACCATCAAAAAAGCCGATTTTTGTGTAAATCTTATCCGCCTTAACAATGAAACGTATTTAAACACGTTAAGGAATAAATTATTATGGGGAATCGATACCCGTA
Source organism: Pedobacter sp. KBW01 (assembly GCF_003852395.1). Taxonomy (NCBI): domain Bacteria; kingdom Pseudomonadati; phylum Bacteroidota; class Sphingobacteriia; order Sphingobacteriales; family Sphingobacteriaceae; genus Pedobacter; species Pedobacter sp. KBW01. The sequence continues at coordinate 106,264 of NZ_QAJQ01000008.1, forward strand.
ACTACTAGATATGACGCCAAATAAACCACTCTTTCTCATCCTCTTATTTCTTTTGGGCGGGCAGCTTGTTCGTGCACAAGAGGGAGAGCCTTCATGGGAGTTGGGTTTAATGGCAGGTGGTGCAGGTTACATGGGCGATCTCAATCAAAACAATCCCTTACAAATTAGTGGTTTTTCAGGTGGGGCCTACGTTAAACGAAATTTCAACCAATATCTTGGGGTTCGTTTAAATTACACCTACGGACAGATTCAGGCTAAAGATTCCAAATCAAATAATGCCCAGTTCAGGGAAAGAAACCTGCAGTTTAAAACATCTTTAAATGAATTTAGCGGAATAGTAGACTTTAACTTCTTTAATTTTAATATTGGTGGCGGAACGCGGCAGTTTACTCCTTATTTGTTTACAGGTGCAGGTTTTGTGGTGTTTAAACCAACAGTAAAAGTTGATGGAGAAAAATACCGCTTGGATAGGCTGGCTACCGAAGGTCAGGAAAATGGCTATAGCAATGTAGCTTTAACCATTCCGTATGGATTGGGATTAAGGTACAACTATAAAGATACCTGGAGTGTTTTTACCGAAATAGGCTATCGTACACCATTTACCGATTATATTGATGATGTAAGCGGCCGCTATCCCGATAGCCCTGTAATCAGAGGAAATGGCCAAAACCAGGTTAATTTATCTGATCCTTCTGTCAACCAAATCGGATATCCCGGTACCCAAAGAGGCGATTTTAGAAAAAGGGACACTTATCTATTTGTTAGTGTTGGCATATCTTTTACCTTTGTATCCTCAAAATGCTATTCCTTTTAAGCTGATTTTGACATAATTAATGGGATTTAAAGAACAAATAGACTATAGCCGCCTGCCAAAGCACATTGCCGTAATTATGGATGGCAATGGAAGATGGGCAAAAGGCCAGGGAAAAGTGCGGGTTTTCGGACATGAGCAAGGTGTACTTTCTGTAAAAGATATTGTAGAAGGTTGTGTTGAGGTGGGGATTGAATACCTTACACTATATGCTTTTTCAACCGAAAACTGGAACAGACCCAAAGAAGAAGTAGATGCTTTAATGCAGATTCTGATTTCGACCATCAACAACGAAACCGAAACACTTAATAAAAATAATATTAAGCTTAATGCCATTGGCAATATCGAATCGTTACCGCAAGCCTGTATCAACGATTTAAAAGAAGCCATGGACAAAACTGCCCACAACGAAAAATGTACCTTAACATTGGCGTTAAGCTACAGTGCCAAGTGGGAGATTTTAGAAGCAGCCAAAAAAATTGCTGCTGAAGTTAAAAACGATACCATTTCTTTAGCCGATATAGATGAAAACCTGTTTTCGTCTAAATTAACAACAGTAAATATACCCGATCCGGAGTTAATGATCAGAACAAGTGGCGAGCACCGGATCAGCAATTATCTGCTTTGGCAGATGGCTTACACCGAGTTTTATTTTACTGATGTTTTGTGGCCGGATTTCAGGCGCGAGGATCTTTTCGAGGCCATTGTAGACTATCAAAAACGCGAACGCCGTTTTGGTAAAATTAGCGAGCAATTAAACTAATTTTTCTTTTAACACTTTTTAACAAGCGTTTAAACTAACTTAGCACCACTTTTATACGATAAATGAAACCATAACAGGGTAACGGTTTAAAGAAATATTTGCTTACAAAACATTGTTACCTTCGTGGCCATTACTGAACAAATTATTTTAATGAAAAGAATATTTCAAGTTTTAATCCTACTAGTTTTAGCCGCTCCGGCCTTTGCTCAAATACGTCCACAAGGTCAGGCGCCGGCAACCCCCTCTTTAAAGGTTGGTGGCTTAGATCTCGATTATTTTAGTCCAAAAGAATATATCATTGGTGGTACCACTGTGACCGGAACCCAATATTTAGATAAAGAAGTTTTAATTACTCTTTCTAAATTAACCAAAGGGGATAAAATTGTGCTTCCGGGTGAGGCTACGTCTGACGCGATTAAAACGCTTTGGGCGCAGGGATTGTTTGATGATGTAAAACTTAACATCGAAAAGTTTGTTCAGGATTCAGTTTACTTTGAAATTGAAGTGGTAGAGCGCCCGCGTTTAAGCTCTATCGATTTAAAAGGAATCAGTAAATCGCAAAGAACTGCCATTCAGGAAAAGCTTAACGATAAAACCGGTAAAATTGTAAACGATAACTTATACAATACCACATCGGCCATTGTAAAAAAATACATGCTGGATAAAGGCTTTTTCTTTACCACCATTGATTATAAAACCCGAAAAGATCCAAATGCAGAGAACAGTGTAGTTTTAGAGGCTTATATTGATAAAGGTAACCGCGTAAAAGTACAGCATATCGATTTTACCGGAAATACAGAATTTAAATCTGCCAAGCTTAGAAAGTACCTTAAAAACCCTAAGCAATTTGCCTGGTGGCGTTTCTGGGGCTCTGGAAAATTCTCAAAAGAGAAATACGAAGAGAACAAGGTGAAAATGATTGGCAAAATGCAGGAAAAAGGCTATCTGGACGCTACGTTGTTAAAAGATACCATTTACCAGTACAACAAAAAAAGGGTTAACATCCGCATGGATCTTTACGAAGGAAAGAAATATTATGTGGGTAGTGTAAGCTGGGCAGGTAATGCCATTTATCCCGATAGTATTTTAAATAAAGTATTAACCATCGAAAGAGGTGATGTATTTAGCGAAGAGCGTTTAAACAAAAAATTAAACGGTGGTGGCGAAAATGGTGGCGATATCAATAGTTTGTATACCGATAACGGTTACTTAACTTTCAACATCGATCCGGTTAAAACCATTCGTGGCGATACGGTAGATGTAGAACTTCGCATGTACGAAGGACCGCAGTACACCAACAACCGCATTACTTTAAAAGGTAACACCATTACCAACGATAAAGTGGTATTGCGCGAGATCCGTACCAAACCGGGACAAAAATTTAACAAAAGCGATTTAATTCGTACCATCCGCGAGATTGGTCAATTGGGTAATTTCGATGAATCTAAAACTGTTCCAACCCCGCGCCCTAATCCGGCCGATGGTACTGTGGATATTGAATATGCAGTTGAGGAAAAACCTTCAGATCAGATTGAGCTTTCAGGTGGTTTTGGTGGTGGCCGTATTATCGGTACCCTGGGTTTAACCTTTAATAACTTCTCTTTACGTAACCTGTTTAACCTAAAAGCTTATAAACCACTTCCAAAAGGGGATGGACAAAAATTAAGCTTACGTGGACAAACCAACGGTAAATATTACCAATCGTACAGTTTCTCTTTCTCTCAACCTTGGTTTGGTGGCGAGAAACCAGTAAGTTTTGGTGTAAGTGCATTTACTTCACTACAATCAAACGGTTTAAGTTCTGATAATGCTTCATTCCAGAAAATCCGTTTAAATGGTGTAACCGTAAGTTTGGGTAGAAGATTAAACTGGCCAGATAACTATTTCCAGTTAAGCCATGCCATTAACTTGCAGCAATACATTTTGAATAACTATGCAGGTTATTTGTTCAGCACCGGTACTTCTTACAACTTAAACTTATCACAAGAGATTAGCCGCGATTCAAGAGATTCGCCTATTTTCCCGAAATCAGGTTCGTTCCTGCGTTTCACTATTCAGGCTACGCCACCATATTCGTTGTTTAACAAAACCAACTATGCTACGGCATCTGATAAAGAAAAATACCGCTTTACCGAATACCACAAATGGAAATTCGATTCGCAATGGTACCAACGCGTAGTAGGCAATTTGGTTATCAAAGCACAGGCGCAGTTTGGTTTCTTAGGTCAGTATAACAAAGCCGTTGGTCAATCAGCATTCGAGCGTTTTAAATTGGGTGGTGATGGTATGCAAGGTTTCGATTTCTTACAGGGATCTGAGCTAATTGCGATGCGTGGTTATTCAAACAACACCGTTATTCCGGTAGGATCTGACCCGAGCATTGCACAACAATCAGGTAGCCCGATTTATACCAAATATGTATTAGAGGCACGTTACCCGGTTATTGCAAGTCAGCAGGCAACAGCATTTGTTTTAGCTTTTGCCGAGGGTGGTAATACCTGGAACAGGTTTAGCGATTTTAATCCGTTCAACATCAGAAGATCAGTAGGTGTAGGTGCGCGTATCTTTTTACCAATATTTGGTTTACTGGGTATTGATTATGGTTATGGTTTTGATGCTATCCCAGGCTTGCCTGATGCGAACAAAGGACAGTTCCACTTCAGTATCGCACAACAATTAGGTGGATTTTAATTGATAAAGAGTAAAAAATTAACTAATTATGCAATAAATCATTGCAAGTTGAGTTTAAACAAAGCTTAGGTTATTAACGATATCATTAAACACACACACAAATGAAGAAATATCTTTTTATCGCATTCTTAATTTGCACTTCTTTCGGTGCTTTTGCACAGAAGTTTGCTTACGTAGACACGGAGTATATTTTAAAACATTTACCAGAATATAAATCCGCTTTAAGCCAGTTAGAAGTTGCTTCTAAACAATGGCAACAACAGGTAGATCAGAACTTCTCAGAAATTGACAGGATGTACAAAGCTTACCAGGCAGATCAGGTTTTATTAACCGACGATATGCGTAAGCGCCGCGAGAACGAAATTATTGAAAAAGAAAAACAGGCTAAAGAATTTCAACGTTCTAAATTTGGCCCTGATGGAGATCTTTTTCAGAGCAGAAGTAAACTGATTAAGCCTATACAGGATAAAGTTGCAGATGCCATTAAACAAATTGCAAAATCTAAGTATCTGGATTTCATTTTTGATAAGAGCAGTGAAGCAACCATGATGATTTATGCAAGCAGCAGTTACGACGTAAGTAATGATGTAATTGTAAAATTAGGTTACAAACCGGGGACTGTAAATAATTAGTATATTCGCCCCTTTGATTTTAAGGAACAAACAATTAGAAAAAATAAAAAAAGTAAAATAGAACGATGAGAAAGTTAATTAACGTATTCTTTGTAACAGCAGGTTTATTGTTTACAGCGAATATGGCAAATGCTCAACAAAAATTAGGGCACATTAATTCTGAAGAGGTATTTGCAAATTTACCTGATGCTAAAGCAGCTCAAACAACTTTAGAAACCTTGGGTAAACAAAAGCAAGCTGATATTGATGCAATGATCAAAGAATATCAGACAAAATTGAAAAACGCACAAGACAAAGAAAAAACTTTAAGCGAGGCTAACAAAGAAGCTGTAGGTAAAGAATTACAGGTTGCTGGTCAGGAATTGCAGGATTTAGAGAAACGTATCACTGATGCACGTACAAAAGCTTCACAAGATATCGGTACTAAACAAGGTGAGTTATTCCAGCCAATCCAGGCTAAAGTTGCAACTGCAATTTCAGCTGTAGCTAAAGAAAAAGGTTTAGCATATGTTTTCGACATCGCAAACGGACAAGGTGGTAATAACTTAGTTTTCTGGGAAGGTGGTGATGATATCACAGCTGCAGTTAAAACTAAATTAGGTATTACAGCAACTGCTGCAAAACCAGCTGCACCTAAAAAGTAGTCCAGAGTCGGGAGTCTAAAGTCTCCTTTCCTGTTCAAAAATATAAAGCGGAATTAAGTTTAACTTAGTTTCGCTTTTTTGTTTTAGTTCATTTCCCAAACTTCTGTATCCGTCATGCTAGCATCTCAACTATCTTCATTATTTTGATGGTAATACTCTTGAGGGGATGCATACTAAATAGCGTATCATCCTGAGCCTGCGAAGGACTTTCTTAACTACTATTACATTACTGAGGAAGGTTTTAGGACTGGAAAGCTGAACATTAAAACGTTCCAACATTTTAACTTTCCAACATTTAAACGTCCACCCTTCCAAATTAAAACTACCTTTACAACAAAAACCACAATTAACCGATTTAAACAATTAACCCTTAATAAGTATGCAAGGTAACGCCCCAATAGGTATTTTCGATTCAGGTTACGGAGGTTTAACGGTATTCCGTTCAATTGCCGATCAGTTACCCGATTACAACTACATCTATTTAGGCGATAATGCCCGTTCACCCTATGGCGACCATGCTTTTGATACCATTTATAAATATACTTTAGAGTGTGTAGAGTGGCTTTTTGCAAAAGGTTGCCGTTTGGTAATCCTGGCCTGCAATACGGCTTCAGCTAAAGCGCTTAGAACCATTCAACAACGCGATTTGCCTGCCAAATATCCTGATAGGAGGGTGCTAGGCGTAATCAGGCCTACAGCCGAGGTAATCGACCAGTATACAACAACCAAGCAGGTAGGTGTAATGGGCACCAGGGGAACCGTTAATTCGCAATCGTATCTGCTAGAGATCAATAAATTTTTCCCCGATATACAAGTATACCAGCAAAGCTGCCCAATGTGGGTGCCGCTCATCGAAAACAACGAACACCTGCAGTCTGGGGCCGATTTTTTTATTCAGGAATATTGTAATCAATTGCTTAGCCAATCGGCCGGTATCGATTGTGTGCTGCTGGCCTGTACACACTATCCTTTATTAATGCCTAAACTAAAAACGGTACTTCCGGCTCATATGAACGTTTTGGCGCAGGGCGATATTGTGGCTGCCAGTTTGGTAGATTATTTAAAAAGACACCCTGAAATCGAAGAAAAACTAGGTAGACAAGGCGAAAGGCATTTTTATACCAGTGGCGATCCTGCAGCGTTTGATGAACATGCCTCTATATTTTTTGGCGAAGCACTGAAATCGAATAAAATGTAGTTTATTGGATCAGCAGGGGACGAAATTTCAAAGGTTAATCGGTTAACTGTTTGAATTGGTTAACTGAGAACTGCCAATTGCCAACTGAATACCAGTCCTTTACATTGGCTGTCTTTTTCAACCACTTAACTGACTCCAAACTGTCAACTCGAAACTACCTTACTGCGGTAAATTTTCAACCCTCACCAATACTGTTGGCGACGATAAGGCTTCTAAAAAGGCTACTACAGCATCTTTTTCGGCAATACTTAACTTTAAACCTTTTAATAACTTATCGTTCTTTGGTAATAAAGGATCATTAACCTGTTCGGGTTTAACGCGCTGGTTTGGCATACCTACATTATACATATTCATTACTCCGTCCATATCCGGAAACAAACCATTGTGGAACCATGGCGCGGTTTTCATTACATTCCTTAAACCAGGTGTTTTAAATTTACCTACATCTTCGGCTTTTTTCGTAACGTTATACAAGCCCAAATCTTCATATTTACGGCCATAATAAGTTAAACCATCATTGTGGAATTCGTTATCGGTAAAGAATGGCCCGTTGTGGCAATTAATACAGCGCGCCTTGGTGCGGAACAAGTGTAAACCCACCAATTGCTGATCGGTTAAGGCTTTTTTATCCTTAGACAGAAAACGATCAAAAGGAGTTCTTCTGCTTACTATGCTGCGCTGAAAGGTAGCTAGGCTTTCAAAAATGCGTTTATTCGTAATTTCTTTCGAGCCAAATGCAGCGGTAAAGTAAGGTTGGTATCCCTTAATCTTGCTTAGTTTTTTGGGTAAAGCTTTCATGTCCTGGTGCATCTCATTATGTGCCGCCACTGGACTACCGGCTTGCTCTTCGAGGCTGTTGGCCCGGCCATCCCAGAACAAGCGTTTGTAAAACCAAACATTCTCTAAAGAAGGTGCATTGCGGATATTGCTTAAATGATCGTGACCAATTGATACCTGGCGACCATCTGTCCAGTGTAAATCTGGCGCATGGCAGCTCGAGCAAGAAATCTGGTTGGAACCTGATAAACGTGGATCGAAAAATAAAATTTTACCCAGCTCTACCACACTTTTAACCGAGTCGTTTTTTAAATCGACAGGAGAGGTAGGGAGTTCGCCCAGCTCCTGAAAAATAGCACCCTGATCAACTGTAGGTTTTGGCCACTGGCTGGTTGGTTTTGAATATACTTTGCGCAGGCTATCAATACTCAGTTCATCATCGTCATTAAAATTAGCCGATTGAAAAGAAAATAAGATTAATCCGGTGAGAACGATGGTAAGCGCAGCAAAAACTCTATTCATGGGATCAAAAATAAAGATTTAAGCTGATATTGGAAGAAAAACGGTCTTTGCCGGGCGCACTTGTTAATACTCTCCCAAAATCCTTTAGGTCATCTCTTCTCCAATAGTTAAGTCCAACCTTAATTCCAGCCTGGATTTGCTTAAACATGGGTATGCTATAATCTCCTGTAAGGTTAGCCCCAAACTTTGAGCTTGTATTGTAGGCGTAATCGTAATAAATTACATTTCTGGTGAATACACCTTCATTCGCCAAAAGTACATTAAAGTCAGAGTCAAGATATTGATTATACAATCCGGTTACACTAATTCCCCAGTTGTGGTTGTTTTTATTCTGGTGGTTTATGCCGTAGCTTAATGAATAGTTGAGTTGGTTAAACCTGATATCGTTACCAGCAACACCATCTTGTTTACGTTCTTCATATTTACTTAGGCCTAAACCGAAATTGTGGGTGTACTGATTTTTCTTTAGCGTATAGCGACCTTTTATAGAGATAATGTTGTTGCTAAAAAGGTAGCTGTTAGCCAGGTAGTTATTAAGGTAGTTATCCCCCTTATTAGTTTGATAATTAAAATCCGCGCTTAGAGAATTTAAAGCCAAATGTTTTAACCAAAAAAGATGGTAGTTCTCACTAACTAAGTTGAAATCTATGAATTTAGTTATTCCGCTATTGGATCTGTAATCAAATTTTTGCTTTTCTTTCGAGGTTTGGTAGCTAAAGTTAAAATCACCGATATTCTCTGAATCATAGGTTAAGTATGCATCTATACCACTTCTGGTCTGATTGCTTTGAATCGTTCTATTGGTATTGGATTCTTCCGGTTCTCCATATCCGTTTATGAGATAATTAGTGAATTCAGGACTTACCCTTCCTTGATTGAGACTGTTGTTTTTATAAGCAACATTAGTTTTTTCGGTACCATATCCAATTCGATAAGCCGTACCAATTGTTAATTTTTTGGTGATATTATATCCAAGTGTACTAACTAAATTCAATTGATAATCATTTATTTCACCTCTTGGATCGTTAGTAGAATAGTGATCGCCAATTCTATAATTGGCACCTAATCCAATAGGTAAGTTGTCGCTTAGAATATTCTTACTTGCTAAAGTTTTTAGGTTGTAAATCGTTCTTTGATAACTGACATTTTTAACTGAACCATAATAGTATGGATTTGCCAGATTATTTAGTGTTTGATGAGCAAATGCCACACTATCTTCAACTGTTCTGCTATATGAAAATTGCCCCCATATACTAATTGATTTTAACTGTGAAATTCCTTCTGTGCTTAAAAAGGTGTTATTAATTTTTGTTGCATTTTGTGCTCTCATTAAATGTCCTTTTTCGAAATTGTGACCGATGCTTAAGTTGTTATAAGTTGCCGGCATTAATTTCTTGATGTAGAAAGGACTTGATTTTGCAAAATCATATGCTGCGAAGAGCGTTGAATCAGCAGAGAATAATTTGTTTTTTACGCTACTAGTTTGTGTGTCATCCTTCTGGCCATACGCCGTAAGTACAGAACTAAAAACTAAAAGCATATATAGAATCGTATTCTTCATTTTTGTTTTATTCGGTATTTCTATGGTGTCAACGTTATTTAAAAGCCCTCGGAGCTGCGAGTGGTAAGAAGTCAAAATCCTCAGCAGAGTTGTTGGTATCTTTCAAAATCCTTCTTCCATTCACAATACTTTCTGTTTTTCTAATTACTGATTGCGAAGAGTATGCGCCATTGGGCGCATAGGTGTATAGCGCATCCAATGTAGCGCCTAATTTTTTTGGAACACGTGAGGCAGCACTACTCGGCTGTACTTCCACTCCATCAATTATCAAATCAATTGGAATTTGGTAATATTTATCAGTACTTGATGTTGGCGGTGCAATTGTGGGATAAGGGTACTGAGGTAATTTTTTAATGTCTATAATACCTGTATTTTTAAAAATTACGTAACCCATCCGGCCTGGATTGTCGAAAATGAGATCTGTTCCACTATATGATAATACATCAACGTTTGGAACACTTGGGTTATCAATGTCCGATGCTAATGGTTTAGCCAAAAAGGGAGCATAATAGGCTTCGAAATCTGCTCCGCTTAAATCTATAGTTAAAGAAGGGTCTCTTACGGTAACTGTTTTTCCGTCAGAACCAGTAAACGGAGCCTTGTGATTTATTGCGGTTTGAGCCAGCACGATACTTTCACCCGGTTTAACAGGGTATTGTTTTCCTGTGCCTGGAATCATTAATAATGCTCTGGTATATATGTAGCCATTATTCGCATCTATACCTGTTGGCATGCCTTGCGATTTACTCCAGTCATACTGACTATTGTTTTGTCTATATATATTAGTTGAAGTGAAATTTTGGACGCCTAAGGCTTCAGCTATATATAAACTATCTGCATATAAAACTGAATCTGTATTGTTATATATTTCTATAAACTGATCGCGGAATGACGCGCCAGTTGTAGTATTAGAACCCGCATAATAAATCTGCTTAATTACCCATGGTCCGGTAGAGCCTGAAATCAGTTTTAGCTCAATTTGTTGATTATCTTCTACTGTAATGGTTTTCGATTTCTCTGAGGCATTAAAAACCACTTCCTTATCTACTTTTTCTCCAGTTAAAGCGGTGTAATCTGTTGATGGGATTTTAATAGAAGCTGATATGTCATAAACACCGGGGGAAATGGAATCAAGCGAAACGATGCCATCACTTTTAGTGATGTATTTTTGAATCAAGCCATTTTTAGCACTCTTAAATGTAACCTCAATTTTAGCTTTTGGCAATAACTTTCCTAAATCTTCTGAGGCATATGAAGCAATCACCTGGTATTTTACCGGGTGGATTCCTGTAACATTTCCCTGATATTTTTTACAAGCAGTTAAAGCTGCTGTAGCCAAAAACAATATGAATAATAATTTTCTCATCTTTTAAAGTTTAATAGATAATTCTGCTCCAAACGTTGGGCTGCTATTTGGATATTTATAAGCGCCAGTTGATGTAATGTAGTATGGACGGTGATTAAAAACGTTGTAAACATTAAATGCAAATTTGAAACGCTTTTTTATCTCTTTGGCAATACTTAAGTGGTAATTGGAAATTACACGTGGAAGATCGTTTTCTGATTGTTCTTCTGGTGAAATGTAAAGATGGCCATAAGAAGTATTTGTTTTATCGAAACTGGTAATGGCAGTATATTGGTTAAACCTATTATAGTAACCAACAGGAATTCTTGAGCTTGCTGTATTTATTTTTTTGTCTAGAAGATCGAATTCTGCAACGAATGATACAACCAAGCTTAACTTAGGGATGTGGGTTACACTTGTAACTCTTGCATTACTAAAATATGATTTTTTGTTTAAAGGCTCATAAACACCTATATATGCATAATTTGGATCTGTGGGAATAACATTAGGCATTTGATTACTTAAGGTATATGAATTCGAACCATAAAATGTCCTGAAAAGGCCACCACTTAAATTAAACGCTGTTTTGATTTCTTTAATTTCAGGTGTATTTAGAATCACTTCAAAACCTTGATTGTCTGATGAAAGGTCATTTTTAAAAGTAGAGTAGTTGATGGCATATAACTTAGAGCCATTTTGTACAACCGTTGGTTTTGAACCTGGATTAATAGTAGCTGTATATGTTGGCAATTCTATAGCTTGTAAAGTTTGAACTGTTGAAATTCCATTTCTGGATTTCTTACTATAAGCTGATATGGATAGATTGAATTTTTGTATTTTGATTTGGGCTGATAACTCAATGCTTTCACTTTTTGATGGTTTTAAGTTGACATTGGTAGGATCATATCTTTCTACGTACACCAAATATGTACTCTCATTAACTTTACCATTGTAAGCATTTAATAATGGGATCTCGAAGAAAGTGGGGCCTGGGTAACGCTGTGCCAAAGCTGGTGATTTGTATGATAAACCATAGGCAAGACCTATTCTAAAAGTTTTACTTAACTCATAATTAATATTGGTTCTTGGCGAAAAAGATCCATATCCGTTTTGTAAATCAGACCGAATACCTGCTCTTACATTTAATGGTTTACCTAGTATGGTTGCGGTGAAAAGATCTTCAATATAAAAGCCAATATCTTTTTGGGCAACAGCTAAGCTGAAGTCGTAAAAGCGTTCAGAGCTCTTTGTTCCTAATGAAGTGCTTGCAACCTTCGACCCACTTCTTGGCTCATTTGGGTCTATAGTTTGCCCGAGGCCTTTGTTTGCACTGTAACTAAAACTTGTTCCGAAAGAAAGATTGTGTACAAGATTCCCAGTAGCAAAACCACCTGTGAAATCAAGATTTGCCGATGCTGTTATTGGTCGGCCATCAATTAAAGATTTTGCTGTATAAACCCCAGTATCGTATGTTCCTTCATGAATGCCCGTTGTTGTAGCAGTGGTATATAAGACATAAGGATCATTCACTAATTCTTCTTTATAGCTTATCTGATGACCTTCAGAATACCTTAAGTTTAATCCAATATTTTTTAAGAATCCAGAGTTAACTCTATAATTGCTTCTGTTTGCAACACTAAAATTCCAGCTATCGAATTTAGAAGCTGTACTTTTTTCATCATCAGGATCAAATTTAATCCCATCAAGGTTTCTTCCATAATCTACACTGAGCGTGTTCTTTAGTTGTTTAGTTTTTCCAAATAAATTAGTCCACATGGCATTAGTGTTGATTCTGCGGTAGGCTTTTAATTTATCGCGGTTATCTTCGAAAGAGTTAACATAGTTTATACCAACATTTACAGCTCCATATTTAGGACTGATTTCAAAGCCTTTTGAAAAACCATAAGATGTAGCATTATCTCTTAATTGCATACGTACGTAAGCGGGAGACTTACCTGCCTGGCGCTCAATAATGATAGCACCATCAGTTAAATCGCCATATTTGGCAGGAGCAATACCTGCAATAACTTCAATACTTTCAATATTATCAGCAGGTATTTGGCGTAAATCTGTTCCACCAAAAGTGTAATCGCCAGTATATCCTGTTTTATCGTCGCCGGTTCCTCTTATGCCGTAGGCTCCACTTTTTACGAATGATTGGCCCACTCCTCCACTTCTTCCTGGGTTGAAACTCTGCATGTTCGCATTATTACTGATTGTATTTCCATCCATAATAATGGCAATACCAAAAGCATTATTAAGTTCGTAATCTCCTTTTCCATCAGTTGTAGGGGCGTAAGATGCCCTTAAATTGATGTTTTGTACGTTTTGTAAAGAGGGTGGCTGGATTTTTCTATTCGGAATCTGATTCAACAAATCGTTTACACTCAATGCCGGAGTTTGTTCAATCAAATCTCTGGTAATAATCAGTGATGAGTTGGTAGAACCCGAGTAATTTCGTTTGGCGTTGATCTCGATATTCTCCAGACTTAAATCTAAAACCTTAAGGGTAATACTGCCCATATTGGTTTCTCCGGCCTTAACGGTTACTGTTTGGCTTAACTTCTGGTAACCGATGTACGAAAATTCGAGGGTTAAAATGTTATTCGTTTCCGATCCGTTAACCCTGAACATACCATTCTTATCAGTAATGGCGTATTGGTTGGTTTCTACAATTTTGATATTAACAAGCTCTAAGGGCTTATTTTGCGGGTCGACCATTTTTCCGGTAACCACGTTCTTGATTTGCGCCAGCGCAGTGAAACAAACAAAGAAGAATAATAGTGATGTGTAAAGTTTCTTCAATTTAGACTAAATCTTAATAATGATGCAAAAGTGTGAATTTTACACTTACTATGCAAATTATTTAGAAAGATTCTAATTAATAAGACGGATTCATCTGGCTTTAGCTTGATTTGAGATAGTTTTACTTCATCTGTCAGATAAACCTCATCATAATAAAAGAAAGCATTTTTGTTTAGGTTCTAATGGTTTAAAAGGATAACTTTGCGGCTTCAAACCCACACAATGAGTGATCAGATAAAACACGAATGCGGAATCGCTTTTATTCGCCTGTTAAAACCACTTTCTTACTACCAGCAAAAGTACGGTACAGCACTTTACGGCCTTAACAAATTATATCTTTTAATGGAAAAACAGCATAACCGGGGCCAGGATGGCGCAGGTATTGCCACCATTAAGCTGGATATGAAACCGGGCAGCAGGTACATTAGCCGATACCGGAGCATGGCTTCTAATGCGGTAGCGGATATTTTCGAATATGTTCAGAACAAATTTGTCGATATCCAGGAAAATACGCCTGAATTAATGCAGGATACAGAATGGCTCAAAAACAACGTAAGCTTTATTGGCGAGGTGTTATTGGGTCATTTGCGTTATGGTACACATGGTAAAAACAGTATCGAAAATTGCCACCCTTTTTTAAGGCAAAACAACTGGATGACCCGTAACCTGGTAATTGCCGGTAACTTTAACATGACCAATGTTGATGAGTTATTGGAACAATTATACGAGTTAGGCCAGCATCCAAAAGAAAAAGCAGATACGGTAACAGTACTGGAAAAAATCGGTCACTTTTTGGATGATGAAAACCAGGAGCTTTTCGATCAATACAAAAAAGAAGGGCATGACAATGTTGCGATTACGCAAAAAATTGCCGATCATTTAGATATTGCCAATATTCTTCGCCGCTCGGCTAAAACCTGGGATGGTGGTTACTCGATTTGCGGTATGGTTGGTAATGGCGATTCGTTCATCATGCGCGATCCGGCAGGTATCCGTCCGGCCTATTACTATTATGATGATGAAATTGTGGTTGCAGCTTCAGAGCGTCCGGCTTTACAAACTGCATTTAACATACAGTTCAAAGATGTTAAAGAGATCGATCCGGGTCATGCTTTAATTATCAAGAAAAACGGTGAGGTAAGCATGGAGCAGTTCCGTGAGCCTACCGAAAGGTTATCGTGTTCGTTTGAGCGGATCTATTTCTCGAAAGGAAGTGATGTTGAAATTTACCGCGAGCGTAAACAACTAGGTCGTTTATTAAGCGATAAAATTTTGAAAGCCGTAAATTACGACTTGAAAAACACGGTTTTCTCATTCATCCCGAATACAGCTGAAGTAGCCTTTTTTGGTATGGTTGATGGCGTACAGCGTTATGTACGTAACCACCAGAAAGAAACACTTTTACATAAAAAAGAGCAGTTAACCGACGAGCAGTTAGACGATTTATTGTCGATGGCCCCAAGAGTAGAAAAACTGGCCGTTAAAGATGTTAAACTGCGTACATTTATTACGCAGGATGCTGACCGCAGTGAAATGGTGGCCCATGTTTATGATACTACTTATGGTATTATTAACAACCACAAGGATACTTTGGTAGCATTAGACGATTCGATTGTTCGTGGTACTACGCTTAAGCAAAGTATCATTAAAATTGTAGACCGTTTACACCCTAAGAAAATTATCATTGTTTCTTCTGCACCTCAAATCCGTTACCCTGATTGTTATGGTATTGATATGAGCCGCATGGGGCAGTTTGTAGCTTTTGATGCAGCTATACAACTGCTTACCGAGCGTGGCATGTGGCAGGTAATTGAAGATGTTTACACCAAATGTAAAGCTTCGTTATTGTTGCCTAAAGAGGAGATTGTAAACCACGTTAAGGATATCTATAAACCGTTTACGCCAGAAGAAATTTCGGCTAAAATTGCACAGATTATTACCCCAAAAGGTACTGTTGCAGAGGTTGAAGTAATTTACCAAAGTTTAGAGAACCTGCACGAAGCTTGTCCGAAAAACAAAGGTGATTGGTATTTCTCTGGAAATTACCCTACACCAGGTGGTAACAAAGTGGTAAACAAAGCTTTTGTTAACTGGAAAGAAGGAAATAACCAAAGGGCGTATTAATCCCTAAAATATTTTGAATAATAGATAGCTCATATTTTTATATGGGCTATTTTTTTGTTCACGAAGGCACAGAGAAGTTTTTTATAATCTGCTATCATTCATTGCGTCATTCTAAATTTATTTCAGGATCTATTTTGTGTTTCCATATCTCGAACCAATACCGGCTCCGATTCCGTGGTTCGTGTCCTCACGAACTACTAACATCATGTTTAAAATGGCAATTCTTATTTTTTGTTCCCGCAGATTAAGCAGATTTAAACGCAGATTTTATTTGTAGTTCAAGCCTACTCCGTGGTTTGTCCTCACGAACTACTAATACTATGTTTTAATAAAATATTTCCGTGTAATCTTCGTTTCCGTGGCTAAAAATACGCTGTGCCCTAAGTGGTGTTAAAAACCTATGCGTAAAATTTCAGGTAGGTTTTAATAATGAGCCAGAAGGCGAAAAAGATGATCACCACACCTGCAATTTTATTCAGCTTTTTAAGTGCATCTTCTTTTATTTTATAACGGAGCTTACTCGAGTAAAAGCTCTTTGCTCCATCGATACTTAACTGGGTGGCCATTGCAATAAAGAAGCAAACCAGTTTTTCGTTTAGCATGTTGTTAAGCTTAACAGAAATAATACCACTCACAATAATCCAGAACATGAGGGTAGAAGGAGTGAGGATGCACATTAAAAAGCCTTTTAGAACGTAACCACGTTTACTTACTTTTTGTAGCGTAGTGCTATCGTAATGCACCGTGATTTTAGAAACCAGGTAATAAATACCTACTGCAAGCAGAAATACACCGCCAATACTGCCTACATATTTATCGAATTCGGCTTTATAATCGAAAAACTGACTGCCGAAAAGTACTAATCCAATTAGTATAATATCGCTGATAATTACGCCAACGGCTAAAGAGAAACCAGCCTTGAAGCCTCTTTCTATGCTGGTTTTGATCATTGCAAAAAATACCGGCCCTGTTAAAAACGACGAAATAATCCCTGCTCCTATACCTAGTAATATGGCTTCAAACATGCATTGTGATCTTTAGAATATGCGAATATGCAATTTTATACCTAAACATATAACATTTATTTTTGTTGCATAGGTTGCATAAAAAATACTGGTTATTAGTTTTTTTTATTTATGTTTAGACCCACTAAAACTAAATTTATAATATGAATTCAGAACAAACGCAAACCAAGTGGGCGCAGTTTATCCCACTGGTCACCGTATTCTTTTTTTGGGGCTTTGTAGCCGCCAGTAACGACATTCTCATCCCGGTATTTAAAAAGGCTTTTGATTTATCGCAAGCCGAAAGTCAGTTGGTTTCATTGGCATTTTACATTGCATATACTGTGGGTGCGTTAATTTACAATCTAATTTCTGTTATTATGGGACAGGATATTGTAAACAAACTAGGCTATAAAAATTCATTGTCACTTGGTTTGGTTATCTCGGCAGCGGGTACCTTACTTTTTTACCCGGCTGCAAATCTTCACTCTTTCCCGTTAATGCTTTCGGGCTTGTTTATTGTAGCTTTGGGTTTCTCTTTACAGCAAACTGTTGCCAACCCATTGGCTATTGCCTTAGGTCCCATTAAAACAGGTTCGCAACGTTTAACACTTGCAGGTGGTATTAATAACTTTGGTACAACCATCGGTCCGCTTATTGTAAGTTTTGCCATTTTTGGTTCTGCAGCAAATGCGAATACCAACATTAGTGTAGAGAGCGTTAAAATTCCCTATTTAATTTTGGGAGTAGCTTTTATTGCGGTAGCGATTTTCTTAAAAATGTCATCTTTGCCTGATAGACCTGCTTTAGTGGAAGCCTCGGCAGATGATACTAAATCGATTAAGGGATCTGCATTAAATTATCCGCAATTGGTTTTGGGTATGATAGCCATCTTTGTTTATGTAGGTGTTGAGGTTTCGACAGCGAGTAACTTGCCTGCTTACATGGAGAAAGATTTAGGTTTCGAAATTAAAGATATTGCGCCATATATTTCGTTGTACTGGGCCAGTATGATGATTGGCCGTTGGACAGGAGCTGTTGAAGCTTTTACCGATAATGTAAGCACTCAGAAAATATTGCGTTTTATTGCGCCTTATTTAGCCTTTGGTATTTTTCTATTAGTAAATGCCATCGCAAAACATGATCTAGCTCCTTTTTATGTTTACGCAGCTATTATTCTGGTACTGATTGTAGCAGATATGGCCAGTAAAGGTAACCCGGCCAGGATGTTGTTGATTTTCTCTGCCATTGGTATTACTGCTCTGTTAATTGGTATGTTTACTACCGGTATGACGAGTGTTTACGCCATTACCAGCGTTGGTTTGTTCTGCAGTACTTTATGGCCATGTATCTTTACTTTAGCTGTTAGTGGTTTAGGTAAACATACCAGTCAGGGTAGTAGCTTCTTAATTATGATGATTATGGGCGGTGGTATTATCAGCTGGTTACAAGGTTATGTATCTGAGTTTACAGGTATTCAATACAGTTATGTGGTTGGGATTATCTGTTTTGCTTATCTGGCATTTTATGCATGGAGAGTGGCATCTATATTAAGATCACAAGGAATTAACTTCGACCAGAAAATTTCTGGCGGACATTAATTTTTAATAAAGTAATTTAGCAGCCACAAAGATGAATTTCTTTGTGGCTTTTTTTATTTAAACAAATGACAGATAAACCAAGTTTCGATTCCATTTTTATGAACCTGGCCACCGATTTGGCTGCCCGCTCACATTGTGTGCGTGCGCATGTTGGTGCGGTTTTAACAAAAGATACCCGCATTATTTCTATCGGTTATAACGGTCCACCGGCTGGCACTCACAATTGCGATGAGGAATGGCCTGAGCATGGTTGTGCCCGAGATAGTAAGGGGAGCTGCTCTTTGGCCTTACATGCCGAAGAAAATGCGATTCTTTATGCCTCAAAAAACGGATCGAAGATTGAAGGTTGCACGCTGTACACTACTTTGTCGCCTTGTATTGCCTGCGCCCGCCTGATTTTATCGTCAGGTATCAAGCTGGTGTACTATTCAAAATCGTATGCAGCATACAAAGGCTTACCAAGTGATGAGGGCGTAGATTTTTTAAGGAAATTTGGTGTAGAGGTGGTTTTGATTGAATCTTAAAGATTCATTTGTTCATTGGTAACCGCAAATTGAGAACTGTTAGTTGATCATCTGTTTATAAGGTTAATAGGTTTTATCTGGTCATAGCGCATTGTACGTTGCCTTTCGAAGTTGCTGGGGGGAGAAACAAGAGGCCTTGGAAGTTAAGCTCAGTTAATAGAATAATTTGCTCGGTTAGATTTTTATAGATTTTGACCCTTGACTTAGGACTATATTCTGGATAATCAGATGTCCTAAGCCTCGCGATAATGCCCATCTCCATGCCCTCTGCCCCAAGCCCTCTGCCTGCATTAAAAATCTTAAATCTCAGGTCTCAAATCTCATATCTAATTGGTACCTTTGCGGATGCAAGAAAAAATCATTATCGTCGATTTTGGTTCGCAGTTTACACAACTCATTGCCCGTAGGGTTCGCGAACTAAATATTTACTGTGAAATATATCCATACAACAATCTTCCTGAGATTAGCCCTGATGTAAAGGGTATTATTTTTTCAGGTAGTCCATATTCTGTTCGTCAGGAAGATGCCCCTCAAATCGATTTATCGAAATACCATTTAAAATATCCTTTACTGGCTGTTTGTTATGGTGCACAATACATTGCTCAACATTCTGGTGGCGATGTACAGCCTTCTTCAACACGCGAGTATGGCCGTGCAAACCTTAACTTTGTTAATCAGGAAAACAAATTATTTAAAGGCATTAACATCGATTCGCAGGTGTGGATGAGTCATGGCGATACCATTACCAGCATTCCGGATAATTTTGAGCTGATTGCCAGTACCGATAGTGTAAGGGTTGCCGCTTACCACATTAAAGATTCTGATACTTATGCCATTCAGTTCCACCCTGAGGTAACACACAGTATTGATGGAAAGATCCTTCTAGAAAACTTCCTTGTTGATATTTGTGGTTGCAGCCAGGATTGGACTTCAGCAGCGTTTGTTGAAACTACAATTGCCGATATTAAAGCTACAGTAGGTAATGACAAAGTTGTTTTAGCCCTTTCTGGAGGTGTTGATAGTAGTGTTGCTGCTGTATTATTGCATAAGGCTATTGGTACAAACCTACATTGTATATTTGTTGATAATGGTTTATTGCGTAAAAACGAATATGAAAGTGTTTTAGAACAATATAAAGACTTTGGCTTAAACATTAAAGGTGTTGATGCAAAGGATAAATTCTTAAGCCAGCTGGCTGGAGTAGAAGATCCGGAGCAAAAACGTAAAATCATTGGTCGCGTATTTATCGAGGTATTTGATGAAGAATCGCATTTGATCCAAGATGTAAAATGGTTAGCTCAAGGTACAATCTATCCTGATATTATCGAATCTGTATCGGTAAAGGGCCCTTCGGCAACCATCAAGTCTCACCACAATGTGGGTGGTTTACCAGACTTTATGAAACTTAAAGTGGTAGAGCCGCTTAAAACTTTGTTTAAAGATGAAGTAAGAAGAGTAGGTACTGCATTAGGTTTAGAATCGTTTATTTTAGGTCGTCACCCTTTCCCGGGACCAGGTTTAGGTATCCGTATTATTGGTGAGGTAACTGCCGAAAAAGTGGCTATTTTACAGGATGCTGATAAAATTTATATTGATAACTTAAAAGAAGCAGGTCTTTACGATCAGGTTTGGCAGGCAGGGGCAATCTTTTTGCCAGTAAGATCAGTTGGTGTGATGGGCGATGAGCGTACTTACGAAAACGTAATTGCTTTGAGAGCTGTAGAATCGCTTGATGGTATGACAGCGGATTGGTGCCACTTACCTTACCCTGTGTTGGCTAAAATTTCGAACGAAATTATTAACAAGGTGAAGGGGATTAACAGGGTGGTATACGATATTAGCTCTAAGCCACCGGCAACTATTGAGTGGGAATAGCATTTAGTCTGGGTTCCTGAGTCTTTAGTCAGGAGTCTTTATGTAAATAATATGATTATGCTAGCAAGGTGGAATAAACTTTGCTAGCATATTTTGTTAAAAACGATAGGTATGAATTTCAAAAAGGTTTATGGATTACTGGTTTGGTCTGCGTTAGTTTTAGCGGCATGTTCGCCTAAAATTAAAACCCCTAAGCCTGAACCGGCAAAACCTGTCGAGAATGAAAAAGCGATTGATAAAAAGCCTGTTAAAAAGTTTGCGCAGGGTGCCAGTGTTTCCTTATTGGTTCCGTTTAAGTTAAGCGAACTGAATTTAAAAACGGCTACCAAAGCAGAGATTGAAAAATATGCCATGCCCATCGATTTTTATCAGGGCTTTAAACTGGGCCTGGATTCAGCAGCAGCACAGGGTTTAAACTTTAAACTTAATGTTTTTGATACCGAAGATGATAACGCACATATTGCTTCGTTGTATAAGAACGATCGCTTTAAGCAGAGTAATTTAATTATTGGCCCTGTTTTTCCGGAAGGATTGAAATATATTTCTGCTTATTCGAAAGAAAACAATGCGTTGGTGGTTTCTCCATTGGCTGCTTCGCAACCAGCCGATTTTAACAACCCGAACCTGATCTCTATTGTAAACAATATCGATCTCCATGCAAAAAAAATAAGCGCTTACATTGCCAAAAACTTTAACCCTGCCAGTACCATTGTAGTGCTCATCAATCCACGGAAAACCGAAGATGAACAATTTGGTGCCCCCATCAGGAATTATTTTCAGGCTAATACTAAATTTACAGTGCAGGAGTATGCTTCGGCTTATGCTTTCGAAACCAAAATGATTAAGGGTAAACAATACGCAGTGGTGGTAACTTCTTCCGATCGTGCCTTTGTACTGCCTACTATCGAAAAACTGTACAAATTAAAGCATCTTCCGGCAGGTGGTTATAGTATAGCCCTGTTCGGTCATCCCAATTGGGTAAAACAAAACTATCCGACCGATAAAATGCAGGATTTGAATACTATCGTCAGTTCATCTTACAAAATTGATTATAAAAATAGTGCAGTAACCTCATTTATTAAAAAATATCGCTATAAATATGGCTTTGAGCCAGGAGAGTATGCCTTTAAAGGTTTCGATATTGCCTACTATTTTGGCCGTTTGCTTGCTACCTACGGCGAAGATTACAAAGATTATATTGTAAAAGACCGTTATAAAGGTTTGCATAATAATTTTTCGTTTATCCATGATGAAAAATTAGGCTATATTAACACCAGTTTAATGTTATTGAGGTTTAAAAACTTTACCTTAAACATTGTTGAGTAAACCTTAATTTCTTCCATTTTATCATACATGAGAGTAGACCATCAGATCAGAGCCTTCGAACAGATTTTAAATAGTTACGATGGAAGTTTGCCTTTACATCGGTTTCTGCCGGCTTATTTTAAGCAAAATAAGCAAATGGGCTCGTCTGACAGGAGGTGGGCTACCCGGCACGTTTATAGTTTTTTTCGTTTAGGAAAAGCCTTGCCTGCACTCAATAACGAAGAACGTTTAAGTGTTGCCGATTTTTTGTGCCACGATACACTAAGCCTGATTGTAGAGAAGAATCTTTCGGGTTTGGCAGCTAGTATTACATTGGCACTGGAAGAAAAACTTTTACTTGTTAAAGCTAAATACCCTGAATTTGATTTAACACAAGTATATCCATTTCATACTGCACTTTCTGAAAGCGTAAGTAAAGAATTGTTTTTTGCTTCTTTCTTTCAGCAGCCTGATTTATTTATCCGGGTAGCTGCGGCCGATTCGGCCAGTATTGTTGCTAAATTAGAGGATGAAAATATCCCGATTAATGCCATTTCTGATACAGCTTTAGCCATGCCTAATGGTACTAAGCTCGAAACCATTTTAAAAGAAGGAAGCTATCAGGTACAGGATCTTTCTTCGCAACATACAGGCGAATATTTTAAACCCAATAAATGGGATAAGTGGTGGGATTGCTGTGCAGCATCAGGCGGAAAAACCTTGCTTCTGCATAGCTTTGAGCCCGTAATTGAGCTTCTGGTAACCGATTTAAGAGAAAGTGTGCTCCTGAACCTAGATGAACGTTTCCGGCTGGCAGGGATCAAAAAGTACCATAAAAAAGAGCTGGATCTTTTACAAAATAACGATCAGGTTTTACACCACTATCAGTTTGACGGGGTCATTTTAGATGCACCTTGTACGGGCTCGGGCACCTGGGGGCGTACACCCGAAATGCTGACTTTTTTCGGTGAACGTAAAATCAATCAGTTTGCGACGATACAGAAGGGGATTGCCCAAAATGTAGTGAAATACCTTAAACCTGGTAAGCCATTGATTTATATCACCTGTTCGGCCTTTGCAGCAGAAAATGAAGCTATAGTTAAGCACCTTACCGATACGTTACCGCTTGAACTGGAAAAAATGGAACTGATAAAAGGGTATGAAAATCAAGCTGATACCATGTTTGTAGCGCGGCTAATCAAAACCTAGCCATGTTCAAACCATGATCTGAAATTCTTTTTGAAGTATTTTACCGCTTCGATTAAAACGGCTATAGCTCCAATAATTAAGGTATATTCTTCAAAGCTGTTCATAGTGTAATGAGCTTTCTGTTTAGATCAATATACGAAATTTTTGTTACGGATTAATGTAATAATTGTAATTATAGTCTAAGGAAAAGCGTTTTTCGTATTGCTGAACTTGTTTAAGCATCCCTCACTTTAATGGCTTTCAGCTTTATTGTAGATCTGTTTTCTACAACCCCGTATTATTTCTAAAAAGTTTAATCGCAATAGCGAGTAGAATTACCCCAAATGCCTTTCTTAGGATATTTAAGCCTGTTTTACCAAATAGTTTTTCTAATCGGTTGGTATTCTTTAAAACGAAGTATACAAAGAGTATATTCAATAAAATCCCAACCAGAATGTTCTGCGTATGGTATTCTGTTTTTAATGAAAGCAGGGTAGTCATGGTTCCGGCGCCGGCAATTAGCGGGAAAGCGAGGGGAACAATCGATACCGTTTCGGGTGCTTCTTCTTTAAAGATGGTTAAGCCCAAAACCATTTCCATGGCAATAAAAAAGATTACAAATGAGCCCGCAATGGCAAAAGATTCTACATCCAGGCCAATTACTTTTAATAAAGATTCGCCCAGGAAAAGAAAAAGGATCATTAAGCCTGCCGCCACCAATGAAGCTTTTTCAGATTCGATATGACCAGCCTTTCTGCGCAATTCGATTACTACAGGGATGGCTCCCA
Organism: Pedobacter sp. KBW01; assembly: GCF_003852395.1. NCBI lineage: Bacteria > Pseudomonadati > Bacteroidota > Sphingobacteriia > Sphingobacteriales > Sphingobacteriaceae > Pedobacter > Pedobacter sp. KBW01. Next base: position 130,422 of record NZ_QAJQ01000008.1, read on the forward strand.
AAATATCGATTATGGCAAACAGCACCATCGTTGTTGATAGTATCTGGCTTAAGTTGAACGTCATAAAATCAGATTTCATAGCAGAGCAATTTTAAGCAAAGGTAGCGGAATTTGTATCAATTCCTCAATTGAACCATTATTTATTAGAAATAGAACTGTGTTCTCAGTGTAAGTACATTATCTTTTCTATCGGCTGTATAACCTTGAATCTGAGTTGCCTCATTTTTAATGATATCGTAATAAAGAACAGCTTTAAAATGCGGGTTAAAGTGATGTAAAAAGCCAAAACCAAAGGTATCAAAACGAACATCGGCAGGAGAAAGTCCTTTATCACCCGAAATATCAAGCCCTTTTACTTTAGCATTTGGATCATACCAGTCATATTTCAAAATAAGCTGGTTATCGGTACTATTTAAGGTTTGCACGAAGGTAAAGTAAGCGCCGTTAAAGGTACGGGTGTAAAATGGCAAAGCTATGGCCTTATTATCAACAGGATAAGAACCCGGAGTAGTTGAAGTGGTTGAAGTACCCGTTTGTAAGCCCGATATTACTTCTGCCCTAAGCTCCGATTTCCAGCTTTTGGTTTTTGTAGCCAGTTGGATATCGGCTCCATAATATCTTCTCGGTGCCACCTTGTTTACAGTCGAAGCCGATGAGTCTTTAACCATTTTCCACGTATCATTTGATTGCTCCATTTTGTAGCTTACGGGCAAGCGATGATCTAAACCTCCCTGAAGCGTACTTATTCCGCCAGCTATGGTGAAGTTTTTAAAAGCATAGGTTTTATGGCTTAACCTAAGGATAAAATCTTTACTGTTATCGAACTCTCCGTTACCAGCCAAGCCCTGGCCATTGTAGATACCAAAATCCAATACAATATTTTTGAGTTTGGCATCTTTCCACCGTGGGTTTAAAGTAAAGGTTACGCCAAGATCACGTTCTGTTCTCATTAAAATTTGAGACATTCTACCCCGCTCAGGTGCCTCTCTAACTGATGATGACAGTTGGAGCTCATTTCCGAATGGCCGGCCTGAAAGACCAAGGGTTACTGCTAATATCTTCCATTTGTTTTCATAGTAACGCCCCCAGAAATCTCGGATAGCCACACCTTGCTCGGTACCATCAAACTGAAGCACAAAATAAGTGGAAGGGGCTCCATCGTCTGTTAGCATCATATAATCGGCCCTTAGGCGCCCTCTTCTTAGCCTGAATCTGTTGTTAGTGAAATCACCAAAATTACCACCCTGAAATTCGGCCTGAGTACCCTTCGATTGCGCCAATTGGAACTGTGGTTGTAAATAACCACTGAAGGATAAGGAGCCGTATTTCTTCGAGATAATTAACAGGTGATTAACCGTTGTCGAGTCCATTACATCGTTAATTGTTCTTTGTGCGTAACCAGCTGAAGAAATAAAGAGCAGTAATATAATTGCAGAAATAGAAACGTGCTTAATGGAAGCAAAATAACGGGTCATGTTTTGTTTTTTTTGCAAAGGTAATTTATTAACAATTATTTAACACAAAAAAAAGCCCCGACTTTTAAATCGGGGCTTTAAATTTTTTAAATATTCAGCTTATTTCGAATCTTTTAAATGAGAATTCTTTTTGCTGTATCCAAAATAGATAATAAAACCTAGAGCTAACCAGCCAAATAACCTTAACCAGTTTGTCCAGCCTAAACCTAGGATCATTAATCCACAGGTTACAACACCTAAAATAGGAATGATAGGAACCCAAGGTGTTCTGAACTGACGTGGAAGATCTGGATCAGTTTTTCTTAAGATAATTACCGCGATACAAACCAACATAAAGGCAAATAAAGTACCGATACTAGTCATATCACCTACCACATCGCCAGGGATGAAAGCAGCAAATAAACCTACAATTACCAAAATTACTAAGTTGGCTTTGTACGGTGTTTTGAATTTAGGGTGTAAATCGCTGAACATTTTTGGCAATAAGCCATCTTTACTCATCGAATAAAACACGCGGCTCTGGCCTAATAACATTACCAGGATTACAGAAGAGAAACCTGCCAAAATAGCTACAGTAACCAATTTAGCTAACCAGCCGTAACCTGTCATATATTCGCTAATTGCAGCCACTACCGATGCTTCGCCACCTTTAGTTCTGAAGAACTCAACTGGAGCAATACCGGTTAAAACGTGTGCAAATAAAATGTATAAAACGGTACAAACAGCTAATGAGCCTAAGATACCAATTGGCATTGCTGTTTTAGGGTTTTTAGTTTCCTGCGCTGCAGTACTAACCGCATCAAAGCCGATAAAGGCAAAAAATACCGTTCCAGCAGCGCCGAGAACACCCCAGAAACCACCAAAACTATGGCTGATGCCAGCATGGTCTACATAAGTAGTTGCTTCAGGAATATACGGATGGTGGTTCGCCTCATGAATAAAGCCCCAGCCTAAAACAATAATTAAGATTACAATACTTACTTTGGTAATTACGATAAGACCGTTTACAAAAGCAGATTCTGAAGTTCCTTTAATTAACAGTAAACTCAATAAACCAACAATAAATAAAGCAGGAAGATTGATAATGCCGCTTACGGTACCATCAGGATGTGATTGGAAAGGTGAGTGGCACCATTCGTAAGGTATGGGCGATGTATGGAGTACTTCGACCAGTAATTTATTCAGGTATTCGCTCCAGGCAATACCTACTGTTGCAGCTCCAACTGCATATTCTAATACTAAATCCCAACCAATTACCCAAGCCATAAGCTCGCCCATGGTGGCATAAGTGTAAGTGTACGCACTACCTGAGATCGGAATGGATGATGATAATTCTGCGTAGCATAAACCGGCCAATGCGCAACCAATTGCGGCAATGATAAAGCCGATGGTAACGGATGGCCCAGCATTTTGTGCCGCTGCTGCTGCTGTTCTAACAAATAGACCAGCACCAATAATTGCGCCCACACCTAATGCCACTAGTGCACCTGCGCTAAGTGTACGCTTTAAGCCTTTGGCTGAATCTCCTGCTTCTTCTAGCAGTAAATGCATCGGCTTCTTAGTAAATAAACCCATATTTTAGTTTTTGTTTAGATTATTTCAGCTCCAAACCTAAATAAAAATTACGGAAAAGTAAAAGGGATGATAGTTAAAAATCCCTTTTACACTTTTTCTATCTAGGTTTTTACAACTAACGCTGTAAAGTGTCTGTGGTATTCGTTAAAGTGTCGGTAATTGTATGGCCTAAACTATCGGTTTTTTGCTCAATTCTGATTTCTTTGCGAACTTCTGTACGGTGTTCGCCTGCAATTGCCTTAACTGCGATGTAAGGTGCAATAACAAGTGAAACGATAGACATTAATTTGATCAAAATATTCATTGAAGGACCTGATGTATCTTTAAAAGGATCACCAACAGTATCTCCTGTAACCGAAGCCTTGTGCGGCTCTGATTTTTTATAGTGTGTTTCACCGTTAATCACTACGCCTTGTTCAAAAGATTTCTTGGCATTATCCCAGGCACCACCTGCATTGCTTTGGAAAATTCCCATCAATACACCGGTTACGGTAACACCGGCCAGTAAACCGCCTAAAACTTCAGGGCCAAAGGTAAAGCCTACAATTACTGGTGTAATTAAGGCAATGGCACCAGGCATCATCATTTCACGGATAGAAGCTTTGGTAGAGATGGCCACACATTTTTCGTATTCTGGCTTGGCTTTGTATTCCATAATACCAGGTATTTCGCGGAATTGGCGACGTACTTCCTGTACCATATCCATGGCAGCTTTACCCACGGCCTGGATACATAGCGCAGAGAAAATAAAAGGAATCATTCCGCCAACAAATAAACCGGCCAGTACTGGTGCTTTATAGATATCGATAGCCGAAATGCCTGCAATTCCAACAAAGGCTGCGAATAAAGCTAGTGAGGTAAGCGCTGCAGAAGCAATAGCGAAGCCTTTACCGGTAGCTGCAGTGGTATTTCCAACCGCATCTAAATTATCGGTGCGTTCGCGTACTTCTGGCGGCAACTGGCTCATTTCGGCAATACCACCTGCATTATCGGCAATCGGTCCGAAAGCATCGATGGCTAACTGCATGGCTGTAGTAGCCATCATTCCGGCTGCGGCAATGGCCACACCATATAAACCTGCAAAATGAAAGGAAGCCATAATACCGCCTGCCAATACCAAAATCGGAACTACTGTAGATTTCATACCTACTGATAAGCCTGCAATAATATTGGTAGCATGACCTGTAGAAGATTGCTGGATAATAGAGTTTACAGGTTTTTTGCCCATTGCAGTAAAGTATTCGGTAACGATACTCATAATAGTACCCACTACTAAACCCACCATAATGGCATAAAATACATTGGTGTTCGAAAACTCGTAACCACGAAGGCTTAGGGTTTCAGGCAGCATCCATTTAACAATAAAGAAAGAAGCTACCGCGGTTATTATAATTGATGACCAGTTTCCCAGATTCAGGGCATTCTGTACGTTCGATTTTTCGTCTTTAATGGTAACAAACCAGGTTCCTATAATAGAGAATATAATACCTAAACCACAAATTACCATAGGCAAAAGAATTGGCGACATGCCACCAAATTTATCAGTAACATTAATTTCCTGACCTAATACCATTGTTGCTAAAATTGTAGCTACATACGAGCCGAATAAATCTGCACCCATTCCGGCAACATCACCTACGTTATCACCTACGTTATCGGCAATGGTGGCGGGGTTACGTACATCATCTTCCGGTATACCTGCTTCAACCTTACCAACCAAATCGGCACCAACATCAGCCGCTTTAGTGTATATACCTCCACCTACGCGGGCAAATAAAGCAATCGATTCGGCTCCCAATGAGAAACCTGTTAAAACCTCTATGGCTGTTTTCATTTCGGTGCTATTAACCGAAACTACGTTGAAATGCTTTAAAAATACAATGAATAACCCGCCTAAACCTAAAACGGCAAGGCCTGCAACACCAAGCCCCATAACAGTTCCGCCGGTAAACGAAACTTTTAAGGCTTGCTTTAAACTGGTTCTTGCAGCCTGTGTAGTACGTACGTTGGCTTTAGTAGCCGCTTTCATACCAATGTAGCCTGCAGTTGCCGAAAACACTGCGCCTATAATAAAGGATATAGATATAATCCAGCTTGAATGCAATGGAATACCATTAATTTCGGTAACGGTGCCCGAATAGGCCAATAATGCAGCTGTAAAAACAGCAAAAATACTCAATACCCTCCATTCGGCTTTTAAAAAGGCCATTGCACCATCGGCTATATAACCAGCAAGCTCCTGCATGTTTTTATCACCCGCATCCTGTTTGCTTACCCAGGCACTTTTAATTAGCATAACTATAATACCGACAAGGCCCAGGGCCGGAATACAGTAAATTAAATTGTTTTGTAAAAAATCCATAGTTAATAATTGGTTTATATTTGGTTATTTGTTTTGCGGGTTATTAAAGGATTAAACTGTTTTTACGAAATAAGGTTTTAGCTTTTTAGCCTTACGCACCTGTCTCACCACATTTATATCTAGCAAGTTAATAAAATATTTATCATCCGTATATAAATGTAATGGCGAATAAAAAAATGTTCAGTTAAAATAATACATGGATTATCGTTTTTTTAAAATAAATTAGCCCCTAAACTAAACTAAACCAAACTGAACTGTACAAAATGAAAATTCAAAACGAAGAAGGGGGCTCTAAAAGAAAATTAACCCTTTTTGATGCTACTATGCTGGTAATGGGCTCCATGATTGGAAGCGGTATCTTTATTGTTAGTGCCGATATCATGCGAAACCTGGGGTCGGGATACTGGTTGATTGTTGTTTGGGTAATTACCGGGGTAATGACGGTTGCGGCAGCAATTTCTTATGGCGAACTTTCATCTATGTTTCCAAAAGCAGGCGGGCAATACACTTACCTGAAAGAGATTTTTGGTAAAATGATGGGCTTCCTTTATGGCTGGGGACTATTTACAGTTATTCAAACAGGTACTATTGCGGCTGTTGCTGTTGCTTTTGGTAAATTTACAGCCTATTTAATACCAGCCTTAAACGATGCTGCTCCAATTTTTCAAAGTGGCAGTTACAAAATTACCTGGATACAGATTTTGGCTATTGGTGTTATCCTGCTTTTAACTTATATAAATACTAAAGGTGTTGAAAGCGGTAAGTTATTGCAGAATGTTTTTACAGGATCCAAGATTATAGCTTTAATTGGCTTAATTATTTTGGGTTTTCTGCTGGTAAAGAATAATTTTTGGGCTAATAACATGAGTTTTGGATGGTCGGCCTTTAATAATCTCAAAACAGATCCCACTGGCAATTTCCTAAAATCAGGTTGGGAATCTATTTCGGGAATGACCATAGTAGGCGGAATTGCAGCTGCAATGGTAGGGTCGGTATTTTCGAGCGTAGCCTGGGAGAATGTAACCTTTGTTTCGGGTGAAATTGAAAATCCAAAGAAAAATGTAGTTCGCTCAATGGTTTTGGGTACTACTGCAGTAATGATCCTTTATTTATTGGTTAATTTTATATATCTCAATACCTTAAATAGAGATAGTATTGCTTTTGCGCTAAACGATAGGGTGGCTGTTGCGGCTTCTGAACAGATTTTTGGTAGCGGAATAGGTACCATTGTTATTGCAGTTTTAGTAATGATCTCTACTTTTGGTTGCGTTAATGGAATCGTATTGGCAGGTGCAAGGGTTTTTCAAAGCATGGCAGAAGATGGCATGTTTTTTAAAGCAGCACTTAAAAATAATAAAAATGGAGTTCCCGAAAAATCACTTTGGATGCAAGGTGTTTGGGCATCCGTTTTATGTTTAAGTGGGCAATACGGCAATCTATTAGACATGATTTCTTTTGTTATTGTACTATTTTATATGATTACGGTTGCTGGTGTAATTTACTTAAGGTTTAAAAAACCTAATTTAGAAAGACCTTACAAAACATGGTTATATCCGGTTACGCCAATCATTTATTTATTAATTGGTGCCGCATTTTGCACTTTGTTGCTTATTTATAAACAACAATATACCTGGCCGGGGCTGCTAATCGTATTATTGGGTGTTCCTGTTTATTTTTTCATAAATAAAAAAGAACAGCAAGGGTAGGTTTAAGCACATTATTCAGTATTAAACCTCGCAGTTATCAATCGCTGCGAGGTTTTTTTGTGCTATTTTTTTAAGAAAAGCCGATTCTGATGTCAATCGATACCGAAAACCCTGTTCTAACTTTGGTAAATCGAAGATTATAAATTAATGTAGCTGTAGGCGATGGCTTAATATTCATCCTTTTCACATCTTCCTTTTGCTAATCAGCATTATAAAACTAATTCCGTATTTTTGCAGCAAATGGGAACACAGGTAGATTTAGGTATAAAAGGATATAAAAATTACGGCACGCACTTACGTGAAAAGTATAAAGGGCAGCGCGTATTTAAAGTAATTGTAGATGGTGGCTTTACCTGCCCTAACCGGGATGGGAGCAAGGGCTATGGCGGTTGTACGTATTGCAATGTAGATTCATTTACGCCCGAGCCATCCAGAAAGAACCCAAATATCAAAGATCAGCTTGCTGAAGGTATGTTGAGGGCTAAAAATTCATATAGGGCAGATAAATATATTGTCTATTTTCAGCCGAATACCAATACCTATGCACCGGTACATTATTTAAAGATGATGTACGATGAGGCTTTATCTATCAATACCGAAGATATTGTAGGTTTTGCTGTGGGTACACGTCCCGATTGTATTGATGCAGAAAAAGTGGCTCTGCTTGAAAGTTATACCGATCGTTTTGATGTTGACCTTGAAATGGGTATGGAGTCTATTTACGATGAAACCCTCGATCAGATTAACAGGGGCTGTAGTCACGGCGAGTTTGTGGCGGCAGTCGAATTGTTGAAAGATAGTAAGCTTGATTTGTGCGTGCATACCATTTTTGGCTTCCCCTGGGAAACAAGGGAGCAAATGCGCGGGTATATACATGAAATTAACCGTTTCCCGCAGATTAAATTTGTTAAATTTCATCATTTACATGTGGTAGATGGTTCTATTATGGGGGCTAAGTACAAAAAAGAGCCTTTTAAGTTGTTTACACTCGAAGAATATACCGATTTACTTTGCGAGCTCATTCCTCTACTACGCCCGGACATTGTAATTCAGCGTCTTTTTGGTATTTCCGACTGGGATTTGCTAATTGCACCGAATTGGGGACTTAATAAATCGGCAATTCAGACTTATATGGATAAAGAAATCGAAAAACGTGGGGTTGTTCAGGGTTCTGAATATTTTGGTTAAAAACTGATATTTTTTACTAATTTTTATAAAAACACATGAAATTTCATGTGTTTTTTTGTTTTTGTATGATTTTTATTGCCGTTTTTGATTGTTTTTTGGTGTGAAACCTTTGTGTTTGGGTTATTTTGTGGTTTTGTTTTTATTAAAAACTCATATCTAAAAACCCTGTTTTTTTAACTATTTTCATTTTTGAGTTGTTTTTTTGTTGTGTTTTATAAAAATTACTAATTTTTATATGAAAAATTCAATTTTATGGTGTTAAAATTGCAATATGTCGTATTTTTATAAAAATAAATGACAACATTTTCAAATATTTAAATAGTACAAACAAATTAAACTAAAAACTATGAGTAGATTCTCCTTTAAACAGTATGCGCCTTTTGCGATCTTGATGATTGTCGCAATTTTAGCTCTATTTACTCCACTTCTACCTAATTTCGACGAAGGCAAGTACAGTGCGGCTGATATAGCTTTCATTTTAATTGCTGCTGCGCTTGTATTTTTAATGACACCAGGTCTGGCGTTTTTCTATGGCGGTATGGTTCATCGTAAAAACATACTTTCTACCATGATTAAAAGTGTGGTAGCTGCAGGTGTAATTACCGTTTTGTGGACAGTAGTTGGTTTTAGTTTAGCTTTCGGCGATACTATTGGTGGTTTCATTGGAAACCCTTCAACTTTTCTGTTCTTTAAAGGGGTTAACTCTGGTGCTCCTCATTTACAGGGCGCAACTTCTGACTTAACTATTCCACTTTCTTTATTTGCGGTTTTTCAGTTAATGTTTGCCATTATTACACCAGGTTTAGTCGTAGGTGCTGTTGCAGAACGTATCCGTTTTACTTCTTATATCCTGTTTATTGTATTGTTTGCCATATTCGTTTATTCTCCTTTGGCACACTGGACCTGGCATCCACAAGGTTTCTTATTTAAAATGGGTGTATTAGATTTTGCAGGTGGTACCGTAGTTCACATTTCTGCTGGTATGGCTGCTTTAGCTGGTGCATTGGTTTTAAAACGTAGAAAATCTCACTTAGAACACAAAGAAGTGCCGCCTGCTAATATTCCTTATGTATTAATTGGTACAGGTTTATTATGGTTCGGTTGGTTTGGTTTTAACGCAGGTTCGGCTTTAAGTGCTGGTAGCTTAGCTGTTTCAGCATTCTTAACTACCAATACTGCTGCAGGTGCTGCCGGTTTAGCCTGGATGTTCTTCGATGTAGCACGTGGTAAAAAACCTTCAGTATTGGGTTTCTGTATCGGTGCTGTAGTAGGTTTGGTAGCCATTACCCCGGGTGCAGGTTTCGTAAGCATTCCTTCAAGTATCTTTATTGGTGCAATAGCTGCTGTAATTTCTAACCTTGCGGTTTCATGGAAACAAAAAACAAGTTTAGATGATACTTTAGATGTTTTCCCTTGCCATGGTGTGGGTGGTATTGTTGGTATGTTGTTAACTGGTGTTTTTGCAACCAAAACAGTTAATGCTGCTGGCGCAGATGGTTTATTTTATGGTAACCCTGCTTTCTTCGTAACGCAGTTAAAAGGTGCTCTAATTGTAATCGCATTTAGTTTTATCGTATCATTCGTGATTTTCAAATTCGTAAACTTGATTAATCCAATCCGGGTTTCTGATGAAGAAGAAGAAATCGGTCTTGATGCATCTCAACATGATGAAAAATACTCACAAGGTACTTTGTTGGTTGAAGAAAGAGCCATCTATATCGAAAAAAACAGTCCGATAACCGAAGCAATCTCTTAAGGATTTTTAATATCTAAACTCAAAAATAAGCTCAAACATGAAGAAAATTTTAACCGCTATTTTCGCGATGGCCAGCGCAAGCTGTGCCCTGGCTCAGGAAACAACTACATCACCACTTGAAATTTCAGGGTCGGTTGATACCTATTTTAAATACGATTTTGCCAAAAAACCAAACAATATTACCACTTCTTTTGCCAGCGATCACAATTCGGTTTCATTAGGAATGATTGATATTGCATTGAAGAAGAAAACAGGTAAAGCATCGTTTGTTGGCGAACTTTCTTTCGGCCCAAGAGGTCAGTCGCAGTCAATTCCTGATGCAGCTGCCGGAGGTTCATCCTTCAACATTCAGAACTTATATGTAAACTACGATTTTACCGATAAGTTTTCGATGACAGCTGGTTACATGGGAACCTTTATAGGTTATGAATTGATTTCGCCGGTGGGTAACTTTAACTACTCTACTTCGTATTTATTTACGAATGGACCATTCCAGAATGCTGGTATTAAAGCCACATATAAATTCTCTGATAAAGTGAGTTTAATGGCTGGTGTATTTAACGACTGGAACCTTTACAGTGCAACCCGTGGTGTTTCTGCGGTTGGTGGCCAGTTAATGGTTGCCCCGGTTGAAGGCTGGACTGCTTATCTGAACGTACTATCGGGAGCAGGAGCAGGCGGTTATGGTACTATTGAAGATTTAACCACTTCTTACCAGATTACCGAAAAATTTAAATTAGGCTTAAACGCTGCCAATTATGATATCGATAACGATGGTGGTGGTTATGCTGGTGCAGCCCTTTACCCACAATATGCTGTTGCAGATGGTGTAATATTAGGTTTAAGAGGTGAGTACTTTAAGTATAAAAACGTAGGCGCTGTGCAAGGACTGAAATATACTGCTGTAACTTTTACCGCAAACATTAAATCTGGCGGTTTAACCTTCATTCCTGAGGTAAGATTAGACCACAGTGGTGATAAACCATTCTTTAAAGAAAGTGGCGCAGCAGCTCCAAACGCTGGCCAGTTCTCTTTAGCCGCAGTTTATGCGTTTTAAGAAATAAACAGATTAAATATTAAGCCGTCCCAATTAAAATCGGGGCGGCTTTTTAGTAACTTTACCTATTCAGATTATTTGTTTAACCCATTTGCATGAAATATATCTTTTTTATTGTACTCGCCACTTTTTCAATCAGGTTAGCTGCACAGCAAAAACAGTTTTCGAAAGATGATTCCGGAAAGTTTATTTTTTATCAGGTTGTCGATTCTCAAACTGTAGCCAAAGATACCTTGCTGCAAAGGGCTAAAGCTTTTGTGAACGTGCTGTACAAAAAAACAATGCATCAGGAAAGTGTTAACGATTCGTCGATTTCGGCCAAGGGCACAACGGTAATCGATAAAACCATACTGGTTGCCGGTCACCCGAGTGGCGAAGTAAGCTATCAGTTTGTTTGCGAAGTAAGAAATGGAAAGTACCGCTTTTGGTTAACAAATTTCGAGTTTATTCCATATCAGAGAGACCGGTACGGAAATTTTGTTGCAACAACCCAAATAGGTACTCCTTTAGAGCGTACACCGGGTAAGCTAAGCGCTGGTGCATGGAAAGATATTTTAAATAGTACTTACACCAAAATAGAGAAATTTGGCGCTGAATTTAAAAAGTTTATGGCTACCAACAGGGTGGCGGTACCAGCAAAAAAGAAACCTGAAACCATCTCCACTAAACAGTGGTAACAGCGGACGGGCAATTACAATTTGCCAAATAAACCAGCCACTTTCTGGTAACGGAACTTAAAAATTTCGTTTATTTTTTTGTTTACCATAAGCGCGTTGGCAATAGTTCCAATTGGCCCCCAGCCAATCCCGTAATGCAAAATATCGTGCATTAAAACCCCGTCTTCTATTTTTTCGAAATGATGCTGGTGATGCCAGAACGCAAATGGGCCAAAGCGCTGCTCATCTATAAAATAGGCCTGATCTTTTACATGTGTAATCTCAGTTACCCAGTTTAATTTAATGCCGGCTATTGGTGCAACTTTGTAGGTGATAATCAACCCGGGGTACATTTTGGTGCCTTCCATATTTGGCGAGGTTACATCGAAAGTCATATCGGTTGGCGTAATTTCTGCCAGGTTCATTGGTGAAGAAAAAAAGTCCCAGGCTGTGGCCAAATCAACAGGAAGTTTTTGCGTAAATTCTAATCTATAAGTCTTCAAGGCTTTTGTTTTAAAAAGACAACAGCAAAGATGCGGTTTTGTTAAGAACAAACAGATTTATTATTTCAGACCTTACAGGTTTTTAAAACCTGTAAGGTCTGATGTTTAGAAATTAATGCACCATTTTATCAGCACAGGTAGAGCTGGCAAATGCTTCTGGTTTGGCTTTAAAAATAAAGCCCATGCTTAAGATATAACCCATAGCATCGTTAAGTGCCTTGTTCGATTTAAATGATGGATTGGTATTGATATCGGCATGTACTTCCAGAGCTACATCATAAATATCAAGCAAATCGCAAATGGAGTAAGCCGTTTCAATCGATTTTTGAACCTCCATTAACATTCTTTCTTTAATACTTACCTGAGCCGAATTTTTTTCCTGGTGGATGTACATGAAACCGCCATGATGTTCTCTTAACAGCACAATTACTGTTGCAAAATCGGTTATAGCGCCTTTAACCTGCGAGTCGGTACCGATACAAACTTTTAGCTTAAAGCCATTTTCTGTTTCTCTGATAATTGCCTTTTCAATTTCTTCGAGGATCGAAGATTGGATCACTTCACCACTAAATTTTTTCCACGTCATACATTGTCGTTTTTGAGGTTAATAAATGGTAATCAGGTTTTTATTAAAAATAGCCGCTAAAAATTAAATATATGTTAAGGCTGGATTGTTTATTTGCTAACAAAAAGTTAGTTATCAACAAGTTAGTAAAAATAGTCCGTTTTGTGGCGCTAATTTTTGAAACAAATGCATATAAGAGTCGTTATATTTACATTAATCAACAACAATTCTTATATTATGAAAGCAGAATTAATTCAGGAATTACAGTTATTACAAAACAGCAGGGCCAATAAATTCGCAGATGAATTGACCGACAGGATTTTATCATCAGTTGATGCTGTTAACGAGAAACTGGCTTCATCGCTATCGCTGCGTGGGAGAATGCTGATGCTGTTAGATAAAAGATTAAATTTTGAGACACTCCGTAAACTGCGGACCAGATTTTTTAAGCGTTAAGCCCTAAGTTAGATTTAGCCATAAACAGAAATGCTTACCTTTATGGCCGAATGATAGCAAATGCCTTAAAAAAACTAAATATCACTGCACTAAACCAGATGCAGGAATCTGCTGTGCAGGCAGCCAAAACCGGGAAAGATGTGGTGTTAATTGCACCAACCGGTTCGGGGAAAACGCTGGCCTTTTTATTGCCTGTACTGGCCAATTTAAAGCAAGGTGTTAAAGGGGTGCAGGCATTGGTTTTGGTACCATCGCGCGAGCTGGCCTTGCAAATTGAACAGGTATTTAAGCAGATGGGTACATCTTTTAAAGTAAATTGCTGTTATGGCGGCCATGCTGTACGCGTAGAAAAGAACAATCTGGCACATCCGCCGGCGCTACTCATTGGTACCCCAGGCAGGATAGCTTATCACCTCGATAACCAGAATTTCGACGAATCTTTTATTGAAACACTCGTTTTAGATGAATTTGACAAGTCGCTCGAGTTTGGTTTCGAAAATGATATGTCGTACATCATCAGTTCATTATTGTCATTAAAGCAGCGCATGCTTACTTCGGCTACAAAGATGGAAGAAATTCCGGCCTTTGTTAAAATTAATGCACCTGCAGAAGTTGATTTTTCTAAAAACATAACTATTAAGCCAGCATTAAAGCTGAAGAAAATAACCGCACCAGCCGCCGATAAACTTGATTACCTGTTCAGGCTGCTGAGTAAAATAGGGAATAAAAACACACTCGTTTTTTGTAATCACCGCGAAACTGTAGACCGTATTAGCGATTTGTTGTTTGAACATGGCCTTGGTCACGATGTTTTTCATGGTGGTATGGAGCAGTTCGATCGCGAAAAAGCACTACTGAAATTCAGGAACGGAAGCCATAAAATTTTAATTACTACCGATCTTGCAGCCCGTGGTTTAGATATTCCGGAGGTTGAACATATTGTACATTACCAATTGCCTTACACCGAAGATGCTTATATTCACCGTAACGGTCGTACGGCGCGTATGCATGCAAAAGGAACGGCTTATGCCATTTTAACCAGCGAAGAAAACTACAAATACCTGCCCGACGATATAGAAGAAGAAGTTTTATCAGATCGTTACGACTTGCCTGAGGCGAGCGATTGGGTAACTTTATATCTTGCCCATGGTAAGAAGGATAAAATTAACAAGATTGATATTGTTGGCCTGTTTTTACATAAGGGAGATTTAACCAAAGATGATTTAGGTTTAATTGAAGTTAAAGACACCACAAGTTATATAGCGGTAAAACGAAGCAAGGTAGCCCAATTGTTAAAAAAGCTAAACGGCGAAAAAATTAAAGGAAAGAAACTTAAATTAGATATAGCGAGTTAGAAATGAGCTTGGGGTGGAAAGTTCGGAGTTGTGAGTTAAATCCTGCAATCTTAACTTTCCAACATTTAACATTTCAACCTTCCAGCATTACAACATCAATTCATTTTACAATACAAACCGCATGAGCAACAACGATATATTAAAAAAACTTAGAGTAGCCTTATCACTTAAAACAGAAGATATTATTACCATTTGTGATTTAGTGGGTTTTAAGGTAACTAAAGCGGAGTTGGGCGATATTTTCAGAAATGAAGACCACGAAAATTTTAAGCCCTGCGGCGATCAGATCCTGCGAAACTTTTTAAATGGTCTTGTAATTTATAAAAGAGGCCCTAGAGATGAAAAAAAGCAATAATTCCTGCTTTTTATTATTTTTTGTACTGCTTATTCTCTCTGTTAACGCGCGCGCTCAATCTAAAGTAACTGGTAGTGTAACTGATTCACTGAAAAAGCCCATAGAAGGGGTGAGTATCCAGATAATGACCGATAAGGATACCCTGCGTACAACTTCGGGTGCCAGGGGTGATTTTTCCTTTCATAAAGTAAACAGCAATAAGTTCTATCTTGTTGTGAAGGCTTTGGGCTATAAACCTTTTACTTCCGTTTACGAAATAGAACCATCTAAAAAAGGATCAGTTTTAGAGCCTATTACGCTTAAAACTGAAACCATTCGTTTGGAAGATGTAGAGGTTAAAGTAAAGGTAGATCCGATAAAAATTAAAAAAGATACCATCGAGTACAACGCAGGTGCCTACACTGTAAGGGAAAACGATAAGGTAGAAGACCTGCTGAAACAGCTGCAAGGTATTGAAGTTGATGAAAAAGGTGCCGTTACAGCTATGGGCAAAAAAATGACCAAACTGCGGGTAAATGGCGAGGATTTTTTTACCAGTAATGTAGAAGATTACATCAGGCAGTTACCAGCTGATATTATTGCCAAGCTGCAGGTAATAGACGATTATGGCGATGAAGCCAATTTTACAGGTATAAAAGTGGGTACCCCTCAAAAAATGTTAAACCTGGTTACCAAACCCGGGATGGACAAAGGTGTTTTTGGCGGGGTAAATGCATCATCAGCCACCAATAATGCACATAACCTGGGAACGACAGGAAGTATCTGGAAAAAAACAAAGCAAATTGGTTTTGGTGGTCGCTACGGATTAACCGATAATGAGTTTAGCAAGCTACATAATACCGGCTTAAACGGAAACATCAGAGATAAAATTTCTAAGGAGTTTAGTGTTAACGCCAATTACAATTTTAACAATAACCGCAATAATTCAATTCAGAGTACCTATCTCGAAACATTTAATCCGCAAGGAACCATTTATGATTTACGGGAGAGCGCCAATAATAGCAGTTCACTTAACAACAGCATAAACCTTGGACTAAACGGGGCTACTAAAAAGAACTATTTCAATGCAGCGCTTTCGGGATCGTTGGGCAGCAGTAAAAACAATGCTTTTTCAACTTCCGATAAAACAGGGATTATCAGGCAAGACCTTATTTCTAACTCCGGTTCGAGAAACAATAGCCCAAATATAGGTGGTAATATTAACTGGTCGCGGCGCTTATCGAACAACAGGCGATCGTTATCAATGGGTTTTAATTTTAGTACCAATGAGGGCAAATCAAACAGCAGTATTAACGATATTATTCGTTATTACAACGAAACAACCAATGTGCTGGTTAAAGATTCGCTGTTAAACCGCCTTGTTGAAAACGATACCCGTAGTTCCAATGTAGGAGGGAACATTCAGTTTTCCAATTCGTTAAAGCGGGCTAACGATAGTACAGGGTATAGTTTTATCAATTTATCGTACCGCTTTTCGGTAAGCAGGAGCCAGAATACCCAAAATACTACCGTTACCGATAAATTTGGAGCCAGCTTTCTGGTCGATTCGCTGGGACAGGATTACGTTTCGAATTTTATTAACCAGAACATTAGCATTGGGTTTAATACAAATGCGAAAAAGATCAGTTATAATTTCGGGTTAAATTTTTCGCCCAGCATTATTATCGGTAAATACCAGAATACAGGGCAGCAACTGCGCAATTATCAGTTAAATTTTTCGCCTTCCGGTAACCTCAGCTACCAGATTAAAGAAAACAGGAGCTTAAGTTTTGGTTATAATGGCTATACCAGTTCGCCAGATTTTAATAAGCTTCAGCCCATCCGCAACAATAACGATGTGCAAAACCTCATTATTGGAAATCCTGATTTGAAGGCCACTACAAGCCACTCGGCCGATCTTAGCTATAACCAGTTTGGTGCTAAATCTGGCTGGAGCATTATGGCGGGTTTATCGGGTTCTTTTGCATTTAACAGCGTGGTGAGCAATACCATTTTTTTAAGAGATACACTGAATAGTTTAAAACAGCAAACTACCTACGAAAATGTAAATGGCATTTATAATATTGGCGGCAATTACTCGCTAAACAAACGCCTAATGACCAATAAACTTTCATTGTCGTTAAATGGGAATGTAGCTTATAGTCACAATGTTTTTTACACGGATAATGTATTGAACAGGAGCAGCGGAATAAATCTCTCGAACGCTTTCAGGTTTAGCCTTAACGAGAAGAAATTTTCGGTAAATAGCAGTGTATCATATAGTTTTAGTTCGAATACCTATTCTATTTTGAACCAGAACATTAAAAATGTACAGGTTTTGGCCTTAAATGGTGGTGCAAGTTGGATTCCTAACAAACGTTTCAGGTTGAATGCCTCAGCCTCTAAAAGCCTTAATTTCGGCTATAATTTAAATGCCGGCAATCCGCTTTTGGTAAATATGGGCATGAATGCCAATTTCTTAAAAGATAACAGGCTTGGTTTTACAGTTCAGGCGAACGATCTTTTTAACCAGGGGGCACTTTTTCAAACCAGTATTACCAACAATTCCATCTCCGAGAACAGAACGCGGTTCATTAGCAGGTTTGTACAAGCCACTCTTACTTATAGCATCAGCAAATTTGGCGATAAAAGAATCAGGAGCAGAGTTAACAACTTTAATACGGGCGAATTGAACTAAAGCTGAAATTAAATTTTAGTTTAGCGCTTCTTTTAAACAGTCCCAAGCCTTATGAAGAGCTATATCCTATTTTTCCTTTTAGTGATTACCACAGGCGGCTTATCAGCGCAAAGTGTTGATGCCGATTCGTTAAAAACTAAACCGAAAAAAGAAAATTTTGCCGATGATTGGGCTGCCCTTACCAAGTATGAGAAAGAAAACGCGCTTTTGCCGCCCCGAAAGCGGAAGGAAAAAAGAGTTGTGTTTTTAGGGAGTTCGATTTTTGAATTCTGGAAACAAAAAGATCCGGGGTATTTTAACGATAAGCCTTACCTGGACAGGGGTATTAGCGGACAGATTTCGCCACAGCTATTAATCCGGTTTAGGCAGGATGTGATTAACCTTAAGCCAAAAGCTGTAATTATTTTAGCAGGAAGCAATGATATTGCTGGTAATACCGGCCATGTTACCAACCAAAAGATAATGGATAACATTAAAACCATGGCCGAGCTAGCCAAATTACACCGCATTAAAGTTATCCTTTGCAAATACCTTCCGGTTTACCAGTATCCATGGAATAAAAGCGTACATGCTGCCGAAGAAATTATGGCACTAAATGAGCTGATTGTGGCTTATGCCAAACAAAAACATTTTACCGTATTAGATTACTGGACACCGTTGGTTGACGAACGTAATGGCCAAAGGGCTGAGTTAACGGTTGATGGGGTGCATCCCAATTTGGCGGGTTATAAAATAATGGAAACCGTAACCGAAGCGGCGATTAAAAGAGCATTTAAGAGTCGGCATTAGTTTTACTGGGGAAACGAAACATGCGATGTTAATCTGAGCCTCCGTGGCAACCTGATAAATATTTTTGAAATAAACTTTCAATAATATTTGAAATTTCAGTAATATTGATTTATGTTTGAGTCATCAAAAGCGAGAAAGAAAAGCGGTTGAAACAGATAGGGGAAGTACCCCTAAATTTTTTGATCTATATTTTCAGTTTTTCCTGAAAGTTTAATTTATTGTTGGTGTCAAATCTGCTCATTATGGATTACAATATATTAGGATACAGCATTTTTATTTCGATTATCGTATTCATCATTGTGGTGGTGGGAAAAATCTGCTACCGTAACGGCAATGTTTTCGTAGCCGAACTGATACCAGATCATCTGGAGCTCTGCCAGCAAATTAATAAATCATTACTGGTGGCTTATTATCTGGTAAATATTGGCTACTGCAGTATGACACTGATTGGCTGGGAGACCATCACCTCATCGTTACAGCTTATTGAA
Source organism: Pedobacter sp. KBW01 (assembly GCF_003852395.1). Lineage (NCBI taxonomy): Bacteria > Pseudomonadati > Bacteroidota > Sphingobacteriia > Sphingobacteriales > Sphingobacteriaceae > Pedobacter > Pedobacter sp. KBW01. The sequence continues at coordinate 149,385 of NZ_QAJQ01000008.1, forward strand.
ATTATGTCCATAAAAGTGGCGACTATCATTTGCATCCTCTCGGTGCTTCATTACTTAAATATCTTTTTGCTCACCAATACCATTCATAAATTAATTAAATAACAATCTAAAAATCCGGATTATGGAAACGACAAAAATTTTAATCGGCTACGCAGTTTATTTACCTGTTGTACTTTTCTTAACTTTTTATGTTTCAAAAACGCTGTTTAAAAATAGTAAAGTGTACATGCTCGATATTTTTAAAGGCCGCGAAGAAATAGCTTTTGCAACCAATAAACTTTTTGAAACAGGTTTTTACCTGCTGAATATCGGTTTTGCACTTTTAATTATGAAAATTACAATCTACGAAAACGATTACCGCAATTTAATCGAAGCGCTAAGTTCTAAAATTGGGGGCTTTGCTATTTACCTTGGCATCATGCTGTTTATTAACCTGTATTTCTTTTTCAGAGGAAAACGAAAAGCGAAAGAAGCTCAAAGACTGGCTCCATTTACAGCATCTATGTAATGGCTATAAAGAAGTCAAGTTTTAAAACTTGACTTCTTCGGAAAATTTTTTATTAACGCCAGTTTCTCAAACAAAAAAGTCCCGATTTTGATCGGGACTTTTGCTTTAATTTAATTTTTTATATCTGATGCGTTTTGGTGTAACATCACCCAAACGTTTTTTGCGGTTTTCCTCATAGTCAGAGTAGTTACCTTCAAAGAAATACACTTCCGAGTTGCCTTCAAATGCCAGAATATGCGTACAAATCCGGTCTAAGAACCACCTGTCGTGACTGATTACTACCGCACAGCCGCCAAAGTTTTCTAAAGCTTCTTCGAGGGCGCGCAAAGTATTTACATCGATATCGTTGGTAGGCTCATCTAGTAAAAGTACGTTAGCACCTTTTTTAAGGGTAATGGCTAAATGGACACGGTTACGCTCTCCACCTGATAAAATACCTACTTTTTTCTGTTGATCGCCACCATTGAAATTGAATTTGGAAACATAGGCACGTCCATTAACTGCTTTGTTACCCAATTGAATGTTATCTAAACCATCGGTAATGTTCTCATAAACAGTTTTATCGGCATCTAAATCGTTGTGCATCTGATCTACATAACCCAGTTCAACCGTTTCGCCCACACGGAAAGTACCGGCATCGGCTTCTTCCTGCCCGGTAATTAAACGGAATAAAGTGGTTTTACCGGCGCCGTTCGGACCAATAATGCCTACAATACCTGCTGGCGGAAGCGAAAAATTCAGGTTATCGAACAGCACTTTATCACCATAAGCTTTGGTTACATTGGTCGCTTCGATTACTACATTACCCAAACGCGGTCCGGCAGGGATGAAAAGCTCCAGTTTATCTTCTCTTTCTCTGCCATCTTCTGATGCTAGTTTATCGTAGTTGGCAATACGTGCTTTTGATTTGGCGTGACGTGCTTTTGGTGCCATACGTACCCACTCCAGCTCGCGTTCTAGTGTTTTCTGGCGTTTGCTTTCGGTTTTCTCTTCCTGGGCCAAACGTTTCGCTTTCTGGTCTAACCAGCTGCTGTAATTTCCTTTCCAAGGAATACCTTCACCACGATCTAACTCTAAAATCCATCCGGCCACATTATCTAGGAAGTACCTGTCGTGGGTAACCGCAATAACGGTTCCTTCGTAATTTTGTAAGAACTGTTCTAACCAATCGATACTTTCAGCGTCCAAGTGGTTGGTAGGCTCATCCAATAACAATACATCAGGGTGTTGCAACAGCAAGCGGCACATGGCCACACGACGGCGTTCACCACCTGATAGCACACCAATTTTAGTATCTGGATCAGGGCAGCGCAAAGCATCCATGGCCCTTTCTAATTTCGAATCAATTTCCCAGGCACCTAAAGCATCGATTTTGTCCTGAAGCTGGCCTTGTCTGGCCATCAGTTTATCCATCGCGTCCGGATCAGAATAATTTTCTTCCAAACCAAAGGCTTCGTTTACTTCTTCGTATTCTTTTAAAATAGCAGTAACTTCTGCAACACCTTCCTCTACCACTTCGCGAACGGTTTTTTCGGGATCAAGAATTGGCTCTTGAGCTAAATAACCTACAGAATAACCTGGCGAGAAAACAACTTCACCCTGGTATGATTTATCTAAACCAGCAATGATTTTTAAAAGTGACGATTTACCAGAACCGTTTAAACCAATTACACCAATTTTGGCGCCGTAAAAGAAAGAAAGATAAATATTTTTTAAAACCTGTTTTTGTGGAGGGTAAATTTTATTTACACCCGCCATTGAAAAAATGATTTTCTCGTCTGACATAGTATTTATATGATTTTAATAATGTTTAAACTTTGTATTTTATAAAAAGAGGTTATTTAGATTTAAGACCAGCTTTGCCATTTTCAATGGCTTAGGATCAAATCGCTACAAAGATAGAAACAACAAGGCTATTCCAAAGGGCTTTATTGGTAAACTTAATAAAGTAGTATTAAAAGAAAAACAGGGTTCCCGCGGTACGTGGAAACCCTGTTTTTAATAAGTTAGAAATTCGCCTTAAAAGGCAATATTTTAGTGTTTTTATTTGCGGTATAAAGGACAACGTTTTAGCAGGTATTCTAAAGGGCTGCTGTACGAACCATCGGTATTAGAGAAAAATGCTTTGTGGTTTTGGTTGTAAATACTGGCATTGTTATCCATATAAATGTGAAGGCCAACACTTACATCATAGCGCTGCGCCGCACTGCTATAACTCGAACTCGAAGTTGAGCCACCCCTAATTTTATCATTGTCGTTTCTTTTGATTTTGGTATTGGAATTATCACTGGTAGAACTGGTTTGGTAACCTTTATTTTGGGTAATGCTGCCATCAATAATATATTCTACTCCTAAGGCATCGCAAATATCTTTCATCGAAAACCCCCTGATTTTTTCTTTGGTAATGCCCGCCTGTATTAATTTAGCATTGGTAGTGCGCGGATCTAATATGGTGTAACCTGCGGAATGTTGAGACAGGATGCTGTACGTATCTTCCTGTGCTTTATAGCCCACTTCATCGGCACCAGGCTGGTTATCCATTAGAAATGTAAAAGGTAAAATAGCAATTTTGTTATGATGATCGGCAGGTGTTGCGTTCATGGTTACCTGATCTTTTTGACGGTCTTGCGCCGGAAGGCTAGCCTGGCTAAAAACTTCGGTACGGCCACTGGCATAGGTTACTTTCTGGATGTCAGATTTTTTGATTGAATACTCGAGGGTTTCGCCGGCATAAACAAAAGAAATATCAGTATCGGTAATCCGGGTTACTTTTCCCTTCATTTCTTCTCCGTTGGTTTTTTGAATAATGTCTACCCTGGTAGTTTTAGTTTGTGCAACAACATTGAACGAGAGCAATATCGCTAAAATAAATAAATGTATTTTTTTCATGTTAATAGGTTTATGACCCAAATATAATTATAACATGCCTGAATTTTTAGGGGTTGTGATGAAAATCAAGTCAATTCTGTAGTGAAATTTCAAAATGCAGGTACTTAAAACTAATTGATATAATTTTGTATTATTGATATTAATTACGCCGCTTATGAAAATCAAAAAACTGTTGCTTCTCTTCTTTATGTTACCGTTTGTCTTAAACATGGCCCGGGCACAAAATAAGGATAGCGTAAATATCCTTAAGCCTGCTGATAGTTTGAAACGGAGCTTTGTAGAGCGGATGCAGGATTTTGCCAAAAGTTCGGCTAAAAAAAGCAAGGCTGAATTAGCAGCAGATAAAGCAACAATCGATCAGATTAGGATATTTGAACAAGCCAGGAAAGCCATACAAAAGGCCAAAAACTACCTGAACAACGGTTTAGATACGCCGGGAATAAAAACCCAATTGAGAGAGATAGATGATGATTTTGCGCGGGCGAGTGATGGGGTGTTTATAAATAAGGGTACATCACAAACTTTTCGCAACCTAACGGCAACTTCCAAAATATTAACCGAACTGCTTAATAAAGCGAGTGCCCGAAAACTCAGCTTGGATGCCAGTCAGCAACAACTCAATAATTTTCGTTATCAGCTGGATTCTTTGTCGAGCGAACCTGCGCTTTTTAAGTTTCCGCAAGATTCGGTTTCATTAATGAAATACCTGCAGAAGGTTGTGCTTGTAGCTAAAGAGATTAAGCCGGTTGATAGTATGCTTAAAATTGCGAATGCCAATATTCAAAATTTATTAGCGCAGGTAAATGTTACCGTTTTTAAATTACAAAACCATTTAGAAGAAATAGCAGCCTATCAGGAAGAAATGGCAGGCAATAGTTTTAAACGTGAATTTGGTAATATTTTAGGACCGGAAGGACATTATCGACCGTTTGGCGAAATACTGACCCACTCCTGGGTCAAAGGGGTAATGACCCTAGGCTTTTATGCCGAAAATAATTATGGAAAATTACTGACACTGATGCTGCTGGTTTTTTTATCGTGCACTTATCTTAAATCACTTAAAAGTATTTATATCGAATCGAATTTGTTGCGCCCGGATATGGACGGTCAACTGGTAATCAGGTATCCGTTTTTATCGGCATTGCTAATTGTTACCAGCATATTTCAGTTCATTTTCAGGTCACCACCCTTTATTCTCAATGTCATATTCTGGATAACTTCCTGTCTGTCCTTAAGTATCATTTTCAGAAAGTTCATCAATAAGTACTGGATGAATGTGTGGATAACCATGGTTATACTTTTTATGCTCGCTGCGGTTGATAATCTGGTATTGCAGGCCTCACGAACAGAAAGGTGGCAGATTTTGATTATTTCTTGTGCCGGAGTAATTTTTGGTTTGTTTACTTTGTTAAGGGGTAAAAGGGATACGCTAAGAGAGAAATGGATTGTATATTCGATTGGTTTTATGGTAGTGTTAGAGGCATTCTCGATGCTTGCGAATATATTGGGCAGATATAATCTGGCTAAAACACTTTTTATAAGCGGTTACCTAAATGTGGTGGTAGCAATACTTTTCCTCTGGACGGTTAGGCTAATTAACGAAGGACTGTTTTTAGCTTTCAACATCTACTCGGGGCAAGATAAAAAGCTGTTTTACCTCAATTTTTCTAAAGTAGGTAAACGGGCACCGCTATTGTTTTATGGATTGCTTGTAGCAGGCTGGCTGGTACTTTTCGGTCGTAATTTTCCGGCCTATAACTATTTCTCGAAACCATTAAAAGAGTTCTTTAGCAATGATAGAACCATAGGCGATTATACTTTTAGTATCAATACGGTTTTATTGTTTATCGTAATTATCGTAATCTCATTAATTGTTTCGAAGGTCGTATCGTTTTTTGCTACCGATAAACATTTAGAGCATAAAGACGATCAAAAAAGCTATGGCATAGGCAGCTGGTTGCTTTTGGTTCGTATTGCCATTCTGGCCGTTGGCCTGTTTTTGGCCATTGCAGCTGCAGGTATACCGGTAGATCGGATTACGATTATCCTGGGCGCCTTGGGTGTGGGTATTGGTTTTGGTTTACAGACTTTGGTAAACAATCTGGTGAGCGGGTTAATTATTGCCTTCGAAAAACCGGTAAATGTTGGCGATATTGTGGATGTTGACGGCCAGGGTGGCACCATGAAATCGATTGGGTTTAGAAGTAGTGTAATTTCGACCTGGGATGGTGCCGACGTGGTAATGCCCAATGGCGATTTGCTAAACGCACACCTTATCAACTGGTCGTTGGGCGGAAACCGTAAACGGGTATCCATAATTGTTGGCGTTGCCTATCAAACTGATCTTGAAAAAACCAGAAAGGTTTTAATGCAGGTATTGGGAGACGAAGAGCGCATTGCCAAAAATCCGGGGCCGCTGGTGCAGTTTGAACAGTTTGCCAGTAGTGCCATTGATATTAGAATTTATTTTTGGACTAAGCACATTGGTCAGGCAAATTCAACTAAAAGCGATCTTATTGTTGCCATTAACGAGGCTTTCAAAGCTAATGATATCAGTATTCCTTTTCAGCAGCAAGAAATTACGGTACGCTATCCTAAAGAAGAATAGCAGGAGTGTTTGGACCAGGCTAAATTTGTATGAATTTAAGGTTGATGAACCAGTTTCTAACTTTGTTTTAATTTAATTATCAGCAAATTTTCATAATACCATCTGATTGATAACTTGATGAATAAATGTTTTACTTTTAAAACACGGATTAATTCTTAGTAGATACCGTAAACGTTAGTAAATTTAAAAAGCTTTTCAGGATTGAAAGGCTTTTTTACTTAATGGTACGCTTAAGTTTTGGCCCTGTTTTCTGAAAACAAAAACAACCTAATTAAGGTTATTGCCGTATAGTAATTAACGCAACAATACAATGGCAGCATTAGCTTGTTGATTTTTATCTAATGAAAATGTTAAATGATGGCATGATACTTTTAATTTTCTGTCAAAACTTGTAAATTGCCTATATAAATAGATACATTTTGTCAGTTTTTAAGTGAGGAAAAATACTTACAATAAACCGACAATAAAATTATTTTTAGCGTATGTTTTTGGCAAAACCCGCTTTAAAACCTTTATTGCACTTATTACGTAGATAAATACAAATAAAATAATATTTATCGAAACGACATTCTTACATTGATTTTAAGCCTTTCAGGCGTTTAAAGGCCGCTTTATCCACCCGTATGGCGCAATTGTTGATAAAATAAAGAAAACAGCACCTACTCTTTTTATAATTTATTTTATAGTTTAGGGACGTAGCTGTTAAGAAAGGTATTATGGAAGCAAAATTTTCACCACAGGTTAAAGATGTAATCTCTTTTAGTAGGGAGGAAGCGCTCCGCTTAGGGCACGATTACATCGGAACCGAGCATTTATTATTAGGCCTCATCCGCGAAGGCGATGGTATGGCAATAAAAATTTTACGATCGTTAGGAGTTGATACTGGTAAATTGCGCCGCTCAATTGAAGATGCCGTTCGCGGTACATCGAGTGTTACAGTAAACTTAGGCAATATTCCGTTGACGAAACAGGCCGAAAAAGTTTTAAAGATTACTTACTTAGAAGCTAAAATATTTAAAAGCGATTTAATTGGCACCGAACATTTATTGCTATCGGTTTTGAGAGATGATGATAACATTGCCTCACAAATCTTGTTACAGTATGGCGTTACTTATGATGTTTTTAAACAAGAGGTAGAAGTAAATAAGAACGGATTCAGAGACGATATTTCGAACAGTGCCTCTACAGGTGGTGATGATGATTATCGCGAAGAAGAAAGCTTTAGTACACCTAAAAAGGTTTCAGATATAAAATCGAAAACTCCGGTTTTAGATAATTTCGGTCGAGATTTAACCAAGGCAGCAGAAGAAGGTCGCTTAGACCCGATTGTTGGCCGCGAGAAAGAAATTGAACGCGTATCACAGATTTTATCTCGTAGAAAAAAGAACAACCCGATTTTGATTGGAGAACCGGGCGTTGGTAAATCGGCAATTGCAGAAGGTTTGGCCTTACGTATTGTACAACGTAAAGTTTCGCGTGTGCTATTTGGCAAACGTGTAGTTACTTTAGATTTAGCTTCGCTGGTGGCCGGTACAAAATACCGTGGTCAGTTCGAAGAGCGTATGAAAGCCGTGATGAACGAGCTTGAAAAATCTACTGATGTAATTTTATTTATTGATGAGATTCATACCATTGTTGGCGCAGGAGGTGCATCGGGTTCGCTTGATGCTTCAAACATGTTTAAACCAGCTTTGGCCAGGGGTGAAATTCAATGTATTGGTGCCACTACTTTAGATGAGTACCGTCAGTACATTGAAAAAGATGGTGCTTTAGACCGTCGTTTCCAAAAAGTGATGGTTGAGCCAGCAACTCCTGATGAAACTGTAGAGATTTTAACCCGTATTAAAGATAAGTATGAAGAGCATCACGGTGTAACTTATACAGACGAGGCAATTCAGGCCTGTGTTACTTTAACATCGCGTTATATTTCTGACCGTTTCTTGCCTGATAAAGCTATTGATGCTTTGGATGAGGCAGGATCGAGAGTTCACTTAACCAACATCCATGTTCCTCAAAACATTATTGATATCGAAGCTAAAATTGAAGATATCAAGTTAGAGAAAAACAAGGTTGTTCGCAGTCAGAAATACGAAGAAGCTGCGAAGCTCCGCGATACAGAGAAAAATTTAATTGAAGAATTAGATAAAGCCAAAGCAGAGTGGGAAGCTGAAACCAAAACCAAACGTTACGAAGTATCAGAAGATAATGTAGCAGAGGTGGTAGCCATGATGACAGGTATTCCGGTGCAACGTGTTGGCCAAACCGATAGCCAAAAGCTATTGAATATGTACGACAAAGTGGCCGAGAAAATTATCGGCCAAGATGATGCGATTAAGAAATTAACCAAAGCCATCCAACGTACAAGAGCCGGATTAAAAGATCCTAAAAAACCAATTGGTTCGTTTATTTTCTTAGGTCCAACTGGTGTAGGTAAAACAGAATTGGCAAAAGAACTGGCCCGTTTCATGTTTGATAGCGACGATTCGCTGATTCAGATTGACATGAGCGAGTACATGGAGAAATTTGCAGTATCGCGTTTAGTAGGAGCGCCTCCGGGATATGTAGGTTATGAAGAAGGTGGACAGTTAACTGAAAAAGTTAGAAGAAAACCTTATGCGGTAATCTTATTGGATGAGATTGAAAAAGCACATCCTGATGTATTCAATATCTTATTGCAGGTTTTAGACGAAGGACAATTAACCGATAGCTTAGGCCGTAAAGTTGATTTTAGAAATACGATCATCATCATGACTTCTAACATTGGCGCACGCCAGTTGAAAGATTTCGGTCAGGGGGTTGGTTTCTCTACTTCGGCAAAAAACAATCAGGCCGAATCGCACAGCCGCGGTGTAATTGAAAGTGCTTTAAAACGCGCTTTTGCACCAGAGTTTTTAAACCGCGTTGATGATGTGGTTGTATTCAATAGCTTAGGTAAAGAAGAAATCTTCAAAATTATCGATATCGAATTAAAAGCTTTATTCGGTCGTGTACATACTTTAGGTTATGATATTGCTTTAACCGAAAATGCAAAAGAATACATTGCTGAGAAAGGTTTTGATAGTAATTTTGGTGCCCGTCCTTTAAAAAGGGCTATCCAGAAATACCTTGAAGATCCGATCGCAGAAGAAATCCTTAAAGGCGAATTAACCGAAGGAGATGTTTTAGAAATTGATTATGATAAAACAACAGATCTGATTTCGGTAAATCACAAAAAAGGCGAAAAGAAGAAAGAACAATCAGCAGAAGAAGATTCATCTGCTAAATAACTCAAAACTCCCGATGGAAATCGGGAGTTTTTTGTTGTGTGCCAGG